>JANQQS010000144.1 GCA_028284955.1 Myxococcota bacterium | reverse complement strand
GCCGCCCCATCGCTTCGCGATGGGGCCCCGGCAGTTTACCCTCACGCAACCAGGTTACGTGCCTCCTGGCGGGGGAGCTTGGGTGAATCGTTCGGGATCGTATCCCGAACGAGAGGGTTTGGGTGCCAAACCCTAAAAAAATCAGTGTCTAAAATGGCGGATGGAGGTGAGCACCATCGCCACGTTTGCTTGGTTCGCGGCGGCGATCACTTCTTCGTCGCGTTTCGAACCACCTGGCTGAACCACCGCTGTGACGCCCGCCTCCGCAGCCGCTTGAAGACCGTCGGCGAACGGGAAGAACGCGTCGGACGCCATGACCGAGCCCATTGCCAGATCTCCAGCCTTTTGAGCGGCCAGGCGCACGCTCACCACCCGGGACATCTGCCCTGCCCCAACGCCCACCGTACAGTTCGGTTTGGCCAACACGATGGCGTTCGATTTCACGTGTTTGCATACCCGCCACGCAAAATCGAGCGCTTCTCGCTCCTCGGCGGATGGCGCTCGCGAGGTAACCACTCGACCACGTTGAACTTCGCCGAACCCCGTCGCGTCGCGCTGCTGGACCACGAGTCCGCCGCTTATTTTCTTTGCATGCATGGCCGGATGGGCCGAGGAAAGCCACGCCCCTGTTGCGAGCAGCCGCAGGTTCTTCTTGTGGCCGAGGCGCTGACGCGCTTCATCTGAGAACGCAGGAGCAACCACGCACTCAATGAACGTTTCGGCGATGATTTCCGCAGTCGCGGCGTCGACTTCGCGATTGAGCGCGACAATGCCTCCGAACGCGCTCACCGGGTCACCCTCACGAGCCAAACGATACGCGTCGGCCAACGTTGCCGCGCGCCCCACCCCGCAAGGATTCGTGTGTTTGACCACAACCGCCGCTGGCTCTTCGAACTCGCGCACGGCTTCAAGCGCTGCGTCTACGTCGACAAGATTGTTGAACGACAGTTGTTTCTTCCCTTCGTCCACGGATTGAGCGCGCGCCAAGCTACCGGCCTCAGCATCTGGGTCGACGTAGAACGCGCCAGATTGGTGTGGGTTCTCGCCGTAGCGAAGATCGTAGGCCTTGCTGAGACGAAGCTCCAGGACGTCGGGAAACTCGCGCGCGGCGCTTTCCCCCTTGTGCTGCTCATCTTGTGCACGCTGCAAATATTCGGCGATGGCCTCGTCGTAGGCGGCGGTATGTGAAAACGCCTTCTGTGCCAGCTTGGCTCGAAGCGCCGCATCGGTGGTTCCAGAAGCTTCCACCGACACCAGAACTTGAGCGTAGTCGCCGGGATCACAAACCACGGTTACCCGCGCGTGGTTCTTTGCCGCGCTCCGCAACATGGACGGGCCACCGATGTCGATGTTCTCGATGACTTCTTCGTGCGCAGCGCCGCGCTGCACCGTATCGCGAAAGGGATAGAGGTTGACGCACACGAGGTCGATAGGCCTTCCGCCGATCTGCGCGATGGCCTCGCGATCGCTCTCGCGATCCCGCATCAAGACTCCGCCATGCACCCGCGGATGCAGCGTCTTGACGCGCCCATCCATGATTTCCGGCGATTCCGTGTACTCCGACACATCGATCACCGCGATGTCGGCGTCCCGCAGCGTGCGTGCGGTTCCGCCAGTGGACAAAATCTCCACCCCGGCAGCGTGCAGCCCCCGCGCAAACTCCACCACGCCCTGTTTGTCTGACACCGAGATCAACGCACACTTCATCCGACCGATACCTCCCGACCACGAGACCCAAACTGCCGCGTAACGCGGCAAAGCCGGCCCGTCAATGCGCGTGTCGTGCCTCACGAGAGGGTCTTCGACAAGCCCGGGCACGCTTTTCTGCTACAAGCTTCCGTGAGAATGACGATTCGGCAACTCAGCACCGGAGCGCCGTGCGATCCCAGACCAGAACTCCGAATTGCAACGCTCGTCTCGTACGCGCTCGCCATCGCACTACCCGCTTCGCACGCATTTGCTCAGGACAGTCCTTCGACGCTTGAACCGCCTCCTGCGACGACACCAGAAACGTCGAGCCCCCCGGCGACGGAGGAGCCCGCGAGCCCTCCACCGTCGAATCCTCCGCCGGGTTACGAGTACGCCAAACCGCCGCCTCCCGACACGGGAGACATCCCCGCGATCGTTCCATACACCGGCACAGGGCGAGCCAGCTCGCTATTTCGAAAACCCGGACGCCGGCACACCGGCTTCTTCCTTCGCCTCGCCGTCGGCGCAGGCTACACCCAAGCATCGGCGGACGACGAACTCGGCGAGTTTCGAATCTTCGGCGGCGCGCTGAGCATCAATATCGCGGTGGGGGGAGCCCCGGTCGAGAACTTCATCATCTACGCAGACTTCTTCTCGTTTATCGCGCCCGATCCTCGAGAAGACATCGACGGGACCACCACACGGGTTCGTGATGACTTGTCGTTCAGCGCGGGAGGGCTTGGCCTCGGGTTCGGTGGCTACTTCACCCCCATCAACATGTTCCTTGGCGGATCCATCGCGCTGCTCAGCGTCTCTTTAGACGATGGCGGAGTAGCCGTCGCAGAAAGCGACCCCGGAGTCGGCATCAACATCGTGGGCGGCAAAGAATGGTGGGTTGGCCCGGAATGGGGCCTCGGTGTCGCGCCTCAGTTCTTGATTGGCTGGGTCCCCGATCTGGACGGAACTCGGCTCACCGTGTTGGGCGCCAGCCTCATGTTCTCGGCGACATTCAACTAGGAGGCATCATCGACGTCGCAGTCAATCCGCGGCGCTTTCGATCGACGGCCGAACGCGCACCACGAGCGAGCCTTCAGCCTCCACTGACCGGCAAGTGCTCTTGCACACGTAGCCAAGCACATGAACCCGGACGATCGACGTCCCGGCGTGGTGAGCGATCATCGGAACCCGAAATCGAAGCACCGCGGCTTCCGGATCATCCGCATCCGAACGCAGCAGCCGTCCACGAACAATTTCGATCGCAGTCCCTTCACTGCTCGGGGTAAACAACAGTGGGTGCCCTTGCCGCGGCCGCACCGTCACGTCCACCAGCAACTGCCGCCGATCGCCAGCCCGCAAATCCTTCGGTGGATGAAGCACAATCCCCACCGCTGGCGCTCTTGCCGCCTCAGAACTCTGCCCCGCCACCTCCGACGCTCCCCACCCGTAGACCCACAACGCCATCGCACACACCAACCACCCGCGCCGTTTGGCCATATGAAGATCCAGTCGCATCCCGACGAGCCAGTGTAGACGATCGGAAGCTCAAAAGCGCAGGAAGAGTCGGTCGCGCGCTCAGGCCAAAAGGCCACTGCTCTAGTCGGCGTAGGGGACGGCCTCGCAAGGCGTCCTCGCACCGTACCATCTCATGAGCCTGGTTTGCGGTCGGCCTTCGTCTGAATACTCGATGAGCGCATAGGTCAAGCCGCTATCTTGGCCAAGGTATTGAAGATCGAGATTGATCATGCTGATCCAGGTACCGGTATTCACCAAAATCTTACCGCTTGGCAGCTGCCGGAAACGTGGCCCATGGCTGTGTCCCACAATCAGCGTATGCGCGCCGCGTGTTCGATTGAGCGCTCGGGCCGCGCGCTCGTCGTAGCCACCGATCAGCTCGATCACTTCTTCGCGCAACAATCGCGGCAAGTTTCGAATTCGTTGGCGCCACGCCTGAAACGCGAACACGCGGTGCTTGAGGAAGTACAGCGTAGAGCGCCACAGAAACTTCACCACAAACCCCGGATCAAACAGCAGCGATGCGATAAGAAACCTTCCGAGCGGTTGAATTCGATCGATATGACTACGGAGCTCCTTGAGCGGATTCATCACCTCCAAAATCCACAAGCTCCCCCAGGGCAGCACCAAGACGGGGGTACCGTCGCGACGTTTTTCGGTAAGCGCTCCGTAGTCGACGCGGTGTACGCGCTCAAACTGGTGGCCGTGACGAATCTGAATGCCTTCCGGCAAGTAGTAGGTATCCGAACTAGTCACAAAACGAACTTGCTCGCCTGCCTTGCCAGGAGCGACGTAGCGTCGGAACAACTCTTGCGCCCCCTGAAACAGCATGTCGAGGTCGTGGTTGCCGGGAAGATAAGTCACCCTCCTATTTTTCTTCCCCAAAAATTCTTTGAGCGCGTGCACGAATCGCGGATGTCCCTCCAAACACTGACGCAGTTTCTCGGTGGCGATTTCGTCCGTGACTTCGGTAGGCCACGCGCCGCCAATCTTGACTTTGAGCAGATCGAAAATGTCGCCGTTGAGAATAAGCTCGACTTCACCCTGTTCGCCTGCTGCCTCGTCATAGTGCGCGAGCAGCTCGGCGAAGCGATCGTCGTGAAAAAAATCCTCAAGCGGGTTGAGCTTGCCGGGGCGCACGCCCGTGACCAAATGCAAATCGCTGAGCACGATTCGAATAAGCTTCATGGGTCCGTGCTCTAGCGACCGATCTCGCAGACAAAAGGCGAGCGACGTGCACAGCCATTATCCGCCCAGAGCCCGTCGGAGAGGTCTTCGTCAAACTCAACACAGTCCTCTTCATCGACATTCTCGGGCATTCCATCGCGCCAGTTGGTGAACGTCGACGCCATGCCGTTGGTCCACGCCACACGACTGTCGACCCACAAATACGTCCCTTCGGTGATCGCATCGGTCATGCCGATCCACCAATCTTCCGCACTGATCGATTTGGCCCGCTCCCAAATCGCCCGATCCTCAGCGAGGGTATCGAGCACCACCAAATCGTACCCGCGATTCAAGCAAAACGCGCGCGCATCCGACCAATTCATTTCGCTGGCGCATAGAAGGTACACGCGACCCGAAATCACTGCGCGCACGCATTCGCTGCAGGTTTCTTCGTCGATGTCCCCGTCACAATCGTTGTCGATCGCGTCGCAGCGCTCGGGCTGCGGGTCGGGGCACGGGGGCCCAGTGTCCGTACCGCTGTCTTGCGTGCCTCCGCCATCCGAGCCCCCACCATCCAGCGTCGCGCCGCCATCGTTCCAACCGGAGGCGTCCGCCATCGCATCACCCTGCGGAGCCACCCGACGCGTACCCCCGTCGATCACCGCGGCTTCCCGCAACCCCGTCTCGTCCAATGTGCAGCCTAGACCCACGCCGCCCAGCCAAACAAGCGGCATGCTCACAGCAATGAACGCGAAACGCACGACATCAGCCTACCAGATCCGACCTTGTATCGCTCGCATCCTCCCGCCGGGGAAGAGCCTGATTCTCGGAAAGCTCCCCGAGAAGGAGGAGCCCGGGCGCCGCCGTGACTTCCGGCACAGCCGATGCTAGACGCTTTTTCGACTCGAACGCGGCCCGCAGAGGCCTTCAGGAGAACAACCCGTGGCGGGCATCACCATCATTGGAACCGGACACTACGTGCCCGGAAAACCCGTTTCCAACTCGGCGCTCGCCAAAGTGATGGACACCAGCGACGAGTGGATTCGTCAGCGGACGGGGATCGAGCAGCGGTACTACGTGGCCGAGGGCGAAGGCGTCAGCGATCTGGCTGCCGAGGCCTCGCGCTTGGCTTGCGCCGATGCAAACATCGACCCCAAGGAGATCGACTATATCGTGTTCGCCACCATGACCCCGGAGTTTGTGTTTCCTGGGTCGGGAGGCCTCCTCGGGGCAAAACTAGGCATCCCTCGAGTTCCCGCGCTCGACATTCGGCAGCAGTGCGCCGCAATGCCGTTCGCGCTCCAGGTGGCCAACGGTCTCGTGCTCAGCGACCAAGCCAAGACCGTGCTCATCGTCGGCGCAGATGCACACGCCGGATTCATGCCGTGGGAAGATTGGGACGTCCTCTCCGGCGAAAGCGATCGCGCGGTGCGCCCCGAAGCCTTCGAGAAAGGCACCCGACATCGGGGGCTGGCAGTGCTTTTCGGCGACGGCGCGGCGGCTATGGTGATGCGCAAAGGTGAAGGCGAAAAAGGCTTCATCGGAGCCCAGGTGCACACGGACGGCCGCATGTACGACCGCATCTTCATTCCCAGCGGAGGATTTCGCAGCCGCCCCTACTTCACCCCTGAAATGTTCGAACGAGAGGAGCATATTCCCCGCATGCAAGGGCGTGACCTCTTCAAAACGGCGGTCACCGAGCTCTCTCGCGTCGTCACGCAGCTCTGCGAAAAACATGGCGTCACGTTCGAAGACGTCGATTGGTTCGTGGCCCACCAAGCCAACGACCGCATCAACAACGCCGTTCGCCAGCAGCTCAAACTGCCCCCGGAGAAGGTCCCCAGCAACATTGCCCGCTTCGGCAACACCTCCGCTGCGACGGTAGGCATCTTGACCGACGAACTGCGGCGTGATGGCAAAATGAAAGAAGGCGACCTGGTGTGTTTCTTGGCGCTCGGGTCAGGGTTGAATTGGGGCGCGGCGCTGATGCAGCTCTAGGCTAAGCACGCGGGCGCGAACAAACGCATGGGCTACAAGAAGTCGGAGATTAGCACCGCGCATATCGTGCAAGCCGCGATTCGCGTGCTCGCGCGTCAAGGCTACGCCCGCACCAGCTTGATGGACATCGCGCGAGAAGCGGGCATGAGCAAAGGGGCCGTGCATTACCACTACCCTACTAAGGAATCGCTGATCTTCGTGGTGCTCAAGACCGCATGCGACGCGGTGCAACAACGAACCATCGATGCCTGGTCCACTGGGGGAAACCCCTTTGAGTCGCTCCATGCGTCCCTCGAGGAACTCTGGCGCGTGCGAGCGGAGCGAACCGATGAAGCGCTCGTCGTTGCAGACCTCCTGGCCCAAAGCCTCTACGAAGAAAAACTTCGCCCACAACTCGCCGACTACTACCGCCTCGCCGCCGCGCAGATTCACGACTACCTATCCACCCACCTCTACGCGATCGGCATCAAACCAAAAATCCGCGTCGAACTACTCCCCCGGCTGGTCATCGGCCTGCTCGATGGACTTGTCATGCAAGCGTTTGCCGACCCCGAAGCGCTGCAGCCGGGCGACGTGGTCTACGCCATCGAAACCATGGCCCAATCCATGTTCGAGCTCGGCTCCCCGGCGATTCAATCCGCCTCCGAACCCCCCTCGCCCTCGTGAGCACGCTCGATGACATTCGCGCTCAAGACACCGCGGTGCGCACGCTCAAGCGCGCGGCCGACGAGCAGCGGTTGGCGTCCGCTTACCTATTCCAAGGCCCGAGCGGCGTAGGCAAACAAAAAGCCGCCCTCGCGCTGGCGCGCTACGTCATCGCCCAGAACCCAGTGGATCGCAGCGCAACGGATCGCGACGCGACCTCAAACTGCAGCGCCCGAATCGACGCCGGCACCCACCCCGACGTACGCGTGTTTCTTCCGCGAAACGAAGGGCACCGAAACATCAACGTGGAAACGCTGCGCGAGGAGATCCTCCCCGTCGCGCAATACGCGCCCTTCGAAGCCTGCGCGACATTTTTGATATTCCCCGAAGCCGACGTGAGCTTTCCTGAGATTCATCCCGAAGGCGCCAACGCGATGCTCAAGACGCTCGAGGAAGCCCGTCCCGGCGTGCACTTCTTGCTGCTCGCCGAACGCCCCGACCAGCTCCTGCCAACCATTCGCTCGCGCTGCCAAAGCGTCCGCTTCCAGCGCCTGCCCGCGAGCCTCATCCATGAAATCCTCGCCGCCCACGAGGTGCCCGAACCCGAGCGCGCCGCGGCGATCGCGCTCGCCGACGGACGCGCCGATCGCGCCCTCACGTTCGCCGAACAAGGGCTTGGCAAAGCCCTAGTCCAAGAAGCGATCCACATCGACCAGGCCACCCAGCGCCCCCAACCCGGAACCGCCGTCGCGGCCGCCGAACGCCTCGCCAAACACGACCACCCGCAGCTTCTCATCGAAACCCTGCAAGCCTTTTACCGAGACATTGCCTGCGCCGCGGCCGGCGTCGACGAACTCCAATGGGCCTTCCAAGGCGCCAAAGAAACGGTCCGTCAACGAGCCCAAGAGCTGGGCCCCTACGGCGCAGCCTCCCGCGTCCAGCTGCTCGAAGAAACCGTCGAGCTCCTTCGCCGCAACGCCAACCCCCAAATCATGATGGACTCGGTCCTCTTCCGACTGCGGTCGATTGTCTGAACCATCCCGCAACACTAGCGACAATAGTCTCCTGGAACGCTCGGCGGGGTGCCTTCTCGGCCGTAGACGAAGCGATGAAACAAAATCGCACGTCGGGATGAGGCGAATCGGGTGCATCGGGCAATGTGCAATGCAGAAAACGCTCGAGCGCTTCGGTGGTGACGCGCGCACAGCGATTGCGCTGGTAGAACTGACTCATCGCGTGCACGAGTTTGTCGTGCCCGACGCGCCGGGCGAGCGTAGCAAACAGCGACGCGCCAACCGAGTATGCCTGGTCCGGCGTCTTGCGCACCCAGGGCGTTCCAAAGGAGAGCGTCGTCCTCGTGCTGTCCCCTAGTGCTTAGTCCCAGACGATTCGGTGATGGAGCTGCCCTTTCAATTGGATGCGGGTGGTTCACTCGAGTCGAACGTCAACGGCGGCGTGGTGCAGTGCGAAGCGTTTCCGGTGGCCAGGAACTCCCGCGCCATACTCCGCGCGCAGTCTCCGCTGTTCGCAAGAGTGGCAACGTGTGGACCGTGGGTAAGGACTCGCTGCTGCACACGGTCTGCGCCAAAAAGCCCTCGGACAAGCGCCGCACTTTCCATGGTGGTGATCGCATCGAACTCACCCGATATCGTAAGGAACGCTCCAGAGAAACGCTCCGAAGGCGAGAGCCCAGCATCGGTCTCGGTAATCCCGAGGTGTCCGCATGTTTCATAGAACTCTCGCGTGTGTTCGAGAAAAATACTCTCGATACTACGAAACCGTCCCTGATGCGCGATTCGGACCTGGGGAGTACGGTAATCGGCACAATACGCCGCGAAAGTGAGCACCAGTCCCGCATCTAAGGTTTCGTTCGATGCTGCGTCCTGATCGGTGAGTTCCAGTCCACCAAACAATCCCATCAGTCTTGCGAGCCGTTCGGTTCGACCTTCCGTCGCATCGTGGAAGGCACGCACCAACGCAGGAACATGATATGCGGTCGGCGTCTGAGAGACCAAGCCCAATAGACTCAAGATGGCGGTCGGATACAACGTCTGCGTGAGCATCGAGCCGCCCGCGACACCACCCCACGTCACCTCGACGGGCTTCGCATGGAGTCGCTCTGCGACCTCGTTGATGTGCTGCTCAAACAACTCACAGTTGCCCGCAACCGAATCAGAATCTGAGCCACAGTAAGCAGCACGACACGCCGGTTGGCCATAACAAGCTCTAGAAATGCGGTCCAATACCGCACTCAACGACGCATGTTGTTGCCCGATGTAGTCCAGCCCGTACGCACTCACACCGTCGACGACCGCGCGACGAACCCGCGCAGGATGCTGCATCGCGACGACCTGGGCGAGCCGCGTTCCGTACGATTCGCCCACGAGATCGACTGCTCCAGTGAATCCGAGCGCGCCCGCGATGGCGTCGACGTCGGCTGCAATCTGCCGTGCGGTAAACGCTCGATAGTCGACGCCTTGAGATTTACCGCGCGCGGCACAGGTCGCGTAGAGCGAACCCAGCAACTTCCGCGCGTTTGGATGTTCCAAGAAATCCTCGGCGCGTACGGTATCTCGGTCGACGGAAAACTCTGTCTCGAGCCGCCTCGCGTCGCGCTCAGCCACGTCGCACGAAATCGAAGGTTTCGAATAGCCAACCCCACGGTAGTCATGCACCACGATGTCCCGATCACCAGCCATCGACTCCCAGTAGGGCATCTGCCACCAAAGCTTGGGCGTCGTCGCCTCAGGTCCCCCGCCCAGCACGAATAGCGGAGGTTCGCTTGACGCGGTGGCGCTTTCGGCCACGACCACCGCAATCTGAAGTGGCCTAAGTCCAGGCTGCGCGTTGCCAGCGAGACCACCCGTGATCCCAGGGTGCCACTGAGGGACCGTCACGTAGCGACACACCAGCGTCCGAGATGTCGGAATGCGTGTGGTGTCGAACCAGCAAGGAACCGTTTTGGTGTTCAAAGCCTTGGCTTGCACCGCTCCTGCTTCCGGAGTCGCAGCGGTGCATGCTGAACTAAACGCCAGACAAGCTACTGAGAAAATATACGAACGAAACATCATTGCGTGTTCGACCATGCAAAAGTCGCTCCAACGTTAGGACCTCGAGCCGTGAACTCTCATGCGCTGTCATGTCAAGCTACATCACTTGGCGCGCTATTTGCGTCAACTCGAAAGCATGCGCTCCAAGCCCCTTGGCACGTTTGGTCGAAGCACGTTCGAATGCTTCCTAATCGCTGTTTTCTGGGGATGCGCACCCGACATCGCGTTCGAAGAGGAAAGAGAAAAACTGTTCGGGGGAGGAAAAACCTTCCAATTTCCCGCCGTCGGCGGTTTTTTTCATGACGACGAACAGTTCTCCAAACAGATTTCCTGCGTCGGAACCGTCGTCGCGATGGATTCGCCCGACGGCTCGTCACCAAGTCCACGGGGACATTGCGGATGGGTGCTCACTGCAGCTCACTGCCAGGCGCGCGCCAGTTTTGTCCAGCCCGGTGAAACAGAAGCGAAAGCCATCGATGCCCGCTTCATGCTCAACGAATGGGGCTCTCTCGACGACGCTTTGGTTGCCAACATTCGAGCTTCCGACTGGAACCTGCATCCCCTAGCGCGAACCAGATGGCCATTCCTGAACGATGTGGCCGTGGTTCGCACGTGCTTTCCTCAGCATCCAGTCGAGCGCTTCGCGCACTTCACTCCGATACCTCTATCGCGGATACCCGCGTCGCAGCTAGCCTCGTCACACGCCGCGCCAAATGATCCAACGCCGCTTCGAACAGCGAGCTGGATCTCCTTTTCGTCAAATGATCCGCTGGCTGATCACGACAACCTAACGTACGGCGCTTCGTCCCTCGCCCAAACGCTCGATACCGTCTATCCGCAGGCATTCATCAAAAACCACCAAACGATTGGAGACGAACAACGCGGAGCTCATCCGGGTGACTCCGGGTCCCCATCCGTCTGGGTACCGACAGGGGCAAACGGTTGGGAACAGTTGGGCCTGCTGTCGACCGGAGTCCCCTATCGGTTCTCCGTTGGCATGCGGGTGGACCAAAGCAGCCATGGCGCCTGGGTGCGGAGCGTCATTCATGGCCAACCGAACATTCAATCGCAGCCGAACTTGTGCCAAGGCGCCGATCCCCATCCGCCGGCTGGTCGCATTCGTCAAGCACAGCGATGTCTGAGTCAGCAAAGAAACAAATGCACCCCAGGCTGCGGCACGATGACCCCGCAAGACCTTTGTGAGAGTCTCAGCAACGAGAGACAACAATGCGAAACCCAGGCCGTCGCGGCATGTTTCCCGAAAGAATGTGTCGCCGTGATAGAAGACTGCCTCGAGCCACCTGACTCTCTCATATTCATGGCCGAGCGCGCACCCGAATCGGCGTTGTGTGCAGCCTGCTACGCATCGCTCGGAGTACGAGCGTTCGAACGAACCTGCGTCCGCGGCGATGGAGTGTGTGACCGCGAGTGTGTTGGCGCGGACACAGAGTGCATATACACGCAACCTCACTGCGATCAGCCGGCTCGTACGCTTCATTGGCTAGGGCCGGCGAACTTAGAGTAGCCGTCAATCAGTTGGGAACACCACGTGATCATCACGGAAAAGAAAATCGCCTCAGTCACGATGTGCTACGCCGCGTTCTTCGTCGCCTGCGCAGCATCGGCAACTGAAGATGCTCCGACTGGACCGAAGTCGACCGAAGACTTGGGCAGTCTACTGGACCACGGTCCGTGGACGGTGCACGAGCGCGGCTACGAACTGCCGCCGGAAGCAGACCCGAACATCGTGGATCCAGCGGGCCTTGCGGAACCCACAATTAAGGTCGAGCGCACGCAGCTTGCCGGCCGCATCTTCGCTCCGGGCTCGGATCAGAAGTCTGCCTCGGATCCTAGGCCTCTGCCGCTCGTGGTCATCCTGCACGGCGGCAGAGAGACCTGTTCAGTCGAGCTAGGCGACGGGTGGCCGCGGGTAGAGCCCACGGACCACTTGGGCTTCGACCAGGACTGTCCCGAAGGGATGTTCGAAGCGCCCCATTGGCGCGGCTTTGACCGATTGGCTCGATTGCTCGCGAGCCATGGTTTCGTGGTGGTGTCGATCAACGCGAACCGGAGCATCGGCCGGCGGGCGGCTCGCCCCGAAGAAGACCTGGGGCACATCAATCGGCGAGCGTTCTTGATATTCAAAACCTTGGAGCAACTCCATGCATGGGATCGCGATGGCGTCCCCATGTCGGCCTGGCGTCGAGAGGAAATTCAAGCACGCGGAGTGAACAATCCGAGCACACCTCTTCCAGTTCTTCGTCACCGCATCGACTTCAACCAGGTGGGGTTGGTCGGCCACTCTCGAGGCGGCGACGCAGTTCTCCGCACCGCAGAGTTCCAAAGCGAGCTCCGAACCGAATCGCCAATGCCGCACCGAGGGCATCATTGGTTCAATGCAATGTATCGCACGAACTTCCAAGCCGTGGTGCGCATCGCCGCATCGGGATTTGGAGATGGGGTTAGTTCTTTTCTTTCCATGCCCAACACCGCGTTGCTCACCCTGATCGCGGGCTGTGACGGAAGTTCGTCGATGTTCGATTCGACGCGCACACACCGATTGTTCGCGAATGTGACCAACCCCGCGCGAACCGCGGATTCAAGAGACAAAGCCGTGTTTGCCATGTGGGGCGCAAACCACGATTTCTTTAATGAAACCTGGCAAAACTCGGATACGACAGACACTTGCGGCGGCGACCAACCCGCGCTCTGGACTCAAGAAGGAAAGACCCGCCAGCTCGGCGAACTCGCGCCCGAGTTGATCGAGCAAATTCTGTCATCGGTCGAAGATCCAGAAACCCGAGAGGCTTCACGGCGCGCCTACAATGAAGGGTTTCGTGTCAGCAAATCGCGTAATCGGGAAGTACAGACAAAGCTGGGTGCCGCTGTGATCGCGTCGTTTGTTCGCGCCCACGTCGGAAACGGATCACCCGCGCTGGCCCAGATATTCGACCCAAGATTTCCTTTGCCTCCAAGCCTTGCCACCTTCGCCGGGTCCATCAGTCGTGAACATCGCGCGCTAGACCAAGAACGCGTTGTGTGGCCGCGACGGGAAGGACGCATTCAACCACGTCCTGGCTCGCGAGTGGCGCCGCTTCACGAGTTCTCTAGTGATGCGCGTCGGCTGTTCATCGGAACACGGCTCAAGAAAAAAACCTCAGAACTTATGATCCTTCCGTCGAGCAACTCCTTTGCCGAACGGTTGACGTGGGAAGGCGCGGCAGGAAGTTTCGATCTCCCGCTCGCTACCGAGGTAGCGCCCAATGAGCTTCTCTACGTCACGCTGACGCGTCGCGAGCTTTGCGCTCCCGAACAAGACCCTTGCCGTCCTCCGCCGGTCCGAACGCAGTTGCGATGGGTGTACCCAGACGGAACCACATCCAAGCCGCTGCTCCCGAATCCGCTCGAGCTCCGCGCACGCGTCGCGCCGTCGTACTGGTCTATACAGGGCAACGACGCGCGCTGGCGATCCCTGGTCTATGACAGCGCGGTGACCACCGTCACGCCAAACGCCGAAGGACAACTCCCCACCACTCTTCGATTCGAGTTCGACGGCAAAGGCAGCGCGATTTTGGGAGACGTCTGGCTCCGCCCGCCTGGGCTTTAGGAACCCCCTCTCGAAGCATAGGCCCGCCAAATGGGACCGCAGACGCCCGGAACGTAGGCACAATCTGGGTCCATCACCTCACAGTCCAGCGTACATCGTCCATCGGGAACGCATCGGCCGGGAGCACGCTGCAACGACACCGTTCGAAACGTGGCTGCGGCGCACGATCGGCTCGGGCACGCGAGGATTGACGCAGGGCTGCAAGGGTCCGGGAGCAGCCGCCCAGCCAAACCGGCCGCTTCCTCGCGTTGCGCCGCATCGAGGAACGTTCGGTACGCATCCACTCGAAACGCCACGCTATAGTGCGCCGCATCGCCCAAGGAGTGCACGCCTACGATGTACGGCTGGCCGCCGCGCTCGAACATGCCTCCACGCACAAAGATATTGGGACCACCCGAATCGCCGATTCGCGTGTCTGCGCTGTCGGTCGCGAAGGTGCGGGCATAGATCTGAGTCACCGTAGCTGCGGCGGACTGCCGCATGCCGGGCTTCGCCGATTCGCCAGGCGCCGATTCGCTAGGCGCTGACTCGTCCGACAGGGCCGCAGGAGGCAGAATACCGAGTCCTTTTTCGGTTTCAGAACTCTGGCGGAGACCCGTGACGTCACCAAAACCGACCATCCGAACTTCGCTGAGTCCGCTTATTCTCTCACCGCGCCGAACGCGATCAACCTCTTGAGACAACTCCGCGAACACCTCCGTGGAAGCCAGTGGTACTGGCTCAAAGCCGTCTATCATCTCGTCTGGGCAGTGCGCGAGCCGCACCACGCCGATGTCATCGTAGTGAGCACCTACGCGATCCCCATCACCGCGCCAGCGAAGCACTTTGCTGGTCACGAGCCCATGCGGATGTGACGCCACGCTATCTTCTGCCAACGGAACGACCACTCGATCCGGCGCGTTCACCGAAGCGCCAAACACCATCGCTCGCGCCACCGGCGAAGCCCCGGGACCTGCGAGCGGTGCGTCCGCCGGAGCGCGTTCCTGAGAAAGACAATGCGCCGCCGTCACCGCCCACCCGACGCGCCTTCCGTGGAAGTCTCCACATCGAAACACGGTCGCTGTACAAAACGAATGAAACCGGCTTCCGCTCGCCGATTCGGCGCCCGGGCTCGCGGCGGGTACTGCGATGTCGACCGGCTGAGCAGTGTCGACCGACTGAGCAGTGTCGACCAGCGCACCGACGGCCAGGAATCGAGCATCGGGCGTTCCGACGAGCTTGGATTGTTCTCTCGATCCATTTGTCCCGTCGTCGACCCTGCTCGTCGCGCTGCAACCCGTGGCGACCAAGCAGATCAACGCGCCAACCCATCTTTGGCGCCGCGGCAGTGTTTGCGATGCGCGTTTCAGCGATGCAACTGGTGACTGGCGACCCGGCATGTGGCCCGTAGAGGCAGAAACCGTGCCACCATTGTGTGTTTCACAACATCGGTTTCTCGCCGCGGCAAAACCGCGCGTTTCGGTTGAGTTCCGGGATTTTTTCTTCCATACGCAAGCTCGTGAGATCTCGTCGCCAGCCGTATCAGGCGTTGTGGTCCGCGGTGCTGAAGGACAACTCCCTACCACCCTCCGATTCGAGTTCGAAGGCGAAGGCAGCGCGATTTTGGGAGACATTTGGCTCCGCGAAGCAGAATCGAAGTGTTTGGTTCGTACCTCACGTATTTCCAGTGCAGGTTTCGGTCGACCATGAATCGTAGGCAGCGTCTGCGTGTGTTTGGTCTTGGAGCCCTCGCAGCGACCTCACTCGGAAGCAGTTGCGCGGCCGATGTTTACGACGATGCAGCTGAACAGACAAAACAAGTAAAGATTCGATGGGACGGCGCCCACAACGACGCAGCTCGCGAAGAAATCTGCAGAAAATGGCCACGCATCGCCCGACAAATCACTCCGCTCGTCGTCGAGTGGCGATTCGGACCTCAATGTGCAACGCGTTTTCCTAACAACCTGCTGTGCCACGACCCGGCGCACGTTCTAGACCCGAAACGATTTCAAAAAAAAATCGCTTTCCGAATGGAAAACGCGCTCAACCTGGGTCGCAAAAGCGAATGGGTCGTTATCGCCGAACACTGGAGCCGCCTGGATGGTAGGGGAACCATCAAGGCGTCCTTGGGTAGCGCCAACGTCACGCTAGAGTTCGAAGGCATTCCACTCGAAAAGGACATCACGCTCTGGCCTCGTGCTTCCATCCCTGGCCGTGACCCAATTCAATGCATCCCCTAGCGATAACTCAGCCCGCCTTCACTAGCCGTTGACCCCCGTATTTGTGAGCCCGGCGGGGCTCGAGTAGGCTAGCCGCCCATGAGCGATCAGGCCTACTACATCACCACGCCGATCTACTACGTCAACGACCGTCCCCATATCGGTCACGCCTACACCACGGTCGCGACCGATGTGCTGGCGCGCTTTGCCCGATTGCGCGGCCGGCCTGCCCGCATGCTCACTGGGCTCGATGAGCATGGGCTCAAGGTCGAGCGCGCGGCTCAAAAAAAGGGCCTAGAGCCCCAGGCGTTTGTCGACAGCATGGCCGCGCCCTTCCAAGACGCATGGACGCATCTACGCTGCGCGCCCGACGACTTCATTCGCACCACCGAGGCGCGCCATCGAGAAAAGGCGCAGGCGCTGTGGCGCCGCTTGGAGGAAGCGGGCGACGTGTATCTCGGCGAATACGAAGGCTGGTATTCGGTCTCGTCTGAGCAGTTTTTCACCGAAAAAGAACTGCTCCCCGGAAATCTCGACCCCATCTCCAAAAAGCCCGTCGAAAAGGTTCGCGAGCAAAGCTATTTCTTTCGGCTCAGCCAGTACACTGATCGGTTGCTCGCCTGGTACGACGCGCATCCGGGCTTCGTCCAGCCCCAGGGTCGCTTCAACGAAGTGAAAAGCTTTGTGGCGGGCGGGCTGCGCGATTTGTCGATCTCGCGCACCAGCTTTCGCTGGGGCATTCCCGTGCCCTCGGCGAACGACCACGTGATGTACGTTTGGCTCGACGCGCTCACCAACTATATGAGCGCGCTGGGGGGACCGACCGAGCCGGGTTCGGCGCCGCTCTTCGATCAGTTCTGGGGCGAGAACGCAGAAATCACCCACATCGTCGGCAAAGATATCTTGCGCTTTCACGCCGTCTACTGGCCGGCATTTCTGATGAGCGCGGGGCTACCTCTGCCGACTCGGATTTGGGCCCACGGCTGGCTCACCGTAGACGGAGAAAAAATGTCGAAAAGCCTCGGCAACTTCATTCCTCCCGAACCCCTCGTCGACGCGTTCGGCGCGGATGTGTTGCGCTACTACCTGATGCGCGAGCTCGCGTTCGGCCAGGACGGCGACTTCAGCCACGATAACCTCTTCGCGCGCTATCAAGGCGAGCTCGCCAACGGCCTCGGCAATCTGCTGCGGCGCATGGTGGCCAGCATCGTCGCCAACAACCTCGGCGGAACCGTGCCCGATGTGACTTCGCTCCCGAATACGGAAGAAGAAAACGTGGTCATCGAAGCCGCGCAGGCCGCCGCCAAGAAAACCGCCGAACGCTTGACTGCGGTCGCCCCCCAAAAAGCGCTCGACGCCATTTGGGAGTTTGTCGCGGTGGCCAATCGCTACGTCGACCGCACCGCGCCGTGGGCGCTCGCTAAGGAAGGCAACACCGAACGCCTCGCCCAAGTCGCCTACACCGTGCTCGAATCGCTCCGCTGGCTTTCGATCATGGTCTGGCCCTTCATGCCCGATAAAAGCGACATGATGCGGGCCCAGCTCGGCCTCCCAGCCCTCTCCCCCGCCGCAGGCGCCGACCTTTGGCCTGCCGAATGGGGGCAGCTCCCCGCGGGCACCCAAACCGCACCCGGCGACGCGCTCTTTCCGCGATTCGACAAAAAACAACAGCGCGACATCCGAGTCAAACTTGGCATAGATGGAGACAAACGGAAGGACGATCGCGCTCGGGAGAACGCGAGCGCCGACAAGAGCGCGGCTACGCCATCGAAATCAACCGCCAAGAAAGCCGACGGCAACGCCATCGAATCCGGCGCCATTGAGTTCGAAGACTTCCTCAAAGTCGACCTTCGCGTAGGAACTATTCAGAGCGCTGAGCCAGTCAAAAAAAGCAACAAGCTCCTGCGCCTCTTGATCGACATCGGCGAACCCGAACCTCGACAAGTGCTCGCCGGAATCTCCAAGCACTACGCCCCCGAACAACTCGCGGGCACCCAGGTGGTAGTCGTTGCCAACCTCAAACCTCGAACCATGATGGGCCTCACGTCCCACGGCATGGTCCTCGCGGGAAGCGACGAACAAGCCTTCAGCGTCCTCCGAGTGGAGAAGCCAATCAAGCCAGGAACTCGCGTGAGCTAGAGCAGAATCTGACGCGGAACCCGATACCGACGCGGGACCCGATACCGACGCGGAACCCGATACCGACGCGGAACCCGATACCGAACCTGACGCCGATCCTGAAACAGATCCTGAACCCGAAACAGCTCCCGATCCTGAACCCGAATCGATGTCTGAGGCCGCATCGGCATCAGCCTCGGGCGCCGCGTCGGGACCGGCTTCGGAAACTGCATCCGGTTCGGCATCCGCACCAGGTTCCATATCGGATTCAGCCTCGGGTTCCGCGTCCGTTTCAGCAACGGTTTCAGCGCCCCCTCAAGAAAGAAGGCGCGCAGTAGTTTGCGTGGGACTCATCGTGGCTCTCGCGATCGAATCCGCGCTGTGGCATGCAGCCTATAGGGTGAGTCCAAGTTCGAGGACAGTTACGCACATGTGGGGTCCCGGCAACACGCGAGCAAACGCGGGAAAATAGCCAGTTTTGGCTTGAATCGGCAGCTCGGAATCCACTGGTGTGCAAATTGCACACGTTCGCCACCCGTTGATGCTGTATCGCTGTACGACGCCGCGCAGATTGGTGGGTTGCTGCCTGTGGGCCTTTTGTGCGGGAGGATGCACCGGGGTCATCGACACCCAAGGCTCGGAGAATGACGACGTGCTCCAAGCCGCATCGCTTCGCTGCGACAACAAAGACGCGGTGGGCGCATCGTCGCTTCGGCGACTCACCCGAACTCAATACAACCATGTGGTTCGAGACCTCTTGGGCGACACGCGAGCGATCGCGACTGCGTTCGCGCCTGACGAGAACACCGATGGGTTCTTCGTAGGAGCCTTTGTCTCGCCAGCACTCGCGTCGCAATACTTCGACGCCGCGGAGAGCCTCGCTCAGGAAGCCGACTTGAGCCAGATTCTACCCTGCGACTTGAACCAAGCCGACGAAGCCTGCGCCGCGCGCTTCATTGATCAGTTTGGCCGTCGCGCCTACCGGCGACCCCTTCGGCAACCCGAACGCGAACGTCTCCTCACCCTGCATCGCGGCAGCGCGGGCGCCGGATTCGAAAACGCGATTCGGCTCGTCATTCGCGCCACCCTTTCATCGCCCCACTTTCTCTACCACGTGGAGCCGACCCCGGCCGAGTCGTCCGATGGAGATGTCGTGCCCATGGATTCTTTCGCCATGGCGAGCCGAATCTCCTTCATGCTCTGGAGCTCCTCGCCAGACGACGAGCTTCTTGATGCCGCAGCGTCCGGCGAGCTGGACACCGCAGAAGGCGTCGCCACTCATGTTCGACGAATGCTCGATGACGAGCGCGCGCGCGACGGAGTCCTGGATCTCGTGCGCCAATGGTTTGGCGTCGCAGACCTGGTCGCGCTCGAGAAAGACTCGTCTGTCTATCCCGCGTTCAGCCAAGATATCGCACGCACGCTGCTGCGTTCGTTTGACGCGTTTGTGGAGGAAGTCATCTGGTCTGGTGATGGAAGTCTGAACACGCTGCTCACGGGCGCGTTCGCATGGGTCAATGAAGATATCGCGCCGTGGTTCGGGGTCGACGACGTTCGCGGGCCAGAGCTTGTACGGGTAGAGCTGCCGCCCGATCGCTACGCCGGATTGCTCACTCATCCCGCAGTGCTCGCGGCGGCCGCCAAACACGACCAAAGCGACCCCATCCGGCGAGGTCTCTTCGTACGAGAAAAGATTCTCTGCCAACACCTGCCCACGCCCCCGGATGACGTCGATCTCACCGTGTCCGAAGTGAAACCGGGCGCATCGACCCGCGAACGATTCGCTGCGCACACCGCGGATGCGGCATGCGCGGGATGCCACCAACTCATCGACCCGATCGGTTTCGCGTTTGAACAGTTCGACGGCGTCGGGCGCTGGCGCGATACCGACCAGGGACAACCTGTCGATGCATCCGGGTCGCTCACCAACACGCAGGGCTCGGACGTTACGGTCGACGGCGCGCGCGAGCTCGCCGAAGCATTGGCCGAAAACCCCGAAGTACAGCAATGCGCCGCGCGGCAGTTTTTCCGCTTCGCGATGCAACGGGTCGAAGCCAACGATGACGGGTGCTCCGTGGCTGCTTCGTTCGAAAAGTTCGCGGACACCGGGTTCAACATTCGCGAGCTCGTGGTGGCCGTGTCGCAAAGTCGGGCGTTCCTTCATCGACAGGTATCGAAATGAGCAAATCAGGTCGCCGCGATTTCTTATATGGCCTAGGCGCTGCCGCAGCGGTCGCTCCCTTCTGGAGCGTGCTCGGAACGCGCGCCCAAACCAATATTCCGAAGCGACTGCTCATCGTATTTACTCCCAACGGCACGATTCAAAAGGAGTGGTTTCCGGACGGCGGCGAAACCGACTTTCGCTTCCGCCGCATTCTGAAACCTCTCGAGCCGTTTCGTGATCGATTGCTGATATTCAAAGGGCTCGACATGGTGTCGGGCAAGAGTGGCCCGGGCGACGATCATCAAAAAGGCATAGGCCATCTCCTCACGGGAACCGAATTGTTGGCTGGAGACGTGAAAGGCGGATGCGAGCCGTGCGCGCCAGTGAGCTGGTCAGGCGGAATATCCCTTGATCAGCACGTAGCGAATCACATTTCGAGCGACCGAAAGTTTCGTTCGCTCGAGCTCGGCGTGCAGCCCGACAACATTGAACATGTGTGGACGCGCATGAGTTATCGAGGGGCAAGCCAACCCCTGCCGCCTCGGCGTGACCCCTATCTCGTCTACCAAGATGTATTCGGAGACCTCAAGCTCGATCCCGCGGAGCGCGAAAAACGACGCGCGCTGGGCCAAAGCGTGCTCGATTTCGCGCGAGAAGATTTTGCCGCGTTGCGGTCTCAGTTGGGCTCCGAAGACCGCGCGCGGCTCGACGCGCACACCGAATCGCTCGCCGATATCGAACGACGGCTCGGCGCCGTGTCGGTCGGCGCGCAATGCGACCCGCAAGGCCAGGGCAACCGCATCGACATTGGACGCGTCGCGAACTATCCAGCCGTAGGCCGGCTTCAGATGGATATTTTGGTGCAAGCGTTCGCCTGCGATCTGACGCGGGTGGGAAGCTTGATGTGGACCAACTCGGTAGGCGATCGTCCAGCGCCGTGGCTCGACATCAGCGAAGGCCATCACAGCTTGTCTCACACCGCAAACACCAGCGCCGATTCGAAAGAAAAACTAATTCGGGTGAACCACTGGTACGCTGAGCAGTTTGCGTATCTCCTGGGCCAACTCGACGCCATTCGAGAAGGCAGCGGCACCATGCTGGACAACACCCTCGTCCTCTGGGGCAACGAACTCGGAGATGGAGACGACCACAAACTCACCGACGTGCCCTTCCTCTTGGCAGGAAACGTCGACGGCTACTTCCGAACCGGACGCTACTTTCAATACTCAAACCGGCCCCACAACGACCTGCTCGCCACCATCGCAAACGCGATGGGCGCTCCCGGGAATACATTCGGCAAAAAGGAATTCAACACCGGGCTCATGAACGAGCTGCGCGCGTAGCCAGCACCAACTCGATATCTCCCAGCAAGCCCCTTCAAATAGTGGTGCGAAAGGGATGCGTATCTCGATGAAAATCGGGACGGAAGGCGCGGATCTTGATGTTGTCGCGCGTGGGGTGCACGCGATTGGAGAGCAGCACCGCGACGAAGTTGGCTTCGGGATCGCACCAGATGGAGGTTCCGGTGAAGCCGAGGTGGCCGAAGGCGCGGTCGCTCATGTGAGGGCCCGCTGAGCTCACTACCGGTCCGTCTTTGGGCGATGGGGTGTCCCAGCCGAGCCGATAGCAGTGGCCGTCGCCTGCCTTTTCGTCGGCCTCTGTGCCATCGACCGGCGCCAACGCATCTCGCAGAAGCTCGGCCGGCAAGAAGCTCGATCGTCCACGAAGCACGTCGAGCATTTCGGTGCCGAAGCGGGCGACGGACCGCGCGGGGCCAAAGGTTCCCGCGTGGCCGGAGATGCCGCCGAGGGCGGCGCAGTTTTCGTCGTGAACTTCGACGTGAGGGAGACGCTTGCGCCACGAACACCATTCGGTCGGCGCCGCGACCGTGCGAATCGCATTGCGTTCGGTTTCGGAAAGGCTCGCTGCGAAGAATACGTCACGATCGATGCCGAGCGGAGCGGTCACCTCATCGCGCACGAGTTGATCCAGCGGTCGTGAAGCCACGCGTTCGAGCCACGCGCCCGCCACGATGTAGCCCAAATCGCTGTACACCGCCTTCGCCGTTGAGCCGTCGCTTGGTTGATTCGCCGCGGCAAGCACAATCCAATTCCGCGCCTCCGTGGTGGCCGCAGCATGCGGTACCTGACGGTACAAGTCGCTCCATGCAGCGAGGCCACCACGATGGCGCAGCAGTTGTTCCGCCGTCGCTCGACCCGCGATTGTTGCCGCCAGCTCGGGCATGCGCCGCGCAACCGGTTCGCTAAGGTCAAGGTCTTCTCGTGCCGCCAAGCGCAACGCGGCCGTCGCGACGAGCGGCTTAGTAAGCGACGCTAAGTCGTAGATCGTGGTCGGCTGGACTGGTTCGGGCGCCGAAGAACCGAGACTCTCGAGTACGGTGACTCCTGCGCCCGCCTCAGCAAACGCCCATCCAGCCTCGGATGTTTGAGTTTCGTTCGCTTGCGCGACGCACCCGACCGCCCCCGGAAACACGCCGTCGCGCACCCCTGCTTCGAGTAGACTCTTGAGCTGCATCGGGGTGACGAGGGGTCTTATCGGGCGCGCCATGCAAGAACGATAGCAGCTCACCCCGGTGCCGACGCTGACGCCGAAACAGATGCTGACGCCGAAACAGATGCTGACGCCGACGCAGACACCGATCCCGAAACCGACGCCGAACCCAATCCCGTTCCTGATTCCGATCCCATTCCTGATCCCGATCCCGATCAGCCTTCCGCATTGCCGCCAGCGTCCCGCTCACGGTCCGCCGTACCCGTGCACTGGCGCCTCGCGCCCCAAGCCGTCATGTTTCGTCCTCAAAAGCGAAACGTCTCCCCAAGCCAATCGCACGAATGGCGCCTTTTTAGCATGAATGGCGCTTTTTCGACACAAAGTCCCTATGAACTTCGCCGCGCTGCCCTACCTCACTCCTGAGATTGCTCCGATTCCCGGACAGCTGCGCGCAAACCTTGAAGACTTTCAAGTCGACGAAGTACTTCCTTACGAACCCGAAGGGCATGGCGACCACTTGTGGATTCGTTTCGAAAAACGAAACCGAACCACACCCGACACGGTTCGCGAGATTGCCCGCGCGCTCGAGCTCGACCCGCGACAAAGCGGGTTCGCCGGGCTCAAAGACAAGCGCGCGGTAACCACCCAATGGGCAAGTTTTTTTTCTCAAGGCAGCAAAACCGTGGCGGACCGCGCGCGCACCATCACCGTGCCCGACGCCCGCGTGCTTGATGTCACGGCGCACCCGCGAAAGCTCAAGAATGGTCATACTCGAGGGAACCGTTTTCAGCTTCGGATAGCCGGAGTTCCGCCCGCGCGACATGCGGACTTTGTCGCCGTGCTGGAGCGCCTCGCGCGGGAAGGCGTTCCCAACTATTTTGGCGCGCAGCGATTCGGTCGCGACGGCCAGAACGCGCAGCGCGCGCGCGATTGGCTTTTCAGCGATGGGCCCGCGCCAAGAGGTCGGTTTGAAAAAAAGTTTCTGGTGTCGGCGTTTCAATCCCAGCTGTTCAACGAGTGCCTTGCAGAGCGGGTTCGCCGCAATCTCTTCAGCGCGGCAGTACCTGGCGACTTGATGAAGAAAGAAGACAGCGGAGGGATATTCGTCGCTCATGATGTCGATGAAGCCAACGATCGCGCCGCGCGATTTTTGATCAGCCCCACTGGACCCATGTTCGGCCCACGTATGCGATGGCCTGAATCCGATGCCGCCGCGCTCGAGCGCGACATACTGACGGGCGCGGGGCTGTCGGAACAAGACCTCAAGCGTCTCGGCCGTCTCGGGGAAGGAACACGCCGCCCGCTGCGGGTGAAGCTCGAGGAACTTGACATCGAAACAGGCAGCGCCAAGGACGTGGTCGTGCGTTTTCTCCTGCCGAAAGGGGCCTTTGCCACCGCTGCGATGCGCGAAGTGTTGAAGGAGGATGCGAGCCTCCCTGAACCGGGCTACACCCCGGCAAGCACGCACGTCTCGGAGTTTCCGAGGAGCTGATTTCTGAAGAACGAGGACTGAATGAATATTCAGGAAAGAATGACCGCGTTCGCGATGCTGGGCGCAGAGTGGGTCATGTGGTTGCTTATCGCGCTCTCGGTGATTGGTCTCGCGATCATTTTGGAGCGCGCGTACTACTTGCTCGCGATCAAAGAGAACCCCATCCGGCTGCAGGCCGAGCTTCGAAAGCTTCTGCGCAAAGGCGACATCGCCGAAGCCGAAAAACACCTCGCGAGCTCTAAATCGTTCGAGGCGCGAGTCGTCGGCTCAGGCCTCGAGGTCGCAACCGACGGCGCAGCCGCGGTGGAAGAACGCATGCGCGGAGAAACAGCGCTCGCCAAGCAGCGCATGGAGCGCAACTTGGTGTTCCTCGGCACGGTGGGAAACAACGCTCCCTTCGTCGGCCTACTCGGTACCGTCATCGGCGTCATTCGTGCCTTTCAGGCGCTCGGCGATAGCGCAGGACAAGTCACCGACAGCTTGATGCGCGAAATCGGCGAGGCGCTCGTGGCTACGGCCATCGGCATTCTCGTAGCCCTGCCCGCGGTCGCGTTCTTCAACTACTACCAGCGCGTGATCAAGTATCGGCTCACCTGGGTCGACGCACTGGGGAGTGACCTGATGGCCTACCTCAAGGGCAAAGACGCATCCGGCACACCAGACCCCGCAGAGTAAGAACGATACAACTTAGAAGGCCTAGGAGCAGCGCATGGCGGGTGGAACGCGAGGGGGTGATGACGACGGGATGATCACCGATATCAATGTCACGCCGCTGGTGGACATTGTGTTGGTGCTGCTCATCATTCTCATGGTGACGGCGACCGCGATCGTATCGAAAACCATTCCTGTCGAGCTTCCCGAAGCCAAAACCGCGGAGACCGATGCGGTTCCGGAAACGGTGTCCGTCTCGATTCAAGAAGACGGGAAGCTCTTTCTCGACCTTGAAGAAGTGACGCCGGAACAGCTTCGCCTCCAGATTCGCGCGGCGCGGGCCAAGAACGAAGACCTCCGCGCCATCATCGCGGCCGACGGGCGCATCGCCCACCGCAACGTTGTGCAAGTGATCGATATCTTGCGACAAGAAAAAGTCACCAAGTTCGCCATCAACGTGCGACCTCAAGATTTGGAGCGCTAGCCCGAGGCCGCCCACAGCGCAGTCCCGAAAACCCCAGCGAACGCGACCGGCTCGTGACCCCTTCACCCGCAGCGACCGAAGATCCCCGAACGTTCGTCATCGCCCTGGTGCTGGCGATAGGGTTGCACGTCGCGCTGACCGCGCTGCTCCCCGCGCGCGCAACCCTCAGCGCGCCCGAAATCGCGACGGTCGATATGGAGCTGCTCGAGCCATCCGCCGAAGAGCCTCCGCCGATCGAAGAGGAGCCGGTCGAGGAAGAGGTCGAGGAAATCGAAGAGGAGCCCGAGCCCGCCCCCCCTGAGCCACCAAAGGCAGATTCGCTCCCTCCAGAGCCTGCTCCGGCGGCGGAAAAGCCTGCCCCGGAAGAAGCTCCTGAACCCCCTCCGGTAGCCTTCGACAACGTCGTACTCACCAACGAAGGCTCCGGTTCATCGTGGAACGTGCAGCAATCAAGCGGCATCGATCGAAAAGGACCGATCTCGAACCCCGGCCGGCGACCCACTGGAAAAATCACCGCTCCGGGAGGAACCGGCTCAGGCGGTCGCGGTACATCGGTCGCGCCGCTCAGCAGCCTCGCGCGCAAACCCAAACCTCCGAGCTCGATGGCCCAGCGTCTCGAACGCAACTACCCGCCCCGCGCCCGCCAGCAAGGCATTGAAGGAATCGCCGTAGTTCGCCTGCGCATCAACGCGGACGGCAGCGTGTCCAACCTGCGCGTTGCCTCGGAAAGCGTACGCGGACAAGGCTTCGGCGACGCGTGTGTGCGCACCCTGCAAGGACAGCGCTGGAGCCCTCCCCGCAGCCGCACCGGCCGCCCCGTAGCCACCATCGTCCCCTACCGCTGCACCTTCCGCGTGCGGGACTAGTTAATTTGAGGGTCTGGCACCCAGACCCTCTGGCTGGGATACGATCCCAGCCATTCACCCAAACTCCCCCGCCAGGAACCACGTGACCGGGTTGCGTTGAGGTCGATCTGCCGGGGCCCCGCCGCTTCGCGGTGGGGCGGACGCGAAGCGGCCGGACTTAGGACACAGTCACACCCTCCAACGACACAGTTGGAGTAGCTCGCCCGACGACAGTTCACCGCAAACAGCACAGAGAAAGCACTTCACCACGAACGCCGCACGAAGAGAGCAAGGGGGCGTAGGGCCCCCCGCGCAGCGCGAAGCGACGTTGGGAGGGGGCCCCACGCGGGTTGTACCCGCGTGGGGGAGGGGCTGCGGCCAGCCCCTCCTAGGCAAGGAGTCGGGTGGGGGACCCGAGCGGGTCGTACCCGCGCGGGGGAGGGTTTGCTTCAAACCCTCCAAACAACACAGCTCCCCCGCCACGATGCACGTGACCTGGTTGCGCGAGTAGTGTGCTGCTGGGGCCCCCGCCGCGAAGCAGTGGGGCGGACGCGAAGCGGCCGGACTTGGACACAGTCACACCCTCCAACGACACAGTCGGAATAGCTCGCCCGACTACAGTTCACCGCAAACAGCACAGAGAAAGCAGTTCACCACGAGCGCTGCACGAAGAGAGCAAGGGGGCGTAGGGGCCCCCGCGCAGCGCGAAGCGGCGTTGGGTGGGGGGCCCCGCGGAATCGTATTCCGCGGGGGGAGGGGCTGCGGTCAGACCCTCCAAAAACACAGCCGGGTGGGGGGACCCGCGGAATCGTATTCCGCGGGGGGAGGGGCTGCGGCCAGACCCTCCAAAAAAAACAGCGGCTGCGGCCAGACCCTCCGAAAAAAAAGGTCAACTACGATGACTTGGCAGGCTTTCGGTAGCGTGCCAGAAGTTCTCGTCGGTAGTCGGCGCCGTTGCGCTTGAGCGAGGAGAGGAGCGCGGCCACGCAGACCAGGAAGGGGTCGGTTTTGTATTCCAAGCCGTGTTTGCGGCAGAGCTCTCGGACGTAAGGTCGGGCTTTGGGCAAGCTGTGGCGAGGCAATCGCGGAAAGAGGTGATGCTCGATATGGTGTTGCAGCCCGCCGTGGAGCCAGTCGTCGAGCAGCGTCGTGGTGACGTTTTGATTCGAGGTGATTTGCACTGCCATGCCGAGTTCGTGCTGCTCGTGTTCGAGCAATCGAGGCGAATACGCGTGCGACAGAATCAGCTGCAGATGAATGATGCTGGAAACAACCAGCGTGGTCAGTACGAACGGCCCGGCAAACAAGAGTGCGTGAACTAGGCCTCCACGAATGCCTTCTTGAACTAAGAACGAAAGCCAGAGCGCGTAATGAATCGCGTACGCCGACAGGTGATGCCAATCGCGCGCGTTCCAGGCTAATCGAATATCGCCGCGCGCGACGTTGATGCGGCCGTAGAGAAAAAGCACGGGTAAAAGCCAAATGTGTTGAAACCCGATCTTCGCTTTGTCCGCATCCGTCAGTTTGCGATTCGTTTGCTCAAACAAATCCCCTTCTCGCCGCGAATACATCAGATGCGGCATGGTGTTCATCTGCGGATCGGCCATCGGCCGGCTGATCAGTGCGTGATGAATGTTGTGCTCGCGCACCCATTTTTCGTGGCTCAACCCAAAGCAGACGCTACCGAATAGCCACGACATGCGTCGCCGCCATCGCTTGGGAAATACCGCGCCATGACACACATCGTGGGCCACGAAGGCCGACTGCTGTACGAACAGCCCAAACAGCAATCCTGTCAGCCACGGGCCGGGGACGAGATACGCCCCCACCAAAAACACCACCAGCCACGCGATTTTGTAGGCGTACCACCACGGGCTCGGTCGAAACCAGCCGCGCTCAACAAATAGCTCTTCGAGTTCGAGATAGTCCCTATCGAACGCTCGCGTGGGCTCACCGGCACCACAATCGAGTCGCTTGAGCATTCGCTGAATCCCTGCATGCCGCATGTCGTGCATCATGTGCATCAAACACGTCACATCCCATCCAACGTAGCGACGGATGATGTCCCCGCCCGGATGCCGGCTCATCCATCGACGAATGTCATACCGGCGCGCCCGATAAGTAATGATCTGAGGCTCTTCGTCGGTATCGGACATCAGCGCGCCAATATACGGCGAAGATCAACCAGGTTCAACGTACCTCACACGGAGAAAGCGAGGAGGTTGTTGCGACTGGAGCTGTGGAGAGCGGTGGTCAGTATGGCGGATCGAAAACGTGAAACGCTGGGACAACTGCCGAACTCCAACGCGAGCACTTCGCATGCCTCTTGGCGGGGGAGCTGTGTTGTTTGGAGGGTTTGAAGCAAACCCTCCCCCGCGCGGATACGACCCGCTCGGGTCCCCCTCCCGACTCCGGCCGCTGTCGCCGCCGCCCCACCGCGTGGCGGCGGGGCCCCGGCAGTTCACTACTCACGCAACCAGGTCACGTGCTTCCTGGCGGGGGAGTTTGGGTGAATCGGCGGGGTTGTACCCCGACGAGAGGGTCTGGGTGCCAGACCCTCAATCAATATAGAGCAGTGGAATTTTGGTCTGAGCGCGAGCGCCCCCACAGCGAACGACTGAGGAAGGCTCCGAGCCTTTCGCAGGGAGAGAGCGAGGAGGTTGTTGCGGCTGGAGCTGTGCATGGTGGAGCGGACGAAGTCCGTGGAGCTGCACAGGTCTCGGCGCAGTACGGGTCCGAAGGACCCTAGTCCAGCCGCGGTCAGAGCAAAAGGCCACTGCTCTACTTCTTTTTTGCTTCCTCGCGCGCCTTGACCTCCTCCTTCACCGCTTCGAGCACGTTGCGGGGAACCGGCGAATAGTGGCTGAACTCCATCGAAAACTGACCGCGTCCCGATGTCGTAGAGCGCAGATCTCCGATATAGCCAAACATCTCACCGAGCGGAACGTCGGCTTTGATGCGCACCGCCGTGGCCCCCGGCTCCTGTGACTTGATCATGCCGCGACGCCGATTGAGGTCGCCAATCACATCGCCGACGTTGGCATCGGGCACAAATACATCGACCTTCATGATCG
Organism: Myxococcota bacterium; assembly: GCA_028284955.1. Lineage (GTDB taxonomy): Bacteria > Myxococcota_A > Polyangia > Polyangiales > Houyiibacteriaceae > JANQQS01. The sequence goes on along the minus strand of JANQQS010000144.1, from coordinate 25,046 downwards.
GCTCGAGCAGCTGAGGAGCCGCTTTGGGCATGGTCTGACGATAGGCCGCTTTGGAGGCGACTTCGAAGGCCATCTGCGAGGAGTCTACGGAATGAAAGCCTCCGTCGAAGAGGGTGAGCTTGAAATCAAGCAAGGGGAATCCAACCAGCGGCCCCTTGTCTTTCATGAGCTTGAAGCCCTTCTCGACCGAGGGAATGAACTCCTTGGGCACGTTCCCGCCCACCACTTTGGATTCGAACACAAAGCCCGCGCCCGCTTCGAGCGGCTCGACGGTGTAGTCGATTTTCGCAAACTGACCCGAGCCACCGGTCTGCTTTTTGTGCGTGTAGCTGTCGGTCACCGCCTGCGTGATCGTCTCTCGGTAGGCGACCTGCGGCTTGCCAACCTCTGCTTCAACGCCGTGGGTACGACGCAAGATATCCACCTTGATGTCGAGGTGGAGCTCGCCCATTCCCTTAAGGATGGTCTCTCCGGATTCTTGGTCGACCTCCACATGAAACGAAGGATCTTCGGCCACCATCTTTCCGAGCGCCACGCTGAGTTTTTCGCTGTTGGCCTTGTCTTTAGGAACCACCGCAACGGAAATCACCGGGTCTGGGAAGACCATCGGTTCGAGCGTCGCGGGCTTGTTGACGTCGCACAGCGTATGGCCCGTGCGGACGTTCTTGAGCCCCACCGCCGCCACGATATCACCCGCCTTCGCGGTTTCCACGATGGTGCGGTCGTCGGCGTGCATTTCCACCATGCGTCCGATGCGCTCGGTTTTCCCAGTGGCGGTATTGAGCAGCGTATCGCCTTTCTTGATGGTCCCGCTGTACAAGCGAATGAACGTTAAGGCGCCGAAACGGTCGTCCATGATCTTGAACGCCAACGCCCGCGCGGGGCGCTCCGGATCGACGACGGCGACTTCGCCGGTCTCGTTGCCTTCGAGGTCAACCTCGGGCTGAGGAGGAACTTCGGTCGGGTTCGGTAGATACGCGACGACCGCATCGAGCACCTGCTGCACGCCTTTGTTCTTGAACGACGAGCCACAAAAGGTCGGAAAGAACGCAAGCTCGATCGTTCCTTTGCGAATGCACCGTTTGATTGTGTCGACGTCGGGTTCGTCGCCTTCGAGATAGGCTTCCATCACGTCGTCGTCCTGCTCGACCGCGGTTTCGATCAGCTCGGTGCGGTATTTTTCGACGGCTTCGGTCATGTCTGCGGGAACGTCTTCGACTTTGAAGTTTTCCGGCAATCCCGAGTCATCCCAAACGTACGCCTTGCGCGTCAGGAGATCGACCACCCCGACGAAGTCTCCCTCCGCACCGATCGGCAGCACCATGACCAGGGGCTTTGCGCCAAGAATCGTTTTGATCTGGTCGACAACCCGATAGAAGTCTGCGCCCAGACGGTCGAGCTTGTTGACGTAGATGATCCGCGCAACCTTCGAGTCGTTCGCGTAGCGCCAGTTGGTCTCCGACTGAGGCTCCACGCCGCCTGAGCCACAGAAGACCCCCACTCCGCCGTCGAGCACTTTCAGGGAGCGGTAGACCTCGATGGTGAAATCGACGTGGCCCGGGGTGTCGATGATGTTGAGCCGATGGTCGTCCCAAAAACAGGTCGTGGCGGCCGACTGAATCGTGATGCCGCGCTCCTGCTCCTGTTCCATGAAATCTGTGGTGGCCGCGCCATCGTGCACTTCGCCGATTTTGTGAATCTTGCCCGTGAGCTTGAGAATCCGCTCCGTGGTGGTGGTTTTCCCAGCATCTACGTGCGCAAAAATGCCGATGTTGCGGTACTTACTGAGTTCTTGCGTTGCTTGCATGGACTTTCATCATTTTCGGTTTAGGGCCCGCTGGACGCCGTCTTAACCATCAACCGGCGTCGGAGCAAGCAAACTTTCCAATGATACGCGAAAGGATTAAGGTGGCCGCCTAGATGCGCCCTGCGAAACAGCCTCCGCGGCGGACGGGCCGGCGCACCGGGTCGCTCACAATAACCCGTTGGCTCACGATGCCGCGCCGGCTGAAGACACTGCCCTGGCCGCGAGCATTCCGCTGGCTGGCCATCGGGCTGCTGCTCGGCGTCGTGGCGGGAATTCGGGTCCATTTTATTGCCCGGACGCCCCCCAACCACGACGAAGCCATGTATCTCGCGGCAGGAGCCCGCATCGCGGCCGGTGAGACGCCGTACATCGACTTCGCCTACGTGCAAACCCCCTACTGGCCCTACGTCTACGGGGCTCTTTTCGATCTCCTGGACGTCGACCGGCACGTATTCGCGGCCCAGGCCGCCACCTTGACCATGTTCGCGTTCATGGTGGCTTGCGTCGCGTTCGCAGCCTGGCGACAGTCGAAATCGGCATGGCTGGCCGGATCGATCGCGGTGCTGATGTGGCTCGACCCGATTCTTCTCCGGGTGGCGGCGATTCCATCCAATCACATGCCCTGCGCTGCGCTGGCGCTCGCTGGAACGTTGCTTTTTGGCGTCGCATTCACCTCCTCCCGCGGACATTGGCGCGCAGCTGGATCCGGCTTTCTGATGGCCGTCGCAGTCGGCGTGAAACTCTACGCCCTTCCCTTGCTGCTGATGCTTGGACTTGCAAGCTTGCTTTGGGGTCATTCTGGCCGATGGAGACGGACCGTATTCTACGGCGCGGGCGTCGTCGCCGGACTCACGCCACTCGGGCTCTTGTGGGCCACAGATCCCGATGCGTTTTGGTTCAACAACATCGAGTATCACCAGCTCAACGCGCTCTATATCGCCGCCGATTCAGAACGGACCAGCATCGCCGAGCGGTTCCTGTTCACGATCCGGAGACCGCGCTCGCCGACCCTTTCTCTCGTATGCGGCGCGATCGTAGTCCTCCAACTTCCGCTGATTTGGGGCGCAATCAAAAAACGATCATTCGCCGAGATTCCCGCGACCCTGAGCCTCACGTGGCTTGGGTTGCTCACGACCTTTGTCTCCGCCCTCGTTCCGGTTCCGAGCCATATGCAATATGGGTCGCTCTTTCTGCCCTTTTTGTATGCTGCGCTCGCCATGCACGCCTATGGCGCAACACCTTGGCCGCGGCGAGGTGTTATTGCTGTCATGACGGCATCTTTGATGTACGCGTCGCCGTTCTTTCTCTCCTACGCGCGAACCCTTCGCTCGAACCTACTTCCCACCGCCGAGCAAACTTATCAAACCGGCCAATCGCTGCGCGAAGCCCTCGAACAGCGCGACGTAAGCGGTCCCATCGCCACGCTTGAGCCCCAGTTTGCAGTCGAAGCAGGGTGGCCGTTCTTGCGCGAGTTTGCGACAGGAGTGTTTACGTTTCGCGTCGCGGATCGCGTTGCCAAAGCCGACCAGCGCACGTTCCATATCGTTGGGCCGAAATCTTGCCCGGAGCGTTTTCAAACGATCGAACCCGCGGCGATTTTTGTGCGCGGCGAGCGAAAGTATACCAAGTCGTTTGTGCGCTACGCTCGCGCCCAGCGTATGGCGGGCGTGAGAGCTGCGGAAGGCATCGTCTATGTGCCGCGCGCTCGGAGAAAAGCGCTCCAGCAAAACCAACGCAGATGAGGTTTCGGCGAGCGAATCGCGAACGCGACCTCGGCCGTGTCCGACGGCGACTCGCGAAGCGGAAACGACACGCGCTTCCATCCCTCGCCGGCTCGATGGCTCAGCGAACCAAGCCGCGACCCGCCGACATCTACGTCAACGTGCACCGGCGCCCCCGGCTGCTCCCGCTCTCGCTCCCAATAGAGCCCACCTGCAAGCACCAGCTCGCTCCCCAAAGGAACATCGGAATAGGTAACCCGAATGGTATTGTCGTCCGCGGGATGGGTATACACACATCTCCGCGGAGCAAACGATCCATCGGTAAGAATCGTGGCGCCCACCCACAACCATCGCTGACGAGGATCGCAAACAAATCGCGGATTTGGACGCATCGGACCGCGGCCGAGCCCGCCCGGCGAAACGAGCTGGGGCCGAAGCGGACAATCACGAATCTCGCGCCCCGCCCCGATGGTGACCTTCGCGCGTTCGATCTGTTCCGTAAAATCGAACGCGCGAACGCGCGGAATCTGATCGAAGCGACGCACGCGCACACCGCGCACGTGACGATCGAGCGTAAGTTTCGCTCGTGTTGAAAGACGATGGGCGGGTTCGCGATTCCGAATCGACATCACCCACACGCGGCGAAACCTTGAAAGGTCGCTTTGGTCGGCTGCGGCGAGTGAAACCAAATCCCCCAGAAACACTCGTGCGGCGGGTTCGGCCCAAAGGGGCGCGACCAAGAGCTGGTCCCCCCTTTTCCATTGCCGCCGCACCAAGCGCGACGCCGCCTTCCAATCGCTTGAAGAAACCGTCTGCGCGCGGAAGCCCGCGTGCACCACGAGCTCCCCAATCGCTACCCCGAGCGGCAGCAGGGCAAGCGCTGCCAGATGAACAGCTTTCCGCTTGGTCCAGGCTCGGTAGCGGGTCAATGGTCTGCCTCCGAGTGTTTCCGCCACACGCTCCATCGACGCGAGCGAAACGTTGGTCTCCAGTGGCCTCTACTCGAAGCGATGCGCCCCGGACCGCCGCGACAGATCACGTAATCATACCAATCCAGGTCACGCAGGCGCACTCGCTCGGGCATCCATTCCCATCGAGGGCCCACCGCGGGGGGTCGATTCTGCGGCCGGAAACGAATCGGGCTCTGGGGAAAATCAGCGAACGTAAACATCACCGCGCCCCCCCGCTCCGCTTGATACCAAGCCGCGGAATGTATGAACGGGGAAAAGCGGACCCATCGCGAGCCACGATCCCAAACCAACCCGGCAACACGCTTTCCTCGAGGGATCGCTTCGAGCGCCCGGTCGAACTCTCCGAATTCTTCCTCCTGATGCCGCTGAAACGCGTTCGTGATGGCCAACGACGAAGCCACGGAAATCGACATCATCAAGGCTGCCATGCCCACGGCCGCGACCTTCGACAGACGCGGCAACACCAAGACAAAGAAGATCAACGCGAGAACGGGAAACCGAGCGTGAATCGGCCAAATCCAATCGTAGCTGGCGGGAGCTACGAAATACGCGAGCGCGGCCAGAGGCGACAGCATTGCGACACGCCACGTGCAGCCCGGCGATGCGAGATGCTCCGGTTGCGCGCCTGGCTGACGCTGCAGCCCGAGCACCAAGCTCACCAACACGCACAGCATCCATGCAACGAAAAGCCGGTCGTCTACCTCGCTGGGCAAGATATCGGTCAACCACGAAGTGGCTTCGCGAAACGATGCGGAGGCCGGGGAAAACTTCGGTTGCGCTGCGCCAGAAGACAACGCAGCTGCCGACAGCGTCGAGCGACCGGCTGGAGTCAGCCCACTCCATACCCCCGCGCAGACTGCAGCGGGAAGCAAGGGAAGCCATCTTCGAAGCGTCTGGCGGATATCGCCACCGACGGCCACGCTCGCGGCCCCCAAACCCCAAAACGCAAAGGGGACGACGTGGGTGTAGAACGTGGCGATACCGATCGCGGCAAGTGCCCCCGCCCGCGGGAGCGACCAGTTGTCTCGCAACCGAACCGCGATCGCGATGCCCCAAAGCGCGAGGGGAATCGCCGCCACAAAGTTGAAAAATCCGAGAATCAGATGGGCGTTCCATGCGAGCGGAATGACGAATAGCGCGTACCGTTCGTCGCGCCCCAGTGACCTCAGGAGCGAACGCATCGCATACGGCAGGCCTACGATCGAAGCCGTCAACAGCAGATTGTTGGCGACCGCGACGTCGACGACCAAAGCCAACACGCGCGCGGCAAGATAGTAGGCGAGGTACTGAGTTCGCCCGAGTTCGACGGTAAAGTATTCCGAGAACTGGAGCGCGGGCTCGGCGTAGTCGACGAGAATCCGAATCGCCGCAAGGTGTTGCGGCAGGTCCTGCAGCGGCGGACGCGACACGACCCACAAGGGAACCGACGCAGCTGCCGCCACCAGCGCAAAGGCCGCTTCCCAGCCGACGGTCAGAACACTCAGCTCGGACAGCCTCCGCCAAGGGAATCGAAACCTGGACCCATCAAACCTGCGGCCACCCGAATCAGGCTGATGCGCGCTCATGACCGCGCTCGGCTGCGCAACAGGAAGCGCATCGCGAACGGCAAGCCGAGCGCGGCAAAGAACCACGACACGACAAACGCGTAGCCAAACGTCGCGGCAAGAATCGCCCCTTCGCGGAGGGGCTCGGCGCCCGTCGCGTGGTCGAGCATATACACAAACGCGCCGTCGCGGGTTCCCATGCCCGCCACCGTGAACGGAAGCAGGCCCGCGAACATCGCGAGGGGCCACAGCGAAAAACACAAACCCAAGCTGACCCGAGCATCCGTGCTGAGGAACAACACGTACACCAGGCTCACCGTCAGCGCCCAAGCAAGGAGCGAGGCCGCGGAAACCCCAAAGAAATACCGAGGTTGTCGAAACAGCGCCGTGAACGCACGAATCAGCTGCTCGAGTTTATCGACGATTTTGTCGATCCGGCGAATCCCGCGCAGACGGTGCCGATAGCGGGCGACGAGCAACACGAACGCCCATTCTGCGACCACCACCGATGCCGCGACCCCCGTCCACAGGTAGAAACCGTGGACCACGGTGGCAACCGTGGCGATCATGGCGAGGTTGTGCACGTCGATGGCCTTCTCCGCGACTACGCTTCCTGTGGCTTCCCAAAACGGGACGTGTTCCCGAATCACCGCCGCTCGCACCACATCCCCGGCCCGCGCCGGGACCACCAACGCGAGAGGCCACGACGTGAGCACCGCCTCCGCGCAAAGACGGAAGGGCACCGCGTACCCAAGCGCTGCGAGCAGCAGCCGCCAACGCGCGATAGAAAGCGTGAGGCTCATGAGCACCATCAGCAAAATCAGCGGCGCATAGCTTGCGCGGGTGCGTCGAAGGGCGCCCCAAAATTCCTCGCTGCCGGCAAAATGCCGCACCAGCGCCCACATGAGCAGCGCGGTGACCGCAAACATCGGAACGATCCGCCAGTCGAACCATCTTGTTTTGGAAGGACCGTTAGGGGTCACTCGGCTCATTCACTGAGCTCACAGAACTCGCGGCGGGGGCGCCGAAGCTCCTTGCCGACTGTATTCGCGTTCTTTGTAGGCCTCAAGAATGATGGTCGCGGTTTCCTCAATGGCGCGGTTGGTTACGTTGACCACCATCCAATCCGGATGCGCGCGATAAATCCCGTGCGCGTAGTCAAGCTCGGCGCGCACATGATCCCGCATGCCGTAGTTGGCATCACCGGGCATGCCAAGCTGCTGGAGCCGCTGCTTACGGATCTCCTGCAGCAGGTCGATTTCGATGGTGAGCGCAACCACCTTGGTACCGGGCACCTCGTAGAGCTCGCTTGGCGGCTCTACCCCGAGGACGAGCGGAACGTTCGCCACCTTGAGGCCTCGGCCCGCCAGATACGTAGACAGGGGCGTTTTGCTGGTTCGACTCACCCCCACGAGCACGAGATCAGCGCGACGCAGATTTCTCGGCTCTTTGCCATCGTCGCTCTTCACCGCGAACTCGATGGCCTCCACGCGCCGAAAGTATTCCTCTGATAGAGGCAGCTGAGCGGTGGGAATATTGAGCGGGTCGGCTTCGAGATACGTACCCACTTTGTGAATCAGCGAGCCGATGACGTCGACCGCTTCGATGGAGTGCTCGCGTGCCACGCGGTGCACGTATTCGCGCAGTTCAGGTCGAACCAGCGTGAACACGACCATCGCCGACCGCTCTACCGCGCGGCTGATGACCTCGCTGACTGCATCACGGTCGCGCACGCGCGTAAACAAACGAACCCTCACGCGATGGTCGGGAAACTGGAGAAGCGCCGCGCGCACCGTGCGCTCGGCCGTTTCTCCGGTCGAGTCACTGACCACGATTATGAGCTTCTGCTCCATTGGGCCTCCGCCCCTAGCCGTTTCGAACCAAGCGTCGGCCCAGTTTGCGGCCGTGCATCCGATTGACGCGACGGCGGTTTTTCGCCTTGAGCTTGCCGCGCAAACGACTCGACTTATGACGCGTGCTCTTGGACCGATTTCTGGTGACGTGCAGGTACATGGCGTGCTCCTGGGTCGAAAGCCGGGACGGTTCTATGGGAAAGGTTTAGAGCTCGCAAGCCGTTCTCGACAATCTTCTGTTCTTTCCCTATCGAGGCATCAGGTCGCGGGGCGGCAAACGCCCATCTGCCCGCCTCCGGGGTTGGGCTGCAAATCCTGGCAAGTTTCACCTGTACGGCAATCTTGGTCTTGGAAACATGCGGGAAAACACGCCATCTCCGGGGTGGTCGCGAGCGAAGGAACTTGAACGCACCCATAGCCCGGACGGCAGTCGTCAGCGCTGGAACAGCGCGCCAAGCAAATGCTCTCCGGGTCAAATGACGCGCAGACCGCGTCGTCTCCGCACAGCGTCGTCGGCATCCCCGGAGCCGCGCAATCGTCCACCACGCAGTATCCTTCGTTCCATCCCGTCTCGACGGTAGCCCCGTCGGTGCGCTGTGCGGTTTCTGGAATGCAGCGTCCCACACCGAAAGGCGACCAACAATCGTCATCCTGGGTGCAAGGAACACCCAGATTCGGCGTCGTCACGGCGTTGAAGTTGCCCGACTCACAGAATCCATTTCCTGCCGCGACTCCGTCTTGACCGTTCCATAGACAGCGAAGGGTTTCTGCGCAGCCACCACGATTGGTCAGCCACGCCGCAGCGTCCGAATCGGAAGCCCCCTCGGCCACGGTGCAACCTTGCAAACACAAGTCGAACGGAAAGCCTCGCGAAGCACATACCGCGCCCGCGCCCGCGCACTCGTTGCCCGCCAAATCGCAGCGCGCTTTCGAGCAATGTCCCCCCGGCCACGAGCCATCGCCGTCTGCGCCTTCGGGGATGCAAAAGCCATTCGCCTCGCAGTCTTCATTGCGAGTACAGCGATCTCCTGTTTCCGCGTCGGCTCGTCCGGGAAACTCACATCGTCGCGTCTCCGGGCTGCAGACGGCCGCGGAGCGCGTGTCATATACCAGTTGGTCTCCGTCGGCTGCGCTGACCATGCCGTTGCTGTTGGTGTCCTCGCGGGACACCCGGCAGTCATCGTCGGTCGCACACCCCGGCTGACACACCTCGTCGATCAAGTCACACTGGTAGCCTTCGCGACACCCACCCGCGTCATCAATGCTGACTTGGCAGGATGCCATGCATCCCGGAAGGCCACCGAAGACCACACAACGACCGCAAGGCCCGCACACGCTCTCGTCCGGATCGCCGGGATTGCATGGGGCTCGATTCCCAGAATTTGGCCACGCCGGAGAACAGTAGCCACCCTCGAAGAGTGGAATGTCAATGCTGTTTCCGCCGCCCGGCAAACCGGATATCGGATCCTCGGCGCCGCCGAGCGTAATCGTTTCTGCTTCGACACACCGACCGCTGCCGCTCTCGCATCGCGTTCCATCACAAGGTTCGCCAATGTTGAGGCACTCCGCAGGAGTGCTCCCATCCGAACCCGCATCGGCCATCGCGGTCTGCCCGTCTACCCCGGCATCGGTCGGCGCGTCGTCGTCATCGCCGCTACACGCCCCGAGTACCGCACATGCGCAAATCCAACCCCAGGTCCACCAACATCTTGCTCGAATCATTCAATCGCCTCCGCGGCACCGCACTAGAAGCTTACAGTGAGGGCCCAAAGCAGTAAGGGCCCGCCGCAGCAAGGACTTACCTTCCTTAAGTGTTCGCTGAGCGCAGGCTACACGCAACCACTTCGTCCGACCACAGCGTTCATCTCACCACGCTACCGCTATGGGATGCGACTTGAGCCTCAATCGACCAGTCTGATCACTGCCATACTTCACGCGTCGTTCGAATCGACATCTCGCGCGCGCCGCAACAAACGATGCAACGCCCGTGTGTAGTCGGCCCTCGAAATCGCTCCCGACTCGATCACCGCAAGCAACAACGCATCCAAGCGCTGTTCGAGTGTTGCTTCGTGCTCGATGCGGTGCATTGGCACGGTGGTGGCGGCGAACGAATCAATCCCCGATTCCGCGTCGCCCCCTCCTGCCTCAAGTGCCGTGGCGGTATCTGGCGCTCGTGCCGAGCAGGCGGCCTCGCCGGTCGAGGGGCGTTCGCGCAGTGCGCGGTCGGACGGAGATCGGTTTGAAGGAGATGGATTCGAGGACGGTCTGTTTGATGGGGACCGGTTCGAAGAAGACCGATCAGCGATTTGCTGGGTTGGATCGTTGCGCATGCCTGCCGACGCATGCATCACGCTCGTGTCCGCCCGCCCGTGGGCTCGCTCGATTGCGCGTAGCACCGAGGAGACGGTAGCGACTATTTTTCTCTGCCCTTGCTCCGCGATGTCGTCGATTGCGCGCAGCGCCGCATCATCGAACGGATTGGCGTACGCCACTTCGAGCGTCCCGCTCTCCGGATGAATCCGCAGCGGCACGACCAAGTGTTGCTCCGCGACCACCGAAGGAAGGAGCCGGGAAGCGTCCCGATCGATATCCACACTGTCGAGATTGGTCACCCCTACGCCAAGTGCACGGGCCACCAACGCTGCAAGCGCTTTCTCAGCGATGACCCGGTTATCGACAAGCAGCTGAGCGACCGGCCGCCCACGTTTCCAAGCGCGCTCGGTCCACTCAGCGAGCAGCTCCGCTTCGAGCAGGCCAGACTTGATCAACACTTCGTCAAACGTCACGGGTCGGGCGTCTCCCGAACACATCGAAACAAACCGATGAACGTTCATCATACCTTGTTCTGCGCCAGATCAGCGCGAAAATCGCACAATTTCACGAACTTCCCCAATCCAACAGCATCAGGGGTTGGCTGCCCCCAACGACCGTGTATGTGAGGCTTATATCCCCCATTTCGTGGCATCGTGCCTCGAGGATCTTTTCGACAGAGGGTGTCCTCGCACATGGTCGCCACCCCACAATGAACGCTGTTTAGGGACGGAAAACTCATCACTTCAACTTGGATCGGGGGTTGCAGTACGCGTTCGCAGGGAGGGGAGACCGTGACGTGTTGAGCAGTCGCGCACGGGGCCTCTAAAGAAGTCCGGTCACTGACCGATAACCTTTGGGCTCTTTGATGAACGTGCTCGTAACTAGCCGACACCACCACACCAACACCGCTCCGAACTCGACCACCTCGCATCAGACGCACTCGCCACCACATGGGAAACCCATGTCCGCGAGCGAACGACCCAGGCAACTCGACGCACGCAACGTCTGGCGCTTCGGACTGGGGCTTTCTCTTGTGGTCGTGTTCTCTGGATGCAGCGGCGACATCCTCGGACGGGGCGGTGGAGACGGGCGGGGCGACGGGGACGGCAACGGCAATGGAGCAGACGCATCGCTCGCCAACGGACTACGCCGACTGAGCCACACCGAATACAACCACACCGTTCGCGACCTGTTCACCGGCATCGACGTACAGCGGCAGCAGTTTGTTGCCGACCCGATTCCTTACGGATTCGACAACGACCAGGACGCGCTCGCGGTCACGTCATCGCATATCGGCGACTACTTCAGCGCCGCAGTGGACATTGCCCAGCTCATTCGCGACAACCTCGACCAAATGGACGGGTTCTTGTCGTGCACGCCGGCCGACGCGGATTCGGCCTGCTGCCACGACTTCGTAGACCGCTTTGGCGCCAAAGCGTTCCGGCGACCGCTCACGTCTGAAGAGTCAGGCGCTTTCTACGAATTCTGTGACACGGCTCCGGGGCAAGGCGATCTCGGCGCTGCCGTTCAGCTGACGGTGCAGGCCATGCTTCAGTCGCCTCAGTTTCTCTACCGCTTGGAGGGAGACGAGCTAACGCCCTACGACGTGGCATCGAGGCTCTCGTACTTTTTCTGGCAGTCGCTGCCTGACGATGAGCTCTTCGCCGCCGCCGCGGCCGACGAACTGGGAACCGCTGAACAAGTCGAACAGCAAGCACGCCGCATGCTCGACGATCCAAGGGCGGAGCGCGGGTTCTTGCACTTTTTCGAGCAGTGGATGGAAGTCGACCGAGTCGACCAAGTAAGCAAGCTTCCCCAAGACAACTTCGATCGGCCGCTGCGCAACGCGATGATGGAAGAGTCACACCGCTTCATCACCGACGTCATCTTCGCGCGAGACGGCTCGCTCTCGGACCTCTTCAACTCGACCACCACGTTCGTCAACGCACGTCTCGCTGATCTCTACGGAGTCGCTGCTCCGGACGGGCAGGAGTGGGCGGAGGTCGATCTCGGGGGTCAGCGGGCCGGGGGGTTTCTTACGCAAACCGCGTTTCTTACCGGGCACGGTCACCCCAACAACCCTTCTCCCGTATTGCGCGGCGTATTCGTGCTCGACCGGGTCATGTGCCGGGCGCTCGGCGCGCCGCCTCCGGAAGCTCAAGCCGCGGGCATCCCGGGCGAGGACGGCAGCGGAGCCGTCACCAATCGTGAGGAATACGAAGCCGCCACCGCAAACAGCCCTTGCAATAGCTGCCATCAGATCATCAACCCGGTTGGGTTTGCATTCGAGAACTTCGACACGCTGGGCCGCTTTCGAGACACCGACAATGGGGCTCCCGTCGACGCGACAGGTGCGCTTCCCGACGGAAGGGGATTCGACGGCGCGACCACGCTCACCAGCATGTTTGGTGAAGACCCAGAAGTTGCAGACTGCATGACCGAACACTGGATTCGCTACGCCTTTGGCGGAGGAGACAAAACCCGCAGTCGGTCGCTTCGATCCGACCTTAGTGATCGTTTTGCCTCGGCGGACTTGCGTCTGCGCGAGCTGTTGGTCGCAATCGCCACGCATCCAGAGTTCTTTGAAAGGAAATGAGAAGACCGTGAAGCTCAAGCTCGATCGCATGTCTCATTTGGGCGCTGCCGGTTTGCGCACCGCCCGTTCACGGGTGTCGCGGCGACGCTTCTTGCAAGCAGGCGGCGCAGCCGCAGCCGGCACGTTCCTGCTTCCCAAGGGTACCGGGAGCCTCCTCGCACAACCGCCCACCGCGCCGCGACGCGTGGTGTTCGTAGTGGGCGAACAAGGATGGGTGCACAAAAATTGGTCGATGCGCCCGGCTGGGCTCACCCCGCCATCGAGCGGCTATGTCCCCTACGACCCCCGCTTCGACAACCGGCCTGACGCGGAGGAGTGGGAGTTTTCTTTTACCGATTCGAGTCTGAGCGATCCATCGTCGTTCAGCCGAGGCTTGCGGCCTTTGCACGAGTTCCGCAGCCAGCTGATCGCCCTCGACGGGCTCGGCTTGGTGACCGCGCTTGCAGACCCCGAAGGAGACGACCACGCGAAAGGCCATTGTTCCGCGCTTACGGGTGCTCCGGCCTCGTATACCTACGACGGCGTCAAATCGTTCGCCGCACAACCTTCGGTCGACCAGATTATCGCGCGCCATATTCGAAGCAGCGACCCGACCGCCACCGACCTGACGTCCATCGAATACGGTGCCCATAGGTACAACGGCAACTCGTTCGGCCGCTTCCACCATTTCATATACGACCAGAGCCCCAGCGGAATCGTCACCGTACCCGCCCAAGCGGACCCGCTCTCCGCGTACGACCAGCTCTTCGGCTTTCTGCCACCAGACGACGGACAAATGATCGATCCGGTGCGCGCCGCACAGGACCGCATGTTGCAAATCGTACAGCAGCAATACGAGGCCAATCGAGCCATCAATCCTCGCATCGCCAACCACGGCGAGCTCGTACAAGGGCTGCGAGACCGGATGGCGATTTTGAGCCAAACCACATGCTCTCGCCCCGACCGCCCGACGCGCCTGAATGGTGCCAGCGAACGAGAGATCTTCGAACACAACGCAGAAGAGTTTACCTCGCTCATCGCGTCCGCGTTCTCGTGCGGCGTCTCCCGTATCGCGACCCTTCAGCTCGCCGACATTCCGCCGCAGATGTTCACCGAACCCGGCGGCGGCACCGCCAACGGCGACTTGCACAACGACTACGCGCACGGCTCCGGCCCCTATCTAGAGTTCGGGCAGGGCACGGACGTCAACGAATTCAACTTGCGCACCGAAGTCATGACGCAGCACATGGAGTACCAAACTCGCGTGGTGGCGTCGCTGGCTCGCAAGCTCAACTCCATCCCCGAAGGAAACGGCACCGTGCTCGACAATACGAGCATCGTGCTCATCAACGAAATCGGCCACGGCGACCATGGACACATCCTCTGGCCTGTTACTATCGTGGGCGGCATGGGCGGCGCGTTTCGCGCAGGCCGCTACGTCAAATACGCCATGAACACGCCGAACCCCGCCAACCGCAACTACTCCCACCAATACGCAGGGTTGAGCCATACCCATTTGCTAGTGTCAATCTGCCAAGCGATGGGCATGAACATCGATCACTTCGGTTTTCCGAGCGTCCGCGGCGAAGTCCAAGCCGGACCAAACTCCGGCCAAGGGCGCAACATCGACCTATCCGGCCCCCTCCCTCGTCTCGGTTAGTTTGAGGGTCTGGCACCCAGACCCTCTCGCCGGGGTACGACCCCGTCGATTCACCCAAGCTCCCCCGCCAGGCTGTGTTGTTTTAGGGTCTGGCACCCAGACCCTCTCGCCGGGGTACGACCCCGCCGATTCACCCAAGCTCCCCCGCCAGGAGGCACGTGATCTGGTTTACTGCTGGGGACCCGCCGCGCAGCGGTGAGGCGGACGCGACAGCGGCCGGAGTCAGGAGGGGGACCCGCGCGGGTCAACACTCTCATGTCGCGGTTCGGGTGCGAGGGTTCTTGCTCGCGAGCGCGACTCCGAAGACTACTGGGCAAAGCGATGCGTAGAGCAGGAAGCCGGCGTCGTAGGAGCCCATCCAGTGTTTGGCGAGCGCGAGTACAGAGGGACCAAGGGCCGTCGAGAGGACCATCGTCATCATCATCACGCCACTGATCGCGCCGAGGTGCGTTCGGCCGAAGAGTCGCGGCAGGGCCACCGTCGCCAGCGTGCTGAAAAATCCTCCGCTTACTCCCATGCATCCGATCGCAAGCGAACGTCCGAGCAGGTGATGAAACTGCGTCACCAGCGAGGTGCTGATGCAGAGCGCGGCCATCATCACCATCACTAGGTAGCGAATCTGGGTTCGATCTGAGGCGATGCCAACGATCCAGCCCAGACTGGTGCTCACAACCGCCATCGGCAAAAAGAGCGAGACACCTTCGCGTTCAGAAAGCCCCACGCTCGCAGCGATATCCACGATGTGAAACGTAAACCCTGTCACCACCGTGCCCTGCAGGGCCAGAGCGCCCGTGACCGCCCAAAACGCCAGCGTTCGAATGGCGTCGCCTCGCTCGAGGTCTGTGGCAGACGGGTTGTCGACTGATTCGCCTGCGCCGTCTGCGACTGCCGCACCGTCCATCCGCAACCCGCACTCTTCCGGGTTGTCGCGAAAAAACACCCATGCCACGGCGCCCATGCCCAAACTCACGGCCGCTGCCATACTGAGCCAAGCGCCCCGAAACCCGGCGACCCCAATCCACTCGCTGAGCCCTAGCGGAGCGGCCGCGAACCCGAACGATACGAAGAGTCCGGAGATTCCTGCGACCGTGCCCCGCTTCCGATCGAACCACTTGCCGAGCATGTTTCGGCTCACCATGGTGAGCATGCCTTGCCCCCCGAAGCGTAGCGCGAAAAAACCCAACGCGAGCGCAACGAGCGACGCCGCGCCCCCGTTCTGTCCTCCGAGAAACGTCGCCAGACGGTCGCTCTGAGCGAGGAAACAAAGCGCTGCGGCAAGCAATAGACAAGCGGCGAGCGCAGTCCGACGTGCGCCCCAGCGGTCAAGCCACCGGCCACCACGAGGAAGCGTCAGTCCACTCGCCAGTGTCCCTATCAAATACGCGTTGCTGAGCGAAAGTCGGGATACGCCGTGCGCTGCGAGCAGGTGGTCTGTGAACACGCTGACGCCCATGGTCTGCCCCGGAATGCTCATCAGCACCCCTAGCGTGCTCACGCCAGCGATCACCCACCCGTAGAAGAAGGGAACGCGAGCGGGATCGAAGGGTTGGCGAGGGTCCATGACGGGCTATCCATGGACGCGGACCACCAAACGTCAAGCCGCCGCCCGCTAGACGTCGTCGTCCATCATGGTTGCTTCGAACGCATCTGTCCGCGCCAGTGCATCCCACAGCGTCGGCGGTTCTTGGTCTCCAGCCGTCCGCCCGATGGCTCGCGACCGAGAACGCGCGACCGCCCGAAGCGCGCTTCGGCGAGCCACCTCCAGCCAATTTCGAGCGTGCAGAGGCGCCGCGCACACGACGTAGCGACCCCGTGTGTAATCGGTATGCGTCATGAAGGCGCGTAGCTCCGGCCGTTCTCGAAACCGCGCGGGCACATCAAGAAGCGAAGCGCAGCTGGGCTCATTTAGGGTGACCGTACCGGAATGCGCACTCCAAGCGTTGCCCCAAAGCTGCGACGCAGCAGACCCGACCAGTTCCCCGAGAGCCGGGTCGTTTCCTCCCGGAGCGGGCCAGTATTCGGCGAAGTTGCGCGTCAACACCAGCATGCTCCGATACGTCGATGCGAGAAATAGCCAAACCACGGGTACGTTGGGCTCACGTCGTTTGGTATCGACAAAGCAACGCATCCCGGACCGCTGCATGACGTTCGCGCCGCGGTAGTCCGGTTCAATCGCAACGTCGCTGGTGTAGAGCACGTTGCACGGCCGCCCTCGATATTCTGCGGACACCCGCCGTACTGGGCTTGCCCCGACAATCCGGTGGCTGCCTGGGTCGGTATAGACGAGCAACTGGTCGCACCGCGCGATATCCGATTCCACAGCAGAAAGCGGCCGCCCCACGTGACGCGCGACAAGTCGTGCCGCCTGGTCCACGACGTTTGACTCAAGTTCGTATCGGGCGTAGCTACGAATTTTTGCAGCAACCGAAGCCGGCACAACCCTCGCGTTTTGAGGCAAAAACTGGAGCTGTCAAACCGCCTTAAGAACAGAAGGGGGAGGCATGGACCAACGCATTAAGGAATTCGTCATCGCGGCCATCTTGATCACGGCAAGCTGTTCGCCCGCCGCACCGCCGACACGAAGCCAAGCGCGACCCAGCCGCGATGACGTTCAAATCATCTCCCCAGATGGCACGATCGAAATATCGTTCACCGTCGACAAAGGCGTTCCCTATTATCTCGTGCGCAGACGAGGCCGCGAGGTCGTCGGACGGTCGCGCTTGGGGCTGCGATTCCGATCCGCCAACTTCGACCGAGATTTGGCTATCGAACACGTGCAGCGACGGCGCCAGAACACCACCTGGGAGCAACCCTGGGGAGAAACGCGATTCGTACGCGACCACTATGCCGAAGCCACCATCCTTTTGGGACAGAGCATCGCCCGCAACGACCCCCCGAGCGCCCACTCGGGACGACTGAAACTCATCTTTCGCGCCTACAACGACGGAGCGGCGTTTCGATACGTGCTCCCCGAGCAGCCGCAGTTTGGTGATTTTCAAATCACTGACGAACGCACCGAGTTTCGGCTCGGAAGCGCCTTTCAATCAGCCGGCGGTGCCCACGCGTGGTGGATTCCCGCCTACCAGCCACGCCGCTACGAATATCTCTACACCAAGTCACCGCTGAGCTCGCTCGACAAACCTGTCCACACCCCGCTCACCGTGGAGGCACCAGGCCTCGCGATCAGCATTCACGAAGCCGCCCTCACCGATTATGCAAGCATGACCCTAAAGCCTGATGGCCAACACGCGCTCGAAGCCGATCTGGTGCCTTGGGCCGACGGGGTGCGCGTCAAAGGCAAGGCTCCGCACTCAAGTCCATGGCGCACCATCCATATTGCGGAGCGGCCCGGCGACCTCATCACATCGACGATGTTGCTCAATCTGAACGAACCGAACCGGCTCGGCGATGTGTCGTGGGTGCAGCCGGGGAAATACGTGGGCATTTGGTGGTCGCTGCACACCGACAAAGAAACCTGGGGGCCTGGACCCAAACGCGGCGCCACCACCAAGAACGCCAAACGCTACATCGACTTCGCCTCCAAACACGGTTTTTCGGGCGTGCTGGTGGAGGGATGGAACGTCGGCTGGGAAGGCGAATGGTTCGGAGCCGGGGAGCGCTTTCGGTTCGCCGAAGCGCATCCAGGGTTCGACCTCGAGCAGGTCGCTCGGTACGCAAAGAAGCGCGGCGTGCACCTGATCGGCCATCATGAAAACGCAGGTTCGGTGGGTCGCTACGAACAGCAAATGAACGGCGCATTTGCCCTCTACGAAAAACACGGCGTGCGCGTGGTAAAAACCGGCTACGCCATCGAGCTCAAGACGCGGTGGACCGATGGGTCGGAACATTGGCACCACGGCCAGTTCATGGTGCGCCACTACCGGCGCGTGGTGGAAGAGGCCGCCAAGCACAAGCTCATGGTCAATGTACACGAGCCCATTAAGGACACGGGCATTCGGCGGACGTTTCCGAATATGATGACGCGCGAAGGCATGCGCGGCATGGAATACAATGCGGGTTGGAACGAAGAAGGCGGCAATCCTCCGGACCACGTTACGATTCTGCCGTTTACGCGCATGCTCGCCGGCCCCCTCGACTTCACTCCCGGCATCTTCAAGCCCTACCGCCGCAACGGGAAGACTCTATATCCGGCAAGCACTCTGGCCAAACAGCTCGCGCTCTACGTGGTGCTCTACAGCCCGCTACACATGGTGGCCGACCTCCCCGAGCACTACCAAGGGCAGCCCGCATTTCGGTTCATTCGCGAAGTACCGGTCGACTGGCACGAAACGCGCGTGCTGGACGGCGAAATCGGCGCCACCATCACCGTCGCGCGAAAAGACCGCAACTCGCCCGATTGGTACCTCGGCAGCATCACCAACGCCGAAGCACGGGAAGTTTCCGTTCCGCTCTCGTTCCTCGACTCTGGCGCCACGTATCGCGCGACCATCTACCGGGACAAGACAGGATACCGGGACAAGACAGGGCATCGAGTCAAAGCGGCAACCCAAGACGAAAACTCCCACTTCGAGCGCAACCCAACCGCCATCGAAATCACCGAGAAGAACGTCGCCGCAAACGACACGCTACAGCTCGCGCTCGCCCCTGGTGGCGGCCAAGCCATCCGATTCGCCCTCGCGACGGAGTGACACCAACCGACGGCGACCGAGAAGAACACCGCCACGGCATTCAAGTGCGCAGCGGGCGCCATACAGACTCCCACTCAGGATTTCGTTTACCCCCCGAACGCTCTCGGCTCTGCGGGAACTCCCTCCGGCTCCGCCAATCGGAGCGCCCACCATCCGACGTCCCAAAAACGCCCCTGCTTGTAGCCAACTTTGCGGTACACGCCGACCGGTTCGAAGCCCAGCGACTCGTGTAGCTTCACGCTGGCGTCGTTCGGCAGCACGGCGCCGCCGTAGGCGTTGAGGTAGCCGAGGTCGCGCAGATGCTCGATGAGTCGCTCATAAAGCGCCCGACCAAGTCCTCGTCCCCGCACGGCTGCGTCTAGATAAATACTGACTTCGCACGACCAGCGATAGGCATGGCGAACGCGATGAAGCCCCGCGTAGGCATAGCCGACGATCTTTCCTTCGCGCTCGGCAACCAGCCATGGAAACCGGCGAAGTGTCTCCTCGATACGGCTCGCCATGTCTCGTTCGGTTGGCACCTCGGTTTCAAATGTGACCGCGGAGTCGCGAACAAATGGCGCATAGATGGACAACATCGCGCCAGCATCTTCGGGTCGCGCAATGCGAATAGCCCACGGTGTCGAGTTGGGGGGCATGCGCTAGTTTAGCGCGCGGACCGATAAATCAAGAGAAGTAGAACTCGACGCTGGCGGTGTGCACCTCGAAGCGGCTGGAGTGCACGCAACCGGCCGGGATTTCGTACCAATCGCCGGGCGTATAGCGCGCTTCGATTCCGTTCTTCGTCAGAATCATTTCACCCGCCGTGATCACGCCGCAGTTCATCGTTTCGTGCGTATGCGGCGCGATGCTTTGTCCAGCAGAGTAGCTCGCAAACACCACGTCGCACCGCTCAGCGGCGAGAAACGTCGCGCGAGGGTGATCCGGGTGACGCGGCAAGCAAGCGATACGTTCAGGAATCGATGTGGAATTCATGGTCGAGTGGCGGCATGGACGGAACCGATGCAAGCTTACTCCCGTTTTCGAGATCAGCTTGGCGAGCACACAATGCTAGCTCCCGGAGCACTCAGTAAGGAGGTCGCGCGATGAAGTCAACGAGAACCGTTCGGACATTCGAGATGGTCGGACTTGTCACCGCGCTGGCGGTGGTCGGCGCATGCGGGGATGACGATGCCGCGACGGGCGCAGACGCCGGGACATCGTCAGACACGTCGCCGAGTACCGGCGAATCGACGACGCGTTCCGACAGCGGCATGCCAGACGACGCCAGCGCGAGGGACGCGTCCACCCCCGACTCATCGACAACCGGCGACGCATCCGCCGCCGCCGACGGAGGCCCCCTCGCCGAACCATGCCGAGGCGACGGGTGTCCGTGCGCAGGAGGCGTCTGCGAGTGTCCCGAGGGAGCAACCTGCAGTTGCGAATCCAGCAGATGCGTGTTCACGTGCCAAGGACGCGGATGCTCCGCGACGCTGAGCTGCCCTGCGGAAACAAGCTGCTTGCTCAGCGTGGTATGCGGCCGAGGACTCCCCGACATCTCGATCTGCGACACCGAGTCTGAATGCGAGCTCAGAGCATCTTGCTCGGAGAGCTTTACTGCGGACTGAGCGAATCGCAGCGCGCGCGATCGATCCCGTCACACCTGAGGTATGATGGCTGCCGATGGCACGCCTACTTCGACGACCTACGCCGTGTGATTTGCTGAGACGCTCGCGAACGGATCGCGTCATGGTGCGCTCCACGGTCCCATGGCGCAGTGCCCGTCGCTCCGGCATCCCATACTGGGGACTAGTCGTCGTCGGAGTAGCTGGTTCCGCATGCGGCAAAAGCGAGGATCCAACTGAATCCAACTCCGCTTTGGAACTCGAGGACGGCCAATTCATCCTCGAGCTGGTTGAGCGCTCGCGTGAACAGGCAGAACCTCGAACCAGCGACAGCGGCGAAAACGAAGCGCTTCAGCGAACATCATTCTCGGCTCGCGTGCGCAACATCGGAAGCGATGCAAGGGACGTGGTGGCATGGGTGGAGCGTCGCGACACCACCATTCCCGGCGAAGCGCTCGCCCGTGGGGAATCGAGCAATGACAAGCTCACTGTAGAACACGGACGACTGAGTTTTGGGGATATCTCGCAAGGACAACACGCAGACGCGGAACAAACCTTCGACATCGTTCATCCCGAGGACATCTCCATCGATGCGTCCATCTTGAGCGCGCGCATCAGCGGCGGCGTATTGCTCGATGGGGATACCGACAGCTCGGCACGTGACGCGCTCAAGCACATGAGCGTTGTTGGCGTCGAGCCAGACGACGTCGACGACGGTTTGATCATGGTTCGCCTCGACGCATGGATTTCACCCGATGCAACGGTCGGCGACGTCAACGAGGCACTCGAACAATCGAACGCCCGCATCGTGACGATGGACCCTCAAAACCCAGCCGCCACGCTTTCGGTCCCGCGCGCCACCAATCGCTCGGAGCTCGAAGAAATGAGCCACGCGATCGCGGAATCGTCTGGGTTTTCGACGGCCACGCCTGGTCGCACCGCCGCTCCTGCGATCTTGCCACACACAAACTTCTCTCAACCCGTTCTCGATCACCACTTTCCCACCCGAATGCCGGCAGCGTGGAACCTCCGCGAGCTGGTCAGCAGCTCCTGTTCGCCCGCGCTGGTCATGATTCCAGATTCGTTCGTGGAGTACCTGTCCAACACCAGAGTCGAACTTCCGAGACGAAGCATCCCCGCTCATTCGCGACCGTCATCAAATCCATCGCAGTCGCCACCCAACCAACATGGCTTCGCGGTGGCGTCGATCGCTGCGGCGGCGTTTGATTCGATGGGCATCGCGGGCACCAACCCCTGGGGATGGAATTGTGTGACGATTTTGCCCGTGGAGATCGATGGCGTGACCATGCCGCAGGTCATCACGCGAACCTCTCGCGCCATATCGCAGCTCATATCAAACGGCCGTCTCCCCGCGGGAGACCAACTGTTGCTCAATGTCTCGCTTGGCTATCGACCCTGCCCGATCGACAACACACCCGCCGGAACCGCGTTTGGTTGCTCCCGTGCATTGAATTGGCGCATTCGAGATGCGCTTTCCTGGGCATCGCTGACGCGCCCTCACTGGGACAACTTTTTTGTCACTTCTGCGGCCGGGAACAACGCTCAGCACGACTACGCGACGTTCTACCCCGGGATGGGTCGAGCCTTTTCCTCAATCTTCACGAACTGGATGGCCGGCCCGCGGACCATGTTCGACCTCGCCACAGACGCTGACCTTTGGCGCTCGACCGATCCCAACGTGCCCGACATCACGCTCAGCTCCACCGACGAACGGCTGCTTCGACGTGAATCGAGATTGCTCGGATTTGGCCCCGATGGGCCTCCCGCCACGCCGAATACGCTTGTCGTCGGTGCGACCAACCGGCCTCCACCGAGCGATCCTGACGCCGTGGCTCGCGCCGCCTACTCGTTTCGTGAGCCCGATCTCGTCGCGCCTGGCGAGGTTATCGTGAACTGCCCAGCCCGCGGCCCGTGTATTTCGCTTTTTGGCACCAGCCATGCCGCGCCCCAGGTCGCCGGGCTCGCTTCGTATCTGTGGTTGCTTTCGAGCGGTCTACGCGACGAGCCTCCCCCCACCACGCGCCGTGCGATTCTTGCAAACACTCGCATCGTCGGCGACCAAGTGGTGCTTGACGGGTACGCGGCGGCGCTTTCCTTGGATCGCGCGGTGTTGCCGACCTCTGCCGCAACATCACCAATGAGAGCCGAACTTCTCGACGTAGACAACTCGAATCGGTTCGACGATGTCGATGTAGGAGAGTTCTTGGTTCGCTATTTTGAAACCAGCGGCGGGCCTACGTTCGGCGGCCCCTACGTCGTCGACTCACAAGGACGCGGCGTCGAAGTTTCGCCAACGGATCGTGATTTTGGCCGATACGACCTCAATGGAGACGGGTTTACTGGAGGAGGAAGTCGAACTCGCTTCGATTTGAACCGAGAAGGTTCTGCGCGATTCGGCCCGACCCTTTACACGAGCGACGTCGTCCAGCAAATCGGGGGAGAGCCCGTATCCTTCGACGAAAACGCGCTTACCGACCTGCAGGTCCTTTGCTACTACGCTTATTCCGGGCTCTTCAACCCGGTGGCGGGCACGTCGAATCGCGACGCTCTTCAGTGCCGCCGAACGCGCTACGAAATCATTGCGCATACCCCAGTGATGTCAGCACAAAACGTCATGGTCGAGATCGGACGTGGCCCTTCCATCAACAACCTCGGCCACGTCGCTTACGTGGCCCGCACACGAGACCGAACCTCAAATCGAATCGTGCTGAAAAGCGATTCCCAAACCGAGTTGCGCGACTTTCCCGTAGGCGTGCCTTTCTCGGTCGATTCGCTCGTGCAAACAAACGACCGAAATCAAATCATCTGGATCGAACGTTCAAACGACGGCCTGCTTGACTTCGTCAAGAGACTCGAACTCGACCAAGGCACGCTCATTGGCGCGGGCAGCCGAACGCCGCGCTGGGTGAGTTCGTATACCGGTCTCGGCGCAGGCGCGACTCTGGATAACTCTGGTCGGGTGGTGTTTCATGCGCTTCGAAGCGCATCCCAAGGGCTTTCATCGCGATCCAACGGCTCCGAACAACATACCGACTCTGGCGACCTCGGCGCCAGCACCTTCTTCCCCATGACTGCGGATACCGGCGCAACGGTGGTGCGAGGCAGCGGTACCAACCCCCAGCTCATTCTCTTCACGGACGAAGACCTCTCGGAAGCCGTTCTCTACGACGCTCCCGAATTTCTAAGCTTCGGCGCGCGACCAGGGATCAGCGACGATGGCTCGTTTGTATCGTTCACGGCTCAGACATCGACCGGCATTCACGTATTCGTTCAAGACATCCAATCACCCTCCGGCATCAGCGTCGATTCGATCGTCGCCATTGCCGGCCCTGACGATTTCAGCGCGTTTTCCTTCGACGACCGAGTCGCCATCAACCGGCTATCGAACTCCTCGCCGCCCCGCTATCGCGTGACGTACGCCGCAGCTCGAAACGACCCGACACTCGGAGAAGTTCCTGGCTACTACTCGAGCGACTTCTCCGTGCAGCCCGACCGACAAATCGATGTAGCGCCTCCGCGACTCTTGCTAGAGCGTGGCGACCGCGTCGGGCTGCTGCCCGGCCGGGTGACAAACGTATTCTCGAACGACCCCGTGAACACCAACGGCGAAATCGCACTCTGGGCGGAGTTTGGCGACGGAGTGCAAGCGGTGGTTCGGATCACCCCCGCTCGCGTGCCCTAGGCGAACGCAATGGCAATCCACCCCGCAAGCAAGCTCTTTCAGCGCCGTCCGCTCGTATTCACCGCGCACTCCGCGGAAACGGCGTACCTGCGTGAGCGCATATGCGCATTCGTGTTGAACGAACACGCAGTGCCAGTGAACCCGTGGATGATGGGAGGGTATTTTCTCTACGGCCTTGTCGACAAGGACGCGGTCCGCGCAGCGAACAACAACCTACTCATGCGGTCCGATGAGCTTTGGGTGTTTACGAAAAAGGATGAAGAAATTTCGGATGGCGTACAGGTCGAAATCAACTGGGCCTTGGAGCACCGATTGCCAACCCGATACTTTCTTCTCGACCACTACGGTGAATCGATCACCGAACACCACTAGAGCAGTGGTCGTTTTACTGAGGGTCTGGCACCCAGACCCTCTCGTCGGGGTACAACCCCGACGATTCACCCAAACTCCCCCGCCAGAAGGCACGTGACATGGTTGCCGAGGAGTTCGCGGGATGTCTTTCCTCTGAGGGATTTCGATCAACCATACTGACCACTGCCATAGACTAGTCTAGAGCAGTGCCTGCTTGCGTTGATCGAGGATGTTGTGATCTAAGCACCGCATGGGCAAACCAATCAGCAACGGAATCCGAGAGCGTGTGGTGAGG
>JANQQS010000121.1 GCA_028284955.1 Myxococcota bacterium | reverse complement strand
CGTGTAGCGACCGCTCTCGTACGCCCTCACCACACGCTCTCGGATTCCGTTGCTGATTGGTTTGCCCATGCGGTGCTTAGATCACAACATCCTCGATCAGCGCAAGCAGGCACTGCTCTAGACTAGAGCAGCGATCAGTCTACCTGAGGGTCTGGCACCCAGACCCTCTCGTCGGGGTACGACCCCGCCGATTCACCCAAGCTCCCCCGCCAGGAGGCACGTAACCTGGTTGCCGGGGAGTTCGTCGGATGTCTTGATGCTGAGTGATTTCGATCAACCATACTGACCACTGCCATACACAGACTAGACTTGATTGGTCTGAACCCGAACCCGGTCCTGAATCAGAACCCGAACCAGACGCCGAACCCGATCCTGAATCCGACGCCGAACCCGATCCTGGTCCTGATCCCGATGCCGAATCCGATCCTGGTGATCCTGGTGCCGAGTCGGTAGCTGGCGCGGGGCCCGACACCGGATCAGGTTCCGAGTCGCACGACCTGTCAAAGACAAGAAGTATCACGTGTCGTAGTAACTTCAGGCAGCCCATATCTCAGGATGCTCAGCATCGGCGTCTGAGTCAGCGCCGATGTCAGCCTCGGATTTAGGGTTCTGCATCTGCACCGGGTTCGGGTTCGGATTCAGCATCGGGTTCAGATTCAGCGTCGGGTTCAGGTTCAGCGTCGGGTTCGGTACAAAAAAAGCCCGCCTAAACAGGCGGGCTTTTTCAGTTGGCGAAAAGGGTGACGTTCAGGACTTTTCTGCGATGGCTCGGAAGTTCACGGTGACCTCGATGTCGTTTGCGACCTTGAGCCGGACAATGGCCGGCACAGATACGCCGTAGTCGGTTAGCTTGATTTTGAACGTGGCGCGGGCCCGAATCACGTCGCCGTTGATGCCTGGCGTGCCGCGGATTTCGTCAGTGAGAGGAATCCACTTTACCTTCGCTTTCGCGGTCACGTTCTTGGTCACGCCGTGAATGGTGAACTTTCCGGTGACTACAACGCGCGCTTCTCGATTGGGACGAAGGGCTCGTGCGCCGCGAATCCCGGTGATTTCGAATTTCGCTTTGGGATGGCGCGACGCGTGTAGCCAGCTTTCTCCTTGGAGATGCTCGTCGCGAAGCTTGATGCCCGTGCGCAATGAAGCGACGGGGACCTCGAACTTGCCTTTTGCGCTCGACAGATTGGTCGGGTCGACGGTCATTGACCCTGTCACTTTGGAACTCACTCCATTGATGGTTTCCAGCGTGGCATCGGAAACAAACGTCACCCGGCTGCCACCATCGTCACGCACGCGAAACTTCTTCTGTGCGCTCGCGGGCGCAGCCTGAAGAAGCGATGCGGCTCCCAGCAACGCCGTCAGGCTCAGCAAAGCAGGCGTCTGAGCGGAACCGGCCAGTCGTGTGGCGCGCCGCGTGCGTGCGTTGCTTCTTGTCATCCATCGAGTCATGTCAAAGTTCTCCTGTAGCTTTCGTTTGTTGCGAGTCAGTACGCTTGGGCGGACAAAACGTTACGGGTTTGGATTGCGAAATTACTATTCGACGAACCGTCCTCCTAGGTATTCATTCCGCTGTCCGCGTTCATTCGGCCGAGCGCTCGATACAGCCCTTTAGCCCATCTGGCGAATCGGCGCGGTCTCGTGAAAAGTCCACGCTTCGTTATCGCGAACAGATCGGTCGAGCTCCCAGCTGTCGCGGTAGAGTGCGACAGGACGGCCATCGACATCCAGCACCGCGAGCGGTACCCGTCTCGCTTTAAGCTCGCCCGCGCCCTCGGCGCCATCTTCGACGCCGTCGATCCAACGCGCAAACTGGTACGGGAGAATATCAAACGAAATCTTGGCTCCGTATTCGTGCTGCAATCGAAACGTCAGCACCTCAAACTGCAGCCGGCCGACTACCCCGCAGATGGGATCTTTCTCGCGCCCCGGCTGGATAAACAGCTGCACCGTACCTTCTTCGGCGAGTTCTTGAATCCCTTTTTGCAACTGCTTCCGTTTGAGCGGGTCGAGAAGCTGGATGCGGCCAAAATGCTCCGGTGAAAAGCGAGGCACGGCATCGAACGTCATCGCGCCCCCAGTGGAGAGCGTGTCTCCGATACGGAACAAGCCTGGGTCGTAGAGACCTACGATATCGCCAGCCCAGGCCACATTCACCGTCTCCCTTGCTTGCGCGAAAAACTGCTCCGCGCGATTCAGGCGCACTTCCTTGCCGAGACGGTAATGATGCACGCGCATGCCGCCTTCGAAACGCCCCGAGCAGATGCGCACGAACGCGATGCGATCACGATGCGACGGGTCCATATTGGCTTGCACTTTGAACACGAACGCGCTGAATCGATCGTCGGTCGGTGTCACTGTCACGTCGCCGGCTGCTTCGCGCGGGCCGGGCGGCGGGCAAAGCTCTCGGAAGCCTTCGAGAAAAGGCTCCACGCCAAAGTTCGTCAGCGCGCTACCAAAAAACACCGGCGTGATTTCTCCGGCCAGAAAACGCTCGAGATCGAACTCTTCGCCCGCGCCGTCGAGGAGTTCAACTTCGTCCTTCAGTGCTGCGGCAGGTTCCTCGCCAAGAAGATCCTTGAGACCCGGATCATCAATTCCCGACAGGTTAACTTCTGCGCGCTTTTCGTTTCCTTGCTCGCTTCGTGAAAAGCGAAGCACCTTTCGTGCATCGCGGTCGTACACTCCTTGAAATAGATCGCCGCTTCCGACGGGCCAGGTGACGGGCACGGTATGCACCCCGAGGACTTCTTCGACCTGGCTCATGAGTTCAAACGCATCGCGAGCTGGTCGGTCGAGTTTGTTCACGAACGTGACCACCGGCGTTCCCCGCATGCGGCATACATGAAAGAGCTTTTTGGTCTGAGGCTCGACGCCTTTCGCCGCGTCGAGAATCATGATCGCGCAATCTGCCGCCACCAGCGTTCGGTAGGTGTCCTCGCTGAAATCATTGTGACCGGGCGTATCGAGCAGATTAAATCGCATGCCTTGATGCTCGAACTGCAGCACCGACGAGGTGACCGAAATCCCCCGTTGCTTTTCGAGCGCCATCCAATCGCTCACCGCGGCTCGCTTCGCTTTTCGTGATTTAACCGCTCCCGCGGCGTGAATCGCTCCGCCGTAAAGGAGCAGCTTCTCCGTCAGCGTGGTTTTCCCTGCATCAGGGTGCGAAATAATGGCGAACGTTCGCCGCCGTTCATACTCGTGAGCCATCGCGCTCGAGGTCTAAGGCACAAGCCCACGCCTGGGCAAGCAGACTTGCCCATTCAGGAAGCTTGGGCTGCTTGATGGGAGGCCGCGCGGCCGCGTTCAAGTGCGAGTTTTTTCTGGTAGCGCGACTGCACAATGTCCACCGCAAACAAAACCACCACCGAGAAGTAGAACGTCGTTTTGGACATCGCCTCGACCGGGTAGCCGAAGAGATGCAAATGCGCTTCGTGACCCCCTTCTCCGAGCAGCACCACGCCGACGATAAGCAAGATGAACAGCCCCAGCACTTCGTATTTGCGATTCTTCTTCAAAAAATCGGCCACGCTATCGGCGAGTACCATCATGAGCACCGCCGAGATCACAATGGCGATGGCCAATACAAAAAATACTTTACTGATCGCCATTGCCGAAAGAATTGAATCGAAAGAAAAAATAAGATTCATCAGCACGATGAGGGCTATCACTTGGCCGGCGGATTTGGCGCTTTTTTCGGGTCCCTTCGCCAAATCCTCGATCGTGAGCATGTGGGATATCTCTTTCACCGCGGTGTGCATGATGAAGGCGCCGCCGATCAGAAACACGATGGTCGAGAAGTTGAACGCGCCTTCCAGTACTCCTGCCCATTGAACTTCGAAGAACGGTGCTTTGAAGGTATTCACCAGGCGAACCACGACGAAGAGCAGCACGATACGCAGCGCCATGGCGATCAGAATGCCTAGCCGACGCACCCGCTGTTGCGCTTCTGCCGGGGCGCGTTGCGATTCGATCGAAATATAGAGAAGGTTGTCGAATCCCAGTACCGCTTGAAGAAAAATCAGCACCCCGAGGTCGGCTAGATTTCCAATCTTCAATAGTTCGGACATAAAGAGCTTCTCCCATCTATCCTAAAAAAGCGCTACTCATGCTAAAAATGAGCTGTCTGTACGATGTACATACAACAGACCCCTTGATTGACGAAAAAGACTACGGCTGCAAACCCACCGTCAGCGGCGCCCCTGTCGCCTTGCGAACTTGCTCGACGGTAACGTTTGGGGCGCATTCCACAAGCTCAAATCCACGCGCGCCCACATCGAGCACGGCAAGGTCGGTGATGACCCGGCTCACTACGCCGCGCGCGGTCAATGGATACGTGCACCGCGCGACCAACTTCGGTGCTCCCTCCTTGGTCTGATGGCGCGTGAGCACAACGATGCGCCCGGACCCTGCGGCGAGGTCCATCGCTCCCCCAATCCCCATGGTTCGGCCTGCGCCCTGCCCCGCGGGAATCGACCAGTTGGCGAGATCCCCTGAGGCGCTGACTTGAAGCGCGCCAAGAATGGTCAAGTCGATATGCCCGCCGCGAATCATCGTGAACGACATCGCAGAGTCGAAGCACGAGCCACCGGCTGCGATCGTCACGGTCTGTTTTCCTGCGTTGATGATCTGAGGGTCTTCCTCGCCAGCTTGTGGAAACGGGCCCATGCCGAGAATGCCGTTTTCGCTCTGAATCACCACTCCGTCTTCAGGGGCGAGATAGTCGGCTACTAAGGTGGGAAGCCCGATGCCCAGATTGACCACGCTGCCGGGAGCGATCTCAAGAGACGCGCGCTGGGCGATTTCTTCTCGCGAAAACGGCATTAGTCGTTCCGTACCATCCGGTATTCAAACGGATCTTCATGCTCGGGCACGTGCACGAGGCGCTGGACGAAGATCCCCGGTAAATGCACGTCATCGGGATCGATGTCGCCAAGACCGCAGAGCTGGTCTGTTTCGACAATGGTCGTTGTTGCTGCGGTGGCCATCACCGGCGAGAAGTTTCGCGCCGTTCGATAGAATCGAAGGTTGCCGAAGGGGTCTGCGGTATGCGCGCGAATCAGCGCATAGTCGGCGTGCAACGCTTCTTCTAAGATATGCGGCCTTCCCGAAAACTCTCGAACGTCTTTACCATCCGCAACCACCGTGCCGACGCCGGTGGGCGTGTAGAACGCGGCGATACCAGCTCCCGCGGCGCGAATACGCTCCACGAACGTGCCCTGAGGAATTATGTCGACCTGGACCTGCCCGCTTGCCATCTGGCGATGAAGGTCTTCGTTGGTGCCGACGTACGTACAAATGACGCGCCGAACGATGCCTGCGCGAAGCCAGATCGCGAGGCCTTTGCCGAGATTGCCGGCGTTGTTGGAAATCAGCGTGAGGTCTCGTACGCCCAGGCGCACCACGCCAGCGATCAGCGCTTCGGGATTGCCGCATAGGCCGAAGCCCCCCACCATGATGCGTGCGCCGTCAAACACGCCGCGGAGCGCTTGATCCACGGAAGATTGGATTTTTTTTGCCCCAGTTGCAGGGGAGGAAGCGCGGTTCGTCTTCGGTTGGCTCATGTCGCGCGTCCCGGCTCCCGATTCGACAACGCGTCAGCCGCCGCGTGGCCTATGAGCTCAACCCCGCGCTTAAGATCGTCTGCTTCGATGCATAGTGGAGGTGCAACGATCACCGCGCGAGCGCGCGGGTTTGTGTGGGCGTGCACGCCGCGCGCGTGAAGCGCTTGCGGCAGCCTTTTCCATGCGTCGTCCGATGCCGCGAGGTCGACTGCGCCAAGCAATCCGATCGCCCGTGCGCCCGAAAGATAGTCCGGCACGCAGAGTTGCTCCAGCGCCTGCCGAAGCAGCAGCTCTAGCTCGCCTGCTCGTTCTACCAGACCGTCTTCCTCGTATACTTGAATCGCTCCTTGGGCCGCGGCGACACCCAGCGGATGCGCGTACTGGGTCAAGCCCGAGACGAGCGTTTCGGTTTCGAAAAACTCGGCGACGCGTTCGTGAACCAGCACTGCTCCGAGCGCGCCGTATCCGCCTGTGAGGCCTTTGCCGAGCGTGATGAGGTCGGGTGTGATGTCGTCGAAGTGTTCAAACCCAAACCATCGTCCGGTTCGGCCAAAGCCCGTGAGCACCTCGTCGACAATGAGCAATGCACCGTGTGCGTCACATGCTTCGCGAACGGTTTGGAAGTACCCCGGTGGCGGAATCAACACTCCGTTGTGGCCGACTACGGGTTCGAGCATCACTGCGCCGACGTTGCCCTCTAGCTCCAGCGTGCGAGGAATGAGTGAGCGCTGGGTTGCGCCATCCAAATCCAGCACATGCACCACGCCGGCCAGGCCCGGTTCGATGGGAGGTCGTCGCCAGTCGCCGCCCACCGTCGATGCAGCAATCGTTCCGCCGTGATAGCTGCGATAGCGGCTGACGATCTTGTGGCGCCCAGTGAACATCCGCGCGATTTTCAGCGCGTGCTCGTTGGCGTCGGCGCCGCCCAAGGTGAAGAAGACTTTGTTGAATCCGTCAGGCGCAAGGCGCAGCAGGGTTCGCGCAAGTTCTTCTTTTTCAGGATAGTTGGCGTGCGGTGACGCCAGACATAGCCGCTGCGCTTGGTTTCGAATGCGCGCCACGATGCGCTGGCAACCATGCCCCGCGTTGGCTTGATAGGAGAGGCTTCCCATATCCAATACGCGCCGTGGACTGCCCGAATCAGACTTGGTGAAGAAAAAAGAACCTTCACCGCCGCAAAGGTCGATGCCTTTGGCGTCACGCTGCGCCGTCCAGGTAAACAAGTAGGGTTTGGAAACCGAATCAGCTGGCGACCGTGAGCTCGACTCCGATTGGCTCGGTGCCGAAATCGCCTCGAAGTCAAACTGGAGCGGTCGGGACCGATGCACTTCGCCGGCACACGCCCACAGATTGCGCGCTGCAAGATCCACCGCGATTCCCCCGCAGGTCGCCATTGCATGAGGCTGCTGCGGCGACGCCATCCATGTCGACACGCTCTGGGGAAACTCGCGGTGCGAACCCAGCACCCGATACCAAAGATCGGCACGATCGCGCACCTGCTCCTCGCGAACGATGTCCGCGATGGTGGAATATCGTTCGCGCGTCGTGCTGCCCGGACGAATCGTCGTGTGTTCGTCCACAACCTGGCTGAGACAGTGGTTGGTATGGGCGAAACATACGTCCGAGTCGTTTCCGCGGTGCTCAAACACCATCTCTTTTCGCGTTCCTGATGTTTCGATGCCGTAGGCTTCGCGTTCACTCGCGATCAAGTAGTGGTGACCCGCGCCCACGTGCGCATCGAGAATGACGTCGCGGCCTGAAGCAGCGTCTCGGCATTGCAATACCCGCCGCACGAGCGCCGACCACACCACACCGATCGTCGCGTCGGTGCTGCTCAGATTGTTGATGGTGATCGCGATACCCGCCTCGTTGAGGCCGGCCATGCCGAGGCATCCGGTAAGCGAGAGAGTCCAGGCGGCTGGCGCGTCGTCCGTGGCGGGAATGCCCAGCATCATTACGAAGGGAAGCGCAGACCCGTGCATGTCCCAGGTTTGTCCGATCACCGACCCTGCCGGAGTAGCCGCAAACAAAGCGCTGCAGTTGTCGTCTGATTCTGAAGAATCGACAGAGCTGGGTTTATCGCCCTCGCGGATACTCTGCCCATCGCCGCAGAGGTCTTTGAGGTCGGTATAGTGATTAAGAATCACAATGTCTGCCGGATGAAGCGCGGCGCCTTCAGCAACGCCCAGCAATTCGTTGAAGAGGTCGAGGTCAAACGCCTCGAGCATCGGCAGGTGGTGCTCCGCGAGCGCGCGCGCTTCAGCGACGCTGCGGACATTCCCGCCAGAGCCAATGCCGTGCGCTACGAGGAGCTGCGTGCGAATCGATGCGATCTCAGCAATGAGGGGGCGAAACGTCTCTCCATGGGCTTGGCCCTGTTCTCTTGGGCCGCCTTTCGGCAGCTCAAACACTCGCATGCACGGCGTCCTTGATCGCGAGCATGAGATGCGCGATCGCAGCAGGGTCGAGATCGAGCGGAGGAACGATGGCCACGTGGTCGTTCGGAAACACGCGAGGGATAAATCCTTGTCGAGCCAGCTGAGCAGCGAACGCTGGCGCATGCTTCCCTGCATCCAAAACGCGAAACGCCCCCGTTCCGCGCACCCGTATCGAGTCCACGGGCAGGTCGGCAAAACACTCATCGAACGCGCCCGACAGATACGACACATCGAGCCTTCGAGCGGCGCGGAGCTGGTGGTGAACCCGAATCAAGCTGAGTTCGTCGCCGTCCCAGGTCGACACCATGGTGAGCGGCGTAGGGACAAAAAAGGCCGCGGTGGTGTGCACGAACCCAATCTGACCGCCGCCCCACCACGCCATCAAATC
The DNA here is from genome assembly GCA_028284955.1 of Myxococcota bacterium. GTDB lineage: Bacteria > Myxococcota_A > Polyangia > Polyangiales > Houyiibacteriaceae > JANQQS01. Next base: position 5,282 of record JANQQS010000121.1, on the reverse strand, counting down.
GGGCACGAAGTCAATCCCGCTTGAATAGAAAGCGCCGCGACCGCTTCGATAGTGGGCGCTCGCGGTCTCCACCAAAACCACCGGAACTCCGCGCTGGCGAAGTCGCTCGAGGGAGTTCCACATCGAATCAGGAATGGTCGCGCCGGTCCGCTCTTGAAGTGGTTCGATGAAGAGGCCCAAAATACGGTCGGCCCCCTCCTGCGCGACGATGTCTTCGATCGCAGAGATCGTAATCGATGCGTTGTCAGCGGGATGAGGAACCAAGCGCCAGTTGTCGAAGTATGCTGGTCCCTGGCGATGCACCGATGGGTCACTGAGCGAGCGCGCCGCTGCGGTAGTGTGACCGAGGTAGCCACCCGCGAGGCCAATCGCAATGCGCGCGTCGGGGCGGTGCGCCCGCAGGATTCGCAGGCTCTTGTCGGTCGCCTCGTCGCGAGACGATGTCAGATACAAATGCGGGTGGTCGGGGGTCAGCGCGCTTACCCATTCCACCGCGCGTACAACAGCTGGAGTTACATAGTTGCACAAGGTGATTTTGTTGACCGTGGGGCCGTAGAGCGCACCACGGCACGCGACGTGCGAAAGCGAAGCGGGGGGCGCTTGTAGCGGGCGAGACAGGCTCGCGACGTCGACGGTGCTCGCAGCCGGTTCGATATGACGTGTACTGGGAGGTCCCACCGGGATTCGGTAGTATATCGCGATCGACTCTTCGCTTTCGTAGGCGTTCTCCAGCCGAAACACTTCATACGCGCCGAACGATCGATTGATGTGCATCATCGCATCGGTAGCGCCCAGGCGATTGCGTCCTGCAATATGGAGAAAGCGTCGGGCGCCGCTAGGCCACCGAAACGCTTGAGCGGACTCGATCTGCGCGGCTTTCAGCTGTGTGCCGATCCCTTGGCCATGAAATGCAGGATCGACGGTGGAAGCGATCGAATAGAGCGTGTTGCGAGCCCTGCAAAACGGGTCGCGATCCGGTCCGGCGACGGTTCGGGCTCGTTCCAAAGGCGTACCAAATATCGAACCGACCAAGCGCCATTGGTCGGCGCCTGCCGCTTCGCTTTTCGTTTCGGCGAGGATGACCAATCCATCGGCCAAGAACGCCAGGCGCAGAAAATCGCGGCTATCGCGTCGAGCTGGTTCGTAGACCCGCGCTTCGAGTTCCATGACGCGATCGAGCAGCTCGTCTATGTCTTCCTCGCCCGGAAGGACGACACGGATGCGGAGCGTGGACGGCGTCGTGTCGCGACCAGCTACAGGAGTGGCGAGGGATGGATCGTGCATCGTGGGTTCGGGTACGACGCCGGGGTTTTGCTGGACGAACTCGAGTGACGCTTCGATCGCTTGAGCAACTCGGTCGATATCCTGATTGGAGTACGCGCGATGGAGCCGATAGCGCACCGTGCGATCTCCGGCGCCGAAAACCACAGCCCCACGGTAGAATCGCTGAGCAAGAAATGCTTTGAGCTCGAGCGGGCTCGGAAGGTCAAACGCAAGCGCGTAGCCCGTCACTCGCGGATGATGAACCAAATCGGGAAAACGAGCCGCGAGCCGCTCGAGATGGTCACGAACCACTTGCTCGACTTCAGCCGCGCGACCATCGCTAGCCATCCATTCCGCGTGCACCCGACCGCGGATGAGCGAAGCCACGTGTGCACTCGTGGGCTCAGCGTCGGGAAAGCGACTCATGACCACCCCAACCTGCGCGCGTTTCGCAAAGGCGATGCAGTCGGGGCAGTCTGGGTTGCCTTCGGCATCGGTCAGCGAAAATCGCTCGCTCCACGTAAACGTGCCGCCGAGGCCAAACCCCGTTTGCACTTCGTCTACAATCAAAGGCACCCCGTGCGCACGAGTCAGCACACGGAGGCCGCGAAAAAATCGGGCGGTGGCATATCGATCGCCACCTTCGGCCTGCATAGGCTCCACAATCACAGCGAAGTAACTTTCGTGCGACAGCGCGTCGTGTACCGCTTGCCAGCTCGCGATGTCGATCGCGAGCTGAGGATCCGTACTCGATGACGGCTCGGGGAGTTTGCCGGTCGCGCACGCGGTCAATAACTCGAGAGGACAAGGTGGTTCGGTTCCGGGATCGAGCCACACCGGAAAGGGAACAAAATCGACTTCGTATCCTGCAATCTCAAACGGCGCGCGCTTTTTCGGGTTGTAGCTGCAATGCAAACTGAGCAGAGTTCGCCCATGAAAGCTTCCCTCGAACGCCAATATTTTCCGCCCCCGAGTATTCGCGGATGGAGCGTCGGGACGAGAGCTCGGTGTGCGTTGCCGGCTCGCCTCGCTCGCCGCGTTCGCCAAGCATAGGGCCAGCGCTTTTTCGCATGCCTCGGCCCCGCTATTTACGAAACTTACGTGAGGAAACCCTGGAACCAACTCGCGTAACGTGGTGGCGAACTGTTCAACGGCTTCGTGTTCTCCCGTTGCGGTATCGTCCACGACGAAGGGGGCGACCCCGAACTCGCCCTCGAAGTAGGCGGCCACCACCGGATCTTCAGAAAAACCTCCGCACAGGGTCGCGGTTTGGCTCATGCCGTCGAGCACCGACATCGGAGGCTCGTCGATCGAAACCATCCACGGACCCGCGGAGCGCGCGTGGTCCACGACAATAGGCTTTTTTTCTCGGACCATCCGCTCGCCAGCGTAGAGGCGATCGAGCCAACGCGCCGAGCGGGTCAATCCCTGTGGCGTTGCGGAGCGCGGGCCCCATGGCCGTGGCCGACGCACGAGATCCGACTTCTCGGCACTGGCTTCTTCTTCTTCATGCTGGCGCTCGAGCGCATCCAAATCTACACGTTCGGAACCTGGTCCCCGGTCCATGCTTACACTGTACACCCAGGGCCGCTAGCCGCGTAGCTCCTGTACGACGCGCAAAAAGTTTTCGCCGAGGACTTTGCGAATTCTGTCAGGACTCCACCCGCGCCGGAGCATGGCGTCGACCAAACGAGGCAACTGGTCGAGCGTCGCCAAATCAGGAGGCGGACGAATCGCACCGTCGAAATCGCTTCCGATCGACGCGTGTTCTTCTCCGATCACTCGAATGATATGCGCGAGATGATCGACTACGGTTTCTACCGAAACGTCTCGATTCCCGAGAAAGCTTCGATGAAACATGACTCCTACGGTTCCTCCGGTATCCGCGATCGCGCGAAGCTGTTTGTCGGTCAGATTACGCCAGTGGTCGTGCACCCCGCATACGCCAGTATGCGTAACCAAGAGCGGTTGCGTCGGATCATGGACCTCGACCACATCGAAGAACCCTTGACGACTAATGTGCGCGAGATCGACGAAGATTCGTTTTTCGTTGAGCCGTCGAACATATTCGCGACCGAAATCGCTCAAGCCCAGCCCCTCGGAGGCACCAATGCGCGACCTATGCCGTCGGAACCCACGCAGTTGAGATAGTGGAGAACTCGTCGTTCCGATCTTTGAGTTGGTGAGATGCACGAGGGTGATCCGAAGTACATCTCCATCGGGAATCCGGTCGAGTGCCTCAAGGCTCTCGTCGAGCGCGTTACCTCCTTGCACGCCGATGAACGCTCCGTGCACCGAACGCGCGCGCGCGGCGCGGTATTCGCGAGCGCTCCGAACAACGCTCACCTCGCCAGGACGGCAGGAAAGAGTTTCCTTGAGCCGTTGCAAATTGCGGACGAACGTCTGAGTACGACTGGCTGCCGATCGAAGCGGATTGGTGGTGATGATCCAGGTGGCGCCGGTGAGCCCGGCGGCTCGAGCGCGAGGAAGGTCGGTCTGACTGTAGAAGTTGCCGCGGAGCGCGCCGTAGCCGTGCGTCTTCCATAGGTCGTAGCCGAAGACCCGGTTCCAGATGAACGTATCGACGTGGAGATCAATGACGTCGCTTGCGCAATAGAGTTCTAGCGCGGCCTGAGAAATACCCAGCGCGTTCGCGCGATGACTGATTTCGGTTCGATGGATCACGTCCGATAGAGGTCAACGGTAGACGATTTCCCAATAAATTCAACGGATCCAAAAATACTCGTTACAACAATTAGTGTTCAACGTATTTATGTGATAACCATTTCTTGGTGAACGACAAAGGTCAAACTCCGAGGCCTCCCAACGATGCTGCGGAAGGACAGGCTGGCACGCAGAGCTGTTCTGGGGTTCGTGTGCCGCCGCGGGCGGCGTTGGAGCATGAGGAGGTACCAGAGCAAGAAGTCATGGTGGCGTTGCTCCGCGCCCACGAATCGATGCACTGCCGGCTCGCACGCTTTTTTCAGCGCTGGAGAATTTCTGTTCAGCAGTTCAACGTGCTGCGGATTTTGTATGTGCAGGCACACGAATATGGTGTGTCTTGCTCGACGGTGAAAGATCGATTGATTCATCGTGGCGCCGATATGACGCGCATGCTCGACCGTCTGGAGACGCTCGGGTGGGTAGAACGCGTGCGATGCGGTCAGGACCGCCGTGTGGTCCGAGCTCGGCTCACGCGCTCCGGGTACGAGCTCGTCGAAGACATCTGGAAGCCGCTCATTGCGGAACATAAATCCGCGCTGTCGTCGTTTGCCAAGGACGAAATCGAACAACTTCGAGCGTTGCTAGGTCGTCTCGCGGCCCTAGAGGAACCTTGCCATGACTCTTGATGCCATGACGATCCGCCACCTTGAGCCTGCGTTGCTGGGCTATGCCCGTAAGCGAGTGGGCCGCGCCGATCTCGCGGAAGACCTCGTGCAAGAAACGTGGGCCGCAGCGCTCCCGTCGCTGGATTCGTTTGCCGGCCGCTCGTCGCTGCGTACATGGCTCGTCGCAATCCTGAGACGAAAGATCGTCGACCAACATCGGCGGCGACGGATTCAAGTTCCGTTTGAAGACTATTTGGTCGTGGAGCCGAGCGACGTGGAAATCGGCGATGAACCATTGAGCCGGAAGATTGACCGGTCCGCGGCTCTCGATCGAATCGAAGAAGCGCTTTTGGATTTCCCGCCGCGGGAACGAACCGCCATCGTGCTCTGCGATGTGCAAGGGGAAGAGCGCGAAGAAGTCGCCCGTCAGCTGAACATATCCCTCGGCAACCTGCGCGTCCTGCTGCACCGCGCCCGCGCTCGCCTGCGCGAAGTCCTCGAACGATCAGGCCAGTCTGTTCATTGACTAACGTAGTCTAACGCAATGACCAAATGGGTTGATTGCAGCGCAAGGAGCATCCCATAGAGCAATGGAATTTTGGTCTGAGCGCGAGCGCCCCCACAGCGAACGACTGAGGAAGGCTCCGAGCCTTTCGCAGGGAGAGAGCGCGGAGGTAAGCCGCGATCAGG
>JANQQS010000109.1 GCA_028284955.1 Myxococcota bacterium | reverse complement strand
CGTTGGGCTTCAGCGTTGGGGCAAGACTGCGAGCGAAGGCATCGTTTCGATCCATCACCCGCAGTCGACCGCTACGTAACTGCGCGCGTGCCTCCTGGCGGGGGAGCTTGGGTGGCTGCGTTCTCTGGAGGGTTTGAGGCAAACCCTCCCCCCCGCGGGTACAACCCGCGCGGGGCCCCCACCGGACTCCGGCCGCTTCGCGTCCGCCCCACCGCTGCGCGTCGGGGCCCCGGCAGACTACCCTCACGAAACCAGGTTACGTGCCTCGTGGCGGGGGAGCTTGGGTGGCTGTGTTTTCTGGAGGGTTTGAGGCAAACCCCCCCCCCCGCGGGTACGACCCGCGCGGGGCCCCCTCCCGACTCCGGCCGCTTCGCGCCCGCCCCACCGCGTAGCGGCGGGGCCCCAGCAGTAAACCCCTTACGTAAGCAGGTCACGTGCCTCGTGGCGGGGGAGCTTGGGTGGCTGTGGCTGTGTTCTCTGGAGGGTTTGAGGCAAACCCTCCCCCCCCGCGGGTACAACCCGCGCGGTTTCCCCACCGGACTCCGGCCGCATACGCGTCCGCCCCACCGCTGCGCGTCGGGGCCCCGGCAGACTACCCCTCACGAAACCAGGTTACGTGCCTCGTGGCGGGGGAGCTTGGGTGAATGGCTGGGATCGTATCCCAGCCAGAGGGTTTGGGTGCCAAACCCTTAAAAACACAGCGGCGAGCCTTTCAAATTACACTGTAAGCAGGTGTGAGGGTTCCGTTTGACGTGCGCGTATCGCTTCGGATAGCATAAAAGCCCGCCTGCGGGTGGCTCACCAGGGGGTGTGCGTCCGGGGGCATCGCTGAGATCTTATGGCGCCCCGTCCGCTGTTCACTCGTACGGCCACACGCCTCGCGGCGGAGGCTCTTCGTGTGCTGCCACGAAAGCGAATCAGCCGCTTCGTGGGCCACCTGGCAGATTACCAGGGCCCCAAAATACTGGTTGATCAGGCTGTTCGTACCTTCATCGGTGTCTACAATGTAGATATGAGTTCCGCGGTCGTACCGCCGGGCGGATACCGTTCGTTCAATCAGTTCTTTACTCGACGTCTCCAGACGTCGGCGCGTCCGATCGATGCGCATCCAACGAGCGTCGTGTCACCGGCGGATGGAACGGTCGAGGGCTTCGGCGCGATCGATCTCGAAGGACAGCTGACCATCAAAGGGCGTCCCTACGACGTGACCGATTTGCTGGGCGACCCGCGATCGGCGACCCGCTATCGCGACGGCGCGTATTTCGTCGTGTATCTTTCGCCCCGGGACTATCATCGGGTCCACTCTCCAGTCGGTGGCACGCTGCGCGAACTTCGTCGCATTCCCGGTACTCTCTATCCGGTCAACCGTCTCGGAACAGAGCACGTCGACAAGCTGTTTGCCCGCAATGAACGGGTGTCGTTCGTGCTGGACTCGCCAGACTACGGTGAGGTGTCGGTGGTGATGGTTGGGGCAATCGGGGTCGGCCGAATCGAAGTCACCGTCGCCACCGACTCGCCACCCGATCTCTCCGGGGGGCTTGTCCGATATTCGGAGAATGGGCCTCCCGTCGAACGGGGAGACGAGCTTGGCGCGTTCAATTTGGGCTCGACAGTCATCGTTTTCCTCGGACCACGTTTTCGCGCGGAACGCCGAATCGAATTCGGAGCGCACGTGCGCGTGGGACAGGTCGTTGCTCGAGGTGGCGAGGTTTCTGAGGTGGTGGCGGGTGAGTGAAGCGGGTGACGATGTCCCAGCCGAGGATCTGCCCGCCGGGTCTGAGGGAGGCGCTCGTCGTCGTCGCCCTTCATTGCGCGTTCCACTCGGCGACCTCGCGCCACCAAACGAGCTCGCCGTCTCCGAAACCGATCTCGCTTCGCCGGTCGTTCCTACGATCTCTGTTCCAGACAACGGAACCGGGGGTCCGGGGCACGAACCTTCCAGCAACGGAACCTCCGAGGAGGACGGGTCGCTTCAGATGTGGACCGATCCAGCCGGCGCGCCGACCGACGATGACTCGGATTTGGTGATATCCGCGCACAGCCCGACCGTTGACAAGGTTGTAGGCGGCGATGTGGTCGAGACGAGCGCCGACGAGGCGGCCAAGGGAGACGCGGCAAGCAGCCGTACGGGAACCCGTGCCGCGTCCGCGACCCCTGCGGCGAAGAAACCGTCACCGACGGTGGTGGTTGACGACAAGCGCAGCCGCGTCTCTGCTCCGCCACCTCCCAAAATTCGCGCAGGATCGCAAGAAGGCTACGTGGAAGGGCATCGAGACACGGACGTCGAGCTCATCATTGAAGACGTTGTGACTGGAGAGCTGGATCTCAGCGAGCTGGACGACGACATCGAGGACTTTGACGATGCCGAGGCGGTAATTCCGACCGAACCTCCCGAGGCTCCAGAAGCAGAGCCGGATGCATCGGGCACGGCCGAAGGCCGCGCGCAAAACCCGCCGCCGCCGCCCGCGGGGGCATCTGGATCAGAGGAGGCAGAGGTTGAACTGGCCGTCGCGGAGTCGCCCGGCGCAGCTCCTCCTCCAGAGCGACGTCGCCCGTGGTTTGAAGACTTCTTCAATGACGACTACTTGCGCACCGTCATTCCGCCGACGGCGAAAGTGGTTCGGCGCGAATGCGATTTCATCGAGCGGACCCTTGGCCTCGAACGCGGGGCTACCATTCTCGACGTCGGATGTGGGCTTGGCCTCCATGCAGTTGAGCTCAGCGAACGCGGTTATTTGGTGGTCGGGCTCGACATTAGTTTGCCCATGTTGTCCCGCGCGGCGGACGAAGCGCAAGATCGAGGGCTGAAGATCAATTTTCTGCACGGCGACATGCGTGAAATGGAGTTTGAGGGCGCATTTGACGCGGTCCTCTGTTGGGGAACGACGTTTGGCTACTTCGATGACGAAGGCAACAAGAACGTCGTGCAAAGACTCTATCGTTCTCTCAAGCCAAAAGGGCTCCTGCTGCTGGACGTGACCAATCGCGACCATGTGATCGGATCGCAACCGAACCTAGTATGGTTTGAGGGAGACGGTTGTGTGTGCATGGAGGAGACCAACGTCAACTACTTCAGCTCCCGTCTCGAAGTGAAGCGTACGGTGATGCTCGATGACGGCATGCAGTGGGATCGACTTTATTCCATTCGACTCTACGCCCTTCACGAGCTTGGCCAGCTGCTGCATGCGGAGGGGTTTCGGGTGGCTGAAGTCACTGGCCGCACGGCCACGCCCAAAGTGTTCTTCGGCGCCGACTCCCCCCGGCTGATGATACTCGCCGAACGCCGCCGGTCGGCGGCTGAGGATGATGCTGCGTCGACTCCCGACGGTGCCTCGGACGAGAACGACTCCGAAACCCCATAGCCGCCTCGTCTATTGGGGAAAGAAGGGGGGAAGCTTTAGCTTGAGTAGCAGCGACCCGTTGCGCGCGTCGATGGCCGCTACGTCGATGATCTCTGCCGCCATGCGTACCCGGCCCTCGGCGTTGCGGATGACGGGCGTGGTTCGCAAGTCTACCCGCAATAGATCTGTGCCCTCTCGTTCGACGATCGCTTGGGCGCTTTGAGCGTCGCTCGGCGCCGCCCATGCCCAAAGCGCACGCGCGATGGCATTACCGACAGCGGCGGCGACCGCAACGACGTGGCGATCGCGAGCAAGGTCCGCAGGGATGACGCGCCACACCACTTCTTTGGGCCCACGTGGGGCAAACTTGATATCACAAGGCACCAGCGACCAGCTGAGATGCGCTCCTTGATCCACATCGATGTCGATCTGAAGCGATCCATCCTGCGCGCGGACCCAGGCCCCTTCGACGTCCGGGGCGTGGGCTGCAGCGCTGGTGAGCTCGCGGTCGTGGATCACGATGCGTTGCTCGGCGACATCGTCCACGATGCGGCGAATCGTAGCCCAGGTCTGCGTGCTTTGGATGCGACTGCCCGCGTTGCCGAGCGCGGAGCGAAGCAAGCTTTTCAGCACGTCGAGTTGACTCACGGAAGTACGCTTTCAGCGAAGGCTGGTTCCCGGGAAGAGACGGCTGCGCCGTTCGCGGGCTTGGGCGGCAGGGTGGGCGACGGGACTCTCAGGTCTTCGAGGTCTAGAGGTGAAACCATGCCGCTTGCGCGTCTTGCCCAGAGCGCCTGTCGCACAACGCGTGCATGCAGGTCTTCAGTACCGAAAAGCGCATGGATGGCTTCGCTGGGCTTGGGCGTGCCGTCCGGGCGAAAGGGAATACTCATGGATATGGGTACGAGGTCACCCGCCAACCCGGCTTGCTCGAGCGGTGCCTCTCCCACGCCTGGAAGAACATCTGCGACCGCTTCGGCAAATCGAATCTGCTTGGTGGCGCGCTTGGTCTTGCGTTCCAGGTAGAGCGCAGGGTCTGCGGCGCGCGCGCGAACATGAGTGTCGATTTCTTCTGCGGACCGAAGGCCCAGCTCGGCAAGCATCATTCGAGGAACGCCGGCGACGTACACCGCTTCGTCCACCACGCGGCTGATCGATGCATCGTGCGGCCCCAATATCCGAGCCTCGGTGAGCACAACGTTGGCTTCCGCGGACGGTTGCGCGAGCTCGAAAAGGCGCTCGAGGCAGTCGTTCGAAAAATCGCGTTCGCGCAGTTTGACATCGACGTACTCGGCCAAGCTGGCGGTGCCGAGCGACAGCGCCGGGGAAAACGTCATCACCGGCTTCGGATGGAAGCCTTCACTGAAAAAGAGCGGGACGCCGGCTCGTCGAAAGAGGCGCGGAAAAAGGCGCACCAAATCAAGGTGGGATTGGAACGTGAGCCGGCCGATCTTTTGAAACTCAAGCCGCAGTCGCAGCGCTGGCCCTTGGTCGATGCCCTTCATGGGCTTGCGCTGCGCTGGGTCGGCGGTCGAGCGTTGTGGGTCGGCGGGTGAACGTTGTGGGTCGGCGGGTGAACGTTGTGGGTCGGCGGGTGAAATCGAAGGCTTGGCGACAGACTTTTCGGCGAGTTCGGACGCTGGGACGGTGCCCGGGCCCAGCTGGGTCAGGAAATCGATTCGTTCCTGGCGCATTTGCCCCAAGTCGCACGCGATGCCGCAGTCGTAGCAAACCAGACGCCGCGGATCCTTTTGCGCATCGGCGACGTTTGTGTGGTGGACAAACATGCCGTGCGCCTTGCCGCATGGAGGGCTCAGCCGATTCCGGAGTGCTTTGCGGTATTCTTTCGCCAAGAACCCTTCTTCAAGCCCCACGTCAATGTGGTCCCAGGGCAAGCGCGCCGATAGAGGAATGGTCGCCAAAATGCTTGGCACATCGATGTTTGCCTCTTCGATCGCGTGTTGCCACGCCTCGAGATCCAACTGCTCGTCCCACGAATCGAAACGAGCTCCGCCGTCGTAAGCCGCGGCGATGGCGGGGGCGAGCGTTCGGTCACCCCGCGCGAGAATGCCTTCGAGCCATGAGCCGCGCGAATCGTGCATGCGTAGATTGACCCGCGTGCGCCGCACCTCGTCGAGCAGCAGTCCTTGTTTGCGTTTGATTTCATCGTGCGTATCCATGGCGCACCATTGAAACGGCGTATGCGGCTTGGGCACGTGCGTGGACACGCTAACCGTGACGCGTGCGCCCTTCTTTTTTTGCACCTGGTGGGCTACCGCGAGCGCATGAGCGCCCGTTCGAACGATGGCGCGGACGTCGTCGTCTTCTTCGGTGGGTAACCCGATCATGAAATAGAGCTTCATCTTGGACCATCCGCGCGAGAACACCCGGTGCGCGGTTTCGATCAGTTGCTCCTCGGTCACGTTCTTGTTGACCACGTCGCGCATGCGCTGCGACCCGGCTTCCGGCGCAAACGTCAACCCGCCCGCGCGCTGCGTCTTGAGCTCATCGAGCACGCCTTCGTCGAGCCCGTAGGCCCGCAGGGAGGACACGCTCACGTTGACTTGATCGCTTCGGAGCGCCTTCATTGTCTCGCGCACAAGCGGAGAGATCGCGCTGTAGTCTGCCGTAGAAAGCGAGGTCAGCGATGCTTCGTCGTAGCCGCCTCGCCGCACGGCTTCGCGAATCGTGTCGATGATGTGCTCCGGATCGCGCTCGCGAACCGGGCGATAGATCATGCCAGCCTGGCAAAATCGGCATCCTTCGGTGCATCCGCGTGCGATTTCCACCGAAATCCGGTCGAAGATCGTTTCGCTCGAGGCCACCGGGCCGTCTGCGGGAAAGGAGAACTTCTTGAGATCGGGCACGAACGCACGCCGAATCGGGTAGGGGAGCGTCTTGTCTTCGGGCGGCTCGACCACCTCGCGGCCAGTTTCCGGTTCGCACCGTGTGGCGTAGAATGCGGGCACGTAAAATCCGCCTTGCCGAGCGATATGCGCGAGCCGTTCGCGGCGCGGAACTCCTGCCTCGGCGAGCGCCGACCACGTGAGCAGCAGCTCCGGCGTCTTCTCTTCTCCGTCGCCGATCAAAAACACATCGATGAATGGTGCGAGCGGCTCGGCGTGGGTCGCGGTGGGCCCTCCCGCCACCACCAGCGGCTCGTCCTCACCGCGCTCTGCCGACCAGCGGGAAATCCCTCCGAGGTCGAGCATCAGCAAAATATTGGTGTAGGTCAGCTCGTACTGCAGCGAGAACCCCACCACATCGAAGTCTTTGAGCGGTCGCCAGCTCTCGAGCGAACGAATGAACTCCCCCCGAGCGCGGAGCTCTCCCTCCATATCGTGCCACGGCGCATACGCGCGCTCGGCGAGCAACTTCGGGTGCTTGTTGACAATGCTATAAAGAATCTTGTAGCCGAGGTGGCTCATTCCGATTTCGTACAAATCCGGAAACGCCAGGCACATGCGCGCCTTCGCGGCATGCCAATCTTTCCCTTCGGACCCAAGCTCGCCGCCCAAATACTGCGCGGGTTTGCGCACCCGGTGAATGAAATCGGCGTACGGATGCGGCTGTTCGGACATTCGAGCGAATGTTCCGGCATGCGCCCGTCCTGTCAAGTCATCGCGATGAACGCCGCAGCATCCACCACATGGCGAACGCCGCCACGAGGACCGCAGCAATCGACACATGGCCAAGCATTAAATGGCCGGCTCCGGTCGCGGCGCAGCGGGTATGCAGGAATAGATTGGCCGTCAATCCAGCGCTGGCTGCCGCGAGGACTGATTTCAGATCGCTGGTGGGGCCTGGCCGACGCAACGCATGCCAAGCGATGAGCACGGCGAGCGACACCACCATACCGGTGCCAAAGCAGGCGGCCGCCTTCGGCATGGCCGCGACATCGGAGAGCGCGGCCGCGTGCGTAAGGTCTTGTGCCACGAAAAGAACCAGTGCGCCGATGAGCGGCGCCACGACCCCGCCCGAGCAGAGCAGCAGCGCGCGAGAGGTAGGTGTTTCCGTTCGGTAGAGAGGGCGCAGGCTAGAGGAGAGCGTCAGCCCCAACATGATGCCGAGACCACCGAGAAACACCGCCGAATAAGACGCGGCGTAGACCCCCGGCGACCCCAGGAGCCCGAATCCAATGAGCGAGACAATCGCGCCTCCCAAGAGCAACGCGCGCGCGTAGGTGGGCCGGCTGCGGAGCCACGCCACGAGCCCTCGCTCCTCGTCGATCTGCGTGCGCACCGTCCCATACAAAGCGCTGAGCTTTGCCGGGTCGATCGCGCCCTCAGCCGCGTCACCATGCCGATCGACATCATACGGATCCACCAGGCCGTGGACGAACTTCATGTCGTCGGTCAGCTCGTCGAGCTCGTATTTGTCCGCGCTCATTCGGTAGGCCCCTGTTTGTGTACGTCGGCGGACGGCAAATGGTTGCGGGTGGGGGGGACGGTTTGCATCCCGGGATCTTCAGACAGCGTTTTGCGGAGGCGTTCGTAGCCCCGATGCGCCCGCACTTTGACCGCGGTTACGCTTGCGCCGACGATTTCCGCGACCTCTTTGAAGGGGATGCCCTGAAGCCAATGAAGGTCGATGACATCGCGTTGGCTCGGCGGCAGTTTTTGGATGGCTGCGCGAATCGTTTGCGCCCGTTCGGTCCGCAGAATGTCATACGCAGGAGTTGCGGGGTCCTGCCTCCCGTCCAGCTCGAGGGGAGCCTCCGGGCGTCGTGCACGTTTGCGAAAATACTCGCGTTTTAGGTTTAAGCAGATCGTAAACAGCCACGGTCGCAGCAGCGTACCCTCGCGAAAATCGTGGCGGGCACGATGAAAATGAAGAAACGCCTGCTGGACGATCTCCGCGGCATCTTCCTCCGAGCTGACCTGGCGACGGACGGCTCGAAGCAGCCGCGGGGCATAGCGCTCAAACAGCTGCTGAAACGCGACCTCGTCGCCGCCGCGGTACGCGCGCATCAACACTTCGTCGGTGGTTTCTGCGGAGAACGTCAACTCTGGAGCTCGGCGCGACTCTAGCAGATTTCCGCGATATCGATAGGCGCCGGCGGCGCGGTTGGCTGCCACGATGGCAGGCGACGAGCAGGGACCAGCCGCTTCGCGGCTACTGCGGTTGTTCGGATGGTGTGGCGGACCCGGAAGGTTTCGCTATTGAATCGGATGCATTTGGCACGCATGTTGCTGTGTGTAGTTTCGATGCGTTCGACACGCTGGCAAGATTGCCTGGTTTCGAGACTAGTTCTGAGCGTTGTCCTGAGTTGTAGTCAGGCGTGCGCGGCGCGCACGGCGAGCTCGGAGACCAAACAGGAAAAACAGTCTCCAATCACTCTTCCATCGACGCCGCCAGCCACCTGGGTATGCGGCTGGGATGGTTGCTGGGGCCGAATCTCGGCGACCGGCGGTCTTGGGCTCGTTTCGGCGATCGTATTCGGCGGACATCTGGTGGGCCGAGAGCGAGTCGCCAGACTCACCGCCAAGCTTGAGCGCGAAACGGAGATCGCGTTTGAGCGTCTGGCCCAAACTCGGGGACGGGACCGAATCCGTTACTATCGGGCATCGTTTACGGTAAGTAGCGCAATCGTCAATCCCGTGCCGGTGGTGTTCCAGCAGCATTTTGCGATGGCCGGGTCCCGCTTGGCAGAAGTTGGCAACTCAGTTTTCGAACAATCCCTAGTTCTGGTCCAGCAGATGTGCCTGATGACGACATTTCCCCAGCCGCCGCTTTGCGGACGCGAGACCAGGCCGAAACTTGAGGAGATCTCCGCGGAGCGATGGTTTGTCGAGCGGCTGTTGCCTAAGTCGGCTGCGACCATCGACGACGGATCCGGGAAAGACTACAAAGGGATGGTCACATTCGTCTACAGCATGGTGCTTGCGAAAGGGGGGAACCTGTGCTCCGCGCTAGAGGATCGGGCTCTGCGGGCTTATTTCGATGTTCGATCAGAGAACGTCCCCGAGCAGCAGGCGCTGCAGATCTATGAAAACGCGCTCCGCGGGTTGTGGGACGCTGCCGAATCGTTGTACGGAGTCAACTGCCGGCCCTCGCCTCCTCCCATGCTGGCACCTCCTTTCCCGGACGACGAGAACTCGCGCGGTGGATCGGGCGGTGCTTCGATGTCTGGAGGCGGGAACACCCGGCGGTGATGGTGACGTGAGTATCCAAGCGTGAGCCGATAGAATCCGAAGCGCTATGAGCGGCGCGGAAAAATCTCTCGTAGCGTTGCCCGAGCCTGCGGCGCATCATGCGTATGAGCGAGAGGCAGAAGCTGCGGCGCGGGCGCGGGAGGCGACGCTCGACCCCATCGACGGCAAGCGGCGCGGGGTTGTGCATACGCCGCCGGAGCTCGCTCGATTCGTGGCGCGTGCAGTAGACCAGGCGCTTCGCGACCATTGTGGTTGCCCGGATGGATTGGCGGAGCGGAGGGTATCGCTGGTGGATCCGGCGTGCGGTCCCGGGGCGTTTCTCGCCGCGGCGTTTTCGCTGGCGGGTGGCCGGGCCGGTGTTCCGACGTCGGTTGTCGGGTTGGATATTGATCCCGCGATTGCGCGAGGCGCGAATTGTCACCTAGAGCGAGCGGCAGAAGAGGTTGGCTTCCCGTTGGACTTGCGGGTCGTCGATGCGCTCGAGAGTGCGAACGCTTGGCCTGCGGATGGCGCTTCGGAGGAAGTGCGGGTGGTTGTTGGCAATCCGCCGTGGGCGTCGCGTTCGTTTGGACGCGGGGCTTATTCGGAGCAGCTGCTCGACGATTTTCGATGCGACGCCGAGGGGCGGCGCCTCCCGGAAAAGAAAATCGGCGTGCTTTCGGACGATTATGTTCGGTTCGTTCGAGTGTGCGCGGAGTGGGTTCGCGAGGGGCCGGGAGCGGGGGTGATGGGTCTGGTGACCAACGGGTCCTACCTCGATGGCCCGGTGCATCGGGGGATGCGCGGTGCGCTGCTGCGCTGGTTTGACGGCATCGACGTGGTCGACCTTGGGGGCAATGCGCTCGTCGCAAGGCGCCGGGGCGTTGCGTCGCGAGATGGCCACGGAAGCGCCCACGGCGATCGCGACGACAATGTATTCGGAGTGCGTCCTTCGGTCGCGGTGCTCGTGGCGTGGCGAGATATCCGAGCGGGGCGTTGTCGCGGCGAGCGATCCAGTAGGACCGCGGCGTCGCTTCGGTACGCGCGACTCTTCGGTTCAAAAGAACAGAAGTGGGCGCAGCTCGAGCAGCCGCTCCCCTGGCAGACAATCCTGCCCCAGGAACCGCACCATTTGTTTTCTGCGGGGCCAGGTTCAGGAGCCACAACCTCGGGAGGGGAGCGCCTGGGCTGGCCGGAGAGCTTTTTGTCGCTGACCGATGCGATGCCTTTTCATGCCGAAGGGGTGCAGACCAATCGGGATGCGGCTGCGGTGGCGACCACGCCAGAGCAGCTGCTCGAGCGCTTGCAATGTTTTGCGCGCGGCGAGTCCCATCCGGACCTCGATGCTGCGTATCGAGCGCAGCGCCACTACCGGCCCGGACTCGCGCAGCAACGCGTGCGAGAGCGCTTGGCCGAAGATCCGGATGGCCAGCAGGGGCGCTCGATTCGGCGGCTCGCGTATCGACCCGGTGACACGCGTTTCTTCGCGCCCATCGCGCCGTTTTGTCATCGCCCACGGCCGAAGCTGCTCGATGCGATGGATCGATCGACGTTCGCTCTGCTTACTGTGCGCAAAGACCGCGGCAGCGCGCCTTGGGCGCACGCGTGGGCCACGCGGTGGCCGGTGGACAATTGTTTTTTGTCGAATCGTTCGTCGTGTCGAACGCGCGCGTTTCCCACTCATCGACCGGATGGATCGCCCAATCTCTGCGACCGCGTGATCGAGCGCTGGTCGCATCGCCTCGGAGAACCACTGACCGCGCATGCGTTCGCGACCTACGCGTTGGCCATCCTCCTTAGCCCGGGCTACCGGCGGCTCTTCGACCGGGTGCTCCACGTAGACTACCCGCGCCTTCCTGTGCCAGATTTGCCACTTTGGTCGTCAATAAAAGGACAAAACTCTCATAAAGAAACCAGTTTTTATGACAGTTTTGCGGATCAAGTTGCGTCGGACCCTTCATCCAACACTCCGCGTGAACACATTGCGCTCGGCCACGGACGCTTTTCGATTGAGTCGGATCTCGCAAAAGAGATGGCACGCGTCGACGCGATCATCACCGCTTTCGTCCAGCGTTCCGCCATCCTTCGTTGACGTCTGGATCCGCTTTTGCAACTCTGGACTAGAGACAATGCGAGCAAGTCTGTCAGTGCGACTTCGTCGCGCGCCTACCCGCTATGTGCCGAGCATTCGCATTGCCTGCGGGGGAATGGCCGAGGTGTGGCGCGCCGAGGCGATCTTCGAAGACGGGGATAGCCACGATGTGGCCATCAAACGGGTGCTTCCGCAGATGAATCAGCCGATGTTTCGCTCCATGTTTGAGGATGAAGCCCGGCTCGGCATGAAACTGCGGCACGGAAATATCGTCCGGGTCTACGATGCGCGCGATATTCGCGGCACCTACATCATGGTGATGGAGCTCGTAGACGGCGATTCGCTCAAATCACTGCTGGACGGCGCGCGGCAACATCGTGCGTGCATGCCTGTTCCCACCGCGCTGCACATTCTTCGCGAGCTCATGCACGCGCTAGAATATGCCCACAGCGCGCAAGACGCGTCGGGCGATCACCTCGGCATTATCCACCGAGATGTATCGCCCCATAATCTGCTGCTCGGCCGAGACGGCTCGGTCAAGCTTACCGATTTCGGCCTGGCCGACGCCGCGGTGCACGCCACGGCGCGTTCGGAAAACCTCGTCGGGGGCAAGCTCGGCTATCTTGCCCCCGAACTCATCGCCCAGCAGCGGGGTGATTTCCGGCTTGATCTATTTGCTGCGGGCGTGATCGCCTGGGAAATGATGGCGGGGCGCCGTTTGTTCGCCGGCAACACGGATGCCGATACAGTACGCAACGTATCCGTGTGCCAGGTGCCCCCGCTGGTAGACATCAACCCTCGAGTGCCTCCAGCGGTGGACCAGTTTGTTCAAGGATTGCTCCAGCGAGAGCCCCAGCGCCGACCCGATTCGGCGGGCAACTGCGCCGCGCACATCGACGCGCTCATCGGTTCGATCGACCCGCGGGTTGGGCCCAAAGATGTGTCGCTGTTGACGGGCCTCCACCTTGCCGCCAAACGCAAACGCCAAAAATCGGCCGAAACGCTCGGGGTAGCCGCGATGTTGGCCGAAGAACTCGACGCATTCGTCAAAATGACCGGCGACGCGAGCTACGACCTGGGCGCCACCCCGCTCGATCCCAGCGATTTCGATCTGGGCAGTCGCTGTTAATTTGAGGGTCTGGCACCCAGACCCTCTCGTCGGGGTACAACCCCGCCGATTCACCCAAGCTCCCCCGCCAGGAGGCACGTGACCTGGTTTCGTGAGTGGTGTGCTGCTGGGGCCCCGCCGCTACGCGGTGGGGCGGACGCGAAGCGGCCGGAGTCGGGAGTGGGCCCCGCGCGGGTTGTACCCGCGCGGGTTGTACCCGCGTGGGGGAGGGTTTGCCTCAAACCCTCCGGACAACACCGTCACCCAACTCCCCCGCCAGGCTGCATGTGCTGTGTTTCGTGGTGGAGAACTGCGGGAGGGACGAAGGTGTAGTCCTCCGCAAGTCTTGTCGCATAGGCTCAAGCCCAACGAAACCGGGGCCCCGCCGCGCAGCGGTGGGGACGGCCGCAAACGCGGTCGGCGGCGGGAGGGGGGCCCCGCGGCTGTGTTGTTTGAGGGTTTGGCACCCAAACCCTCTCGTCGGGGTACGACCCCGCCGATT
>JANQQS010000088.1 GCA_028284955.1 Myxococcota bacterium | reverse complement strand
AAACTCCCCCGCCAGGAGGCACGTGACATGGTCGCCGGAGAGTTCGCAGGATCTCTTCATGCTGCGAGATTTTCGATCAACCCACTTGATCACTGCTCTGGGGCAGTGGCCTTTTGCCTTGAGCGCGGCTGCCCCTGCCTATCTACACTGGGGGTCCTTCGGACCCGTACTGCGTCGAGACTTGTGCAGCTCCACAGACTTCGTCCGCTTCGCCTTGCACAGCTCACGCCGCGACAACCTCCCCTGCTCAGCCCGACGAAGCACTGTTCGTGCGTCATCGAGCCTGCGCTGCCCAGTAGGAGGTGGGGCCCCATCGGATGTATTCGATGGGATCGCTGCTTTAGACTATGGGATGCGACTTGCGCTGCAATCAACGAAAATGATCTCTGCTCCGGTGCGGTTGGCTTTGGAAGGGCTTTTTGATGACTAAAACGAATTGTTCTTTGCGGTTTCTGTTTGCTTGCTCGCTTCTTGGTGCAGCGGTTGGCTGCGGGAACTCGGGGGGCGACGCGAACGGGGATGCGGGGACTAGTGGGCCGATGCGAACCGGGAGCTCGGGCGATGCGATGTGGACTACAGAGACCGTCGAAACCGGCAACGTCGGGCTTCACATCGGTATCGCGGTGACGTCCGATGGGCCCGCGATCGCGTACTATGCCTCGGTGAGTACCGAAGACGGCGCCTGCGGCTCGGGCGGAACCAACCGCCTGCTCTGGCCCCTTCGTTACGCGATCTTGAGCGGTGATTCGATCACGCCTGAAACCGTGGCCGACGTTTTATCTCTCGGGCAGCCTTCTGGCCTCGATCTCCGCGCCGACGAAAACGGCGCTCCCCTGCTCGCAACGATCACCGGTGAACAGGGCGCGGCTCGCGTCTGCTCCGCCAACGACCTGGGCCTCTATCGACGCAGCGGCGGCTCCTGGTCGGTGGACGTTGCGGTGGCAGAAAGCGGAGAAGCCGCGACGGGAATGCCGGCCAGCGACTTTGGCACGGTAGTAGGCGGCTGGCCGGGGCTCGCCATCAGCGACAGCGGCGAAATTGCCATCGCCTACAAAGACACCCACGCGGGCAGCATTCAAACCGACGACTTTGCGCGCGCCGACCTAGAAATCGCCTTCGGCTCGGTCGGCAGCTGGGAGCCCGTAGCCATCGATCCCGGACGCGGCGCGGGAACCTACAACCGCGTGGTCTTCGATTCGGCCGGTCGCCCCGTGGTCGTCTACTACAATCCCACCGAAGCGACGGATACTCGGCAGCAAGGCATCTGGGCGGCACGTCGAGAAACCGGCAGCACCGATTGGACCCTCGTGCGCCTCACCGCCGGGGCTACCAAAGAAGGCCCCGACGTGATCGCGCGGCCAGACGGCCGGATTCATGTGGCCTACTACGACGCCCGGCGAGGTGTCCCGCGCATCATGACTCTGACTGACAGCGATCGCTTCGATTCGGTCAACGATGGATGGACCGAGGAAACCATCGGAGATTCTCGATTCGACGAAGGATACGAAGCATCGCTGGCGATCGATTCCGAAGGCCGCCTCGCCGTGGCCTACTACCGCTGCGGCCGAGCCGTCGATGGCCTTGGCGAATGCTCGAACGAACACAACGGCCTGGTCTTCGCCTGGCAAGACGAACGCGACGCGTGGGTCGTCGAAGAAGTCACCGACGACGACGCGCTCTGCGGCAACTCTCCCGCGCTCGCGTTTGACAGCGACGGCTCTCCGATCATTGCGTACCGATGCCAAGCTGTGGTGGAAGGCAACGTCGACGACCAAGTGCGCGTTGCACGACGGATGCCGCTATGACGAGAGCGACCATACTTGCTTGCCTGACCCTCGGCCTCGGAGCCTGCGGCGCAAGCAACGAGCTCGAAGGGAGCCTCCACGAAGTCTACGACCTCGAACACATCGAAGTCCGCGCGCGGCTCTACCCCGCAGACCTCGCGATCGAATACGTCGACATCCACGGCGCGGTGCCGCTTCGGGTATCGATTCGGCGCAGCGCAAACCTCGAGTCGGGCGGCACCTACAATCTCCTCGAACAAGGAGACCTCACCGGAGAAAACTCGGACGGAGTGACCGTCCTGCGGCTGAGCTCGGGATCGGTTGGCCTCGGCGCCTACCGAGAAGAAGACGACGCGACCGTCTCGGGCAGCTTCACGGCGGAGTTTCCCACCGAAAAACGCGCCTTCTCGATCAAGGGCAACTTCGAAGCGCCGCTGCGCATCATCAACTGGCCCGGACCTCCGCCGCCCGAACCTCCCGCTGAAGAAGAAGAAGAACCCGATATGCCGACCGACGGAAACGGCGGCAGTGGAGGCAGCCCGCCTGGCGGCGGCACGGGCATGGGAGGATCGCCTCCGGGCTCGGGCATGGGCGGAACCCCGCCGGGAGGCTCTACATGATGAGCCAAATACATCGAACCCAATCCCATCGAGCATTGCGCAATCGAACCCAGTCCAATCGTGCATTACGCAATCGAACCTTGCGCAATCGAACCTTGCGCAATCGTGCGCTCGCCGCAGCCTTTCTTGCCATCGCATCGATGATGGCCGGAGGCTGCAACTCTGCGGAAGCGCGATTCACCAAAGGCCGTATCGAAAACCTTTGCGTACAAAGCGTACCCGTCTGCGGCATGCTCGCCGACTGCGTCCTGAGCACCGACCAATATATCGAAAGCCTGTTTCCGGGAGGCGAGCGCGTATTGGTGCGCAGCGACACCGAAGAAACGCGACTTCGCGTCCGCTTTCTCCTCTTCGACCGCGTATTTCCGGGAAGCCAAATTTCCCTACGCGGCCACTACACTGGATGCGGCGACTTTGACGAAAACAAAATCGAAGACACCGACCTCTTCGACATCGCCGGCGGCGAAGGCATTCTCGAACTCGAAGTCGACGTCCTCGGCCGCGGCGACCACATGCTCGAAGTCTTCTCCGACATGTCCACCGCCTACTTCATGACCGTCGATACGCTCAAGTAGCGTTTCATCGAGAAATTATTCCCGGATCCTAAGATAGGAGCAAAAACGCGCTACGCTCCGTGCTCATGCGAGCGCCGACGTTTGGATTCAGAGCTGGCGACGGCCCCCTCGTGCCCGGGCGCACCGAACACATCCACATGGAAGTGGAGCTCAACGTGGCGTCCGGTGGCTCGGTGGATCATCTGCTTGGAGGGCGGATTGATCGATTCGAAGCCGACCAGCTGTATGCGTTTTGGGCAGGCTACCCCCACCGAGTGCTCGGCGGTGACGAACGCCGAGGCAATCGTATCTGCTGGTTAACGATTCCATTTTCGTGGATCATTTCGTGGTCGCTCCGCGAGTCGTTCGTCAAATCCATGCTTGAAGGAGTGCCGTTCGCGTCGAGACCGGAGCAGGGCGATTTTGAAAAAATGGACGAATGGCGTCGTCTTCTGCAGAGCACCGACCGCGACGACAACCTGATCGTCCAGCATGAGGTGCACGCGCGGCTGAGGCGGCTTCAGAAAGCGAGCGAAGAGCACGGCGCCAGCGGTCGCATCGAAGCTTGCGGCGCGATGAACGGTTACGTCATCGAAATGCTCGATTTTTTATCCGAGCATTACCAACAGCCCATCGCGTGCGAACATGTCGCGCGCGCGGCCGGTGTGCACCCCAACTACGCGATGAACCTATTTCGAAAAACCTGCGGGATGACGCTCCAACAACATCTGACCGGTCTTCGGCTGGCCCACGCCCAGCGACGGCTCGTGGCCAGCGAAGAGCCGGTCGGGCAGATCGCGCTGGAGTCCGGGTTTAGCTCGCTGTCTCGGTTCTACGTCGCGTTTCGCCGGCTCAACGGGTGTACCCCACTCCAATATCGAAACCGCGTTTCAAGTCTCCCGCCCAAAGAAGATTAAGCACCGTGAATGACCTTCGGCACGTACCGTTTCGCAAACACCCACCAACCTGCCGAGACGCCCGCAACTAGCGCGCATCCTCCGAACGTCGCCCAATCGCGGAACACGAGCGCCATCGCCGCCAAGAGTAGCGACAGATGGAACGGAACCGCGCCAAGCAAGCTAAGCCCATCGACGACTCGCTCTCTCGCGCGCGCTCGGATTGCGACGGCATCGATATCAGTGTTCTCACAGGCGATGGCTTCGATTCTTCGCCACCAGCCCCAGGGATTGATCTTCACCCAAAACGCCACCAGCACGCGCGGATCGGTCGGTGCGGTAAACAGCGACGCCAAGACGCATGCGAGCGTGGCGTAAAGCACGGTCACGGGAAACGAAATGTAAAGCTGATGTTCAAACCACGTGTGAAAGACCATCGCCGACGCAATACCGACCGCCGTCCCCGCCGAAAATCCATACCCGTTGAAGCGTGGCCAGTACCACCGAAGCACTTGCGGAACGAACATCCCCGCGCCCAGACCCATCGTAATCAATCCCCAAATCTCGCCGATATTCGGAACAAAGCGAGCGAACAAGACGCCTAGCGCGCAGAGCGCCAGCGTCACCGCCCGCGCGGCGTGCACGAGCTCGCCGTGCGAAGCGTTCGGCCGGAGATACGACTGATAAAGGTCGCGAACCACCACCGACGCGCCCGCGTTGAGCGTGGAGTCAAACGTGCTCATGGCCGCAGCGACCATGCCTGAAATCACAAGGCCTCGGACTCCGGTCGGCAGCGAATGGCTGAGCACGACAGGAAGCACTTGTTCGATATCCTGAGCGATGGCTTCGGCTCCGCTGGTTCCGCTCTGTACGATGGACAGCCCGAGCGTTGCAATGCCCGCAACCAGCATCCACCGAAATGCGGCCAGTACGATCGTCTGTATCGCTACCCAACTGGCTTCACGTTCGGTGCGCGCGGCAAAAAAACGCTGGTCGGTATACCCACTTACCCCACCGAGGCCTTCGAGGCTCGTGCGAAGCGACCAGAGAATGACGTACAGCCCAAACATCGAAAAAATAGGCTCCCAAGCGGCTGCATCGAGCTCCAACAATCTGTTGCCGTGCGCTGGAGACGAGACATCGAGCGCGAGAAATCCATTTGGGAAAAGGACCTCAGGCGCTCGATCAAACGCGAGCGTAGCGATGAATACCGAAGCAAAAAGAATCAAACAATTCTGAACGAGGTCGGTGAACACCACGCCAAACAAACCTGACAGCGTCGTGTACGCGAGGCCGACCGCGACCATCAGCGCGGTGCACGTCGTTTCGTCGAGCGGCAAAAAGTAGGACAAAAACGCGCCTGCGCCTTTGCAGAAGTAGACGATCATGAAGAGCGCCAGCACAACGTTGGCCATCGCGCTGAATCCATGCGCAACTCGCCCTTGCCGATCCGTTCCGAAACGGATCTTCATCCACTCCGCCGAGGTCATCACGGAACTGCGCCGCATCCATTTCGCGAGAAACACCGCCAAGAACGGAAGCGACAAGCCAACGCTGCCGCGGAGCTCGATGAGGAAACCCTTGTAGCCAAGAGAAAACACCAGACTGACGAGCACCATGGTCCCCGCCATGTCGAAATGAGACGCCGCCGTCGAGTTGCCCAGAATCCACCAGGGAAGTCGTCGACCAGCGAGGAAATATCCCTCAAGGTCTCGCGACGCGAAGCGTGAGAGCGCAAGGCCAACCGCCGCGACCAGCACAAAGAACGCCGCGACAATGGCCACATCCATCGATTCCAAGTGGTGCATGGTGAAATCGCTGCTGTCATGAACGATTTCACAGCTCGTTCGAGCGAAATCGTGCCGCCGACTAGAATTCGGGAAGCAATTCTCTGAGAAGGCGAAGCCGCGCCTGCGAGCGAAGGATAGTGATTCTATCGCGGCTTCCGAGATGGAAGCGGCGACGACACCAAACTGTGTATTCGACAAAAATGTGTATTCGAAAGGAGAGCTATTCCATGAAGAGAGACAAAACGATGGCGCACCGCGAGGCGAAATCTGTACGCGAGGCGCAGCAGCTGCTCGAAGAAATGCATTCCACGATGAGCGTGGAAGAACAGAAATCGATGTTCGGCGGGCGGCATGTGCACGCCGCTGCCTCACAAGAAGATATGTAGATTCAAACCGTCGACTAGCCTCGGCGCCTGCTGTGGAGCGACCAAGAAGACATCAGCGTGCCGAGGCCAGCCGTATCCACAAGAGCGATCGGAACCGCCATGTCATTCGAAAGTTCAGCAAACAAAGCAACCGGCACGTCGCTCGCGAAGAGCATTCGATTTGCCCACTGGAGCTCGGCTCGAGCCGAGATGGCCGATGTGCTTCAAGCATCGATTCAAGGATACAAAGCGTTTCGGTCGCGGCTCGATACCCTGCATACGCCTCGCGGGCTCGAAGTCTTTTTGTCTCATGCGCAGCAGAACGCGCCATTCTATCGCGACTCAGTGGCCTCGCGAAAGGAGCTATCGCTCACTGACTTTCCGTTGACGAATCGAGATCTACTTCACGACCACCCGCTTCGATTTCTCGCCGTGGATCCCAAACGCGAGTGGCTGCACCCGCTCTGCAGCAGCGGAACAACGAAGGGATGGCTCACGATCTATTGCGATCGCGCGTCATGGTACGGCCAGTCGACCTGGACAATGGATGCGCTCGCAGCCATGGATCCGAGCCTGGAAAGGCAATTCCAGCGAAACAAAGTCGCGTGCGTCAACCTCGTGACGTCGGTGGATTCGCGAAACACGAAGTTCTACCTGCCGGCTCGCAATTTGGCGCTCTATGAAACGTTGCGCGTGGCAACGCAAAGCACATTCGACGCCAAATACGACTACCTATCGAGCGGCCGGGATTGGCACCACGAAGAGGCGCCTGGAGTCGTCACGCCAGAAGAACACCGGGCCGCGATCCTGCGACTGCAAAGCGACCCACCGCCGATCTTGCTGGGACGCCCGGGCTTTCTGCGAAGCGTGATGAAATCGGATCGCGAGTTCACTGGCGCGAGGATTCAACCGCGGGCACTCGTATCCTCCGGGGGCGTGCTCTACGAAGACCACCGCGCGGAGCTCGAGGACTGGTTCGGCTGCCCCGTCTACAACCAATACGCGCTCGCCGAAGCCGGCGTGGTCGCCCTTGGACGACCCAACACGGGACGACCCAACACGGGACGATCCAATACCCAACGACCCAATACACAACGACCCAATACACAACGACCCAATACGAAACGAACGGGCACCGAACAAACGGCGAGTCCAGGACTATGGGTCACGCCCTTCGTCCGCCTCTCGGTGCTCAAGCCCGATGGCTTCGAAAGCGACATCGGCACGGGCGAACTCATCGCCACAAATCTGCTCAACCAGGCCATGCCGCTGATTCGCTACCGCACCGGAGACCAGGCGACCGTCGAATACGCGACCGACAGCGAAGGACAAACACGCCAAGTTATCACCGCATTGCCGGGACGCACCGCATCGGAGTTCACCGCCGGCGCGCGCACACTTGCCGCCGACGAGCTCGCCTCGATATTCCATCGCTACAACATCCCCGAACACCAAATCATCCAGTGGGACAATGGCGCAATGGAAGCCCGATGGCGGTGCACCGAAGCACGCAGCACACAAGAGTCTGTTGAACGCGAACTACGCGAAGTCGTGCACGAGCGACTAGGCCAACAGGAGCTCACCGTGCGCATCAACGAACCCCTCCACATGCCCCGGGGCAAGTTCTGCCGCTACATCAACCTTCAGACCGCACGTTGCGAGTAGTCCGTGATCCAGCCCACGCCGCGTTTCGTCTATTGAACGCGACTTCCGGCAAAAGGATAACCACACCGACACGACCCTTCACCCCAGAAACACCGATGCCCATAACCAAAAGAGGGCTCGAAACCCAAGAGCGAAGCGACGAAACGACCCATCAAATCTGTGAAGCACCAGCCGTAGCCCGAATGGTGGGCGACTTTGATGCTCGAGGAACGGCTGTCGTACACCAGCCAGACGCCCCCGTCGGGCTCCAACCATTCTCGAAACTCCTGAAAACGTCGCCGAAGTTGCTCCCCGATCCACGCCAGCCCCTCAATCAGGCAGGGTATCGACGCGATCGAATAGGCCACGACGGCGCCGCCGATCGTGATCGTCCCAGAAAGCCCGGCCCCTGCCGCGACACTCTTGCTCGCGACCGGCTCCGGAATCAGTGTCGCCGCACCGGCCACTGCGTATTGGCTCAGCCCCGCCGCAGCCAAAACCTCCGCCGTCGCGTAGATTCTTCCGTCCACGCATTGAAGGCGCAGCTCGTTCGGGCCGAAGAGTCCTTTCTCCTCCAGGCGGGCCTGTTCCAAGGGTTCGGTGCCGGAAACTCCTTCCACCCTAGCGGCGCACCCTGAGAGCACGCCGAGAACTCCGAAACCCAGTGCAATGGCCAAAACCGTTCGTGTTTTCAATGGTTGGTACAACGTCGACCCAGCTGCGTGCGCGTCGTCCATGGCGAGGTCGCCAACGCTTGCTGTGTCACTGCAGCACCATTCGTGCCAAAGCGCAGGCGGCCTGCTTTTCGTTTTCAACGTGGAGCGGCCGTACAACACAAAAACCGCAACTAGCGGCCAATGACTACCCGTCGAGACCTAGACATACCGCGGCTCGAGCAAGCAGCCGATGGCGTGCTTCGTGGTTCGACGATACCCTAAGGAATACATGATTCGACGCTACCTCGATGAAGCCCTCCGCCGGGCAGACTACGAAAAGCTTGAGGATGGTACCTATGCTGCGGAGGTTCCGGGCCTTCAGGGCGTGCTTGCAACTGGCACGACGCTCGAAAAGTGCCGGGACGAACTCGCCGAGGTAATCGAGGAATGGATCTTGGTGCGCGTCGCTCAGGGCCTCGCCGTGCCCAAAATCGGTGGTGTGGAAATCAGCGTCAAAAAGGCCAGCTAAATGCCCGCCTGGGGTCCGGTCGACCGGCGAACCCTAATCCGCGGCCTGCGCACCCTTGGATTCGAGGGACCGCTTTCCGGCGGCAAGCACCAGTTCATGGTCCGTGGTGACGTAGTCGTAACCATTCCCAATCCGCACCGAGGCGACATCGGTGTTGGGCTGCTCACCCGTATCCTTCGGCAAGCTGGAGTTCCTCGCCACGAGTGGGAAAAAGCATAGTCGGAAGGTGATGAATCCAGCCGCAACATCGGAACGATCTCACTAGACGAGCGTAGAATAACGACGGCAAACCAGCTGCATGAATGAGTTAATCGAACAGAGCACCGGTGACTGCCATTTCATCTCCCGGTTCCTGACGAAGCCATGGGAGTTCGGTGAACGTCAACTCTGATACTACGACGTGAGCGCGGACAAAATCAGAAAGCAGAGCTCTCGTCGTTTGTTTGCAGAAAAGGCCCTGAATAGTGCCGAGGCCGAGCAGAAGCTGAACCGTCTGGTAGAAACACCAGTATCGTCGCATCGCGATCAGATAGCATCCGGCGATCTAGCGAAATCCGTTAGGATTGACCGATTGACCACCCTCACGCAGGGATGTCCTCCGCCAAGCTGGAGTTCCTCGTCGCAAGTGGCAAGGCGCATAGGCGCATAGCGACGCGAGCCGAATACCGAGATCAACCACCCCAGGAGATCGCCCTGACCTCAGGTAGAGAATCCGTCTGCGATGACTTCCGCCAGCGAATAAGCCTCTCGCGCTGTCCTGGAAAAGCCTTCCACAAGGCAGAGGCCAAGGCTGCAGCCGCGACCCTCGTGTCGGGCATCCATTGGGGGTCAGCATAGAGCGCGTCGTTGGTGACTTTCGTGAGATCCGTCTCATTCAGAAGGCGGTCAACTGCACCGATCATCCACTCTACGTCGAGATCCGAAAGCACTGCGTGTCGCTCGTTCACCAAATTGGCCACTTCATCAACGACCCTGGGAAACGCACGGCTGCCTGGCCGATGAAGATAGTAGATGAGTCGCCTCTTGAGTTCTTCTGGGGGCTCCGAAGTGCGCGCAAACCAGCGCACGATGCCACGCGCAGCCGAAACTACTGCTTCGGTGTCGGGTGCACCAAGTCCATCAATAAGAGTCTGCATCGCCAGGGAGGCATCAACCACCCCCAGCCGCTGTACATCGTATGCAAACTCCGCTTCAAGATACGTAGAGCCTGTGCGCAGAAGCTCCACGAATGTCTGGGCGACTACGCGGGCATCGAGATCGCTGTACTCGATGCGCGGAAAAACGTGCTCACTGAGGAGCCGGACGAGATAGGCAACCGGTGCGTCGACCCCATGGGCAAGAGGGTCCGGCGCCCGCGCCTTGTGAGCTCGCAACCATCTTTCTGCTTTCGTCAGGAGCTGAGTAGCTTGTTGAGGCAAAAGAGGTTCGTCTTGGTGCCCGAGTAACTGACCGACCGCTTGGAAATGAACGGAGCAGCGCCCTTCCGCCCGGTTGCGCTCCGAGCCCAATCGGCCAGCCGAACTCGGGAAAGGAGCCCCTAGCAGCCTTTCGCGCAACTGAACCCCGTACTGGTCTGGCCCCCCTGGAAGGATCAGCAACGCGTGGGGAAGATACCCGGTAAAACCCACCGGGTCCCCATTTGAGTTTCGCTGCGACCAAAGGACAACGCCAAACTCCTCGGCCTGATCCGTATCGAGGTTATTGGTGGTGCTTAGACGCGCAAGCCGGGTCAAGGAGGCAGACCGCTCCTCCAGTTGCTGAGACATGGCGCTCACGAGAAGGTGCTTCACGGCGGGACGCCAGTTCTGCCTTTCGGACTCTGGGATACTTTTGGGAATGGCCACAACGGAGATCGGGTCCACCCACGACCGAGTACCAACCGCCACCGAGGAAGCCACAGGCAATGGCAGCGACAGCAGTCGAACAACGTAGGACATCCTAGTCTCTGCTGGAAGGGCTGCGAAGCATCGAATCAAACAGTGCTGCACCGCCTTCGCAAGGCCGATGTCATGCTGAAGTTGCGGTCGTTCTGCCTGACTCAACGCATGGGTCAATATCGACCGCACATCTTCGCTTTCAAGTAGTGTGGCAACCCGCGACAGTACCTCCAGCAGTATCGCCAAACGGCTCGGCTTCGCCCAAGCTGGAGCCGGCCTCGCTTGCTCCATCTGAGCGACGGCACGCTTCCCTGCGTCTGCGAGTTGACGAATCGCTTCCGCTTCCACACGTGCGACATAAAGCCGGTCGAAAGTAGCTTCGACAGCGTCGATCTTCTCAGCTCTGAGAAACACAGATAGGGCTTCTGTCGGACAGCGCAGAGCAATGGCCTTCGCGGCATCAACTGCTAGATCAAGTTGGAAGACGCTTGACTCGCACCGAAATGGAAGCGCAAAACTCTCAAATAGTCCGAGCGCAGCGAGTGCCTCAGAGAAGTGCTGACTAGCTGGATCATCCCACCGAGTCGACACGATCGCGCGGCCGATGTCGAATGACTTCCTAATCGCAACCTGCGGCCGCGGTGACACCCGAAGGCATCGCTGCGCATCCTCGAAGTACACACGGGGATCACAATCCCATTGGCCAAGTTCGCGATAGCGACCATCTGGTCCATGCGTCTTCATCAAGTCAGGATTACGCCAGGCACCAATCCGCAGGAATGTCATTGCCGCACCTTCGATTGCCAGCAAGCCCAGATCCATGTCGTCTGCATTCGCCGACCGCACTCTCAGAAGAGTCTCAGCGACCACTCGAATTGCGACATCGTATTCACCGGCCTCTACAAGCAACGTCGCCCTGTCCAACTCAAGCTGGAATGCGTCCGGCAATGGAGGCCAATTCTTCATAGCGACGGCCAAACCCGGATAGTCCATACGCACCAGCGCCCGTCTGGCCAACTCGCGGCAAAGCTCTGCTCGCCATACTTCCCGTGTTTCGGCAAGCTCTCGTAGCGACGCTGAAAGCACCTCGTGCTCCTCCCATTGCATACGGAACCGAAGCTGGGTCAGGTAGCCCAACGCAAACCGGAACCAAGCATCTGAGTCGTCGCGCGCAGCGTACAGCACCGCCCTGGCACGAGCGAGCCGAGCTTCGGACATCGGCCACCCAAGGCTGGTGAATGCCCGCATCAACTGCAACAGGATATCCATCACCAGGCGCAGGTCATCGCCTGCGAGCGCTTGCTCGATTTGATCATAGTTCTTGCTGAGGATGCTCTTAAGACTCATGCGTGCCGAACGCGGACACGCAAGCCAGCCCGGATAGCTGAGCATGCAGTCGACGCCTGCCGGCAGGGTAGTAGGTGCTCGGGCGATTTCAGTCGTCGTTCTATCGGGCATCCAAGGCTCGCGGTGCCATGCCTCACTGGCTGTCCTCGGCAACTGGTTCGGCCAAGACATGGGATCCGGATCGCTAACCGCGAGTTCCAACAGGAACCACTCATTGGCAACCCGGTGACGAACTGGGGAGTCGGGCCAGTCGGCCTTCGGAAAGACCGGTCCGAGATCTATCGGGACGACACCGCGGGTAGTGAGAATCGTCCGGCGTCGGACGTCCAAGTCAAGTACGCCGACAAGATAGATTGGCGGGGCCGTTTCACCAAGGACATCACGCACCCAACCTGACCATGCCAGGAAGTTTGGGTCCGTTCCGCCGAAGCCCACGAGGCACAGAGCACATTCCATGACCGCTTGCCTGATGGTATTCACGAAACCAGGGTACGTCTGTGGGTAGCGACGGTAGTCTTCGGTTGTGATGATGAAGGGCAAGTGATCCGGAAAGCTTCCATGAAGCTTCACGATTCGTGGTTTTGTGCTCCCGGCCAATGCCGCGTGGGTCGACACAACTCTGTAGCGGCGGTCCACGACCTCCCCTGATGCGCGTTCCAACAGTGTGTCGTAGTTCGTCGTGAAGATATCTGCCCAAGGCAGGCTCACCAGCAACCGGTGGAGCCTGGACGGTCTGAATGACGCATCCGCAAGTTCCGTACGCAAGAAGTCATTGAGTACTTGGCGTTGGAAAATGCTCTCGAAATCCGACGCGGTCTCGATTGGATCGATTCCGTCCGGAGCCTCGGAGGGGTGACTGGAGTTCAGCCGTCCCCACATCGTCGATGCCAACTCGCGAAACATCGGCATCTGGCGCGCTACAGTGGACCCTACATAGTCTGCGTTCGCACTAGTGCCAGCTCCAACCAAAACAGCAGCCCTCCCGTATTGCCGGCCCGACCAAAGGCACGAACGGAGGCGCTCCACATGATGAACATCCGCGAAGTCAGCTGTTGGCATCGTCGGCATGATAGTACATCGCTCGGTTTGACCCGAAGCGTCTTGACCTCTTGACCAGCTTGAAGCGACGCCAGACGCTGCCAACGCGAGCGGGATAGCGAAACTGGGTCGCGCTTTGGCTCGACAGAAAACCGTTTTGCGATGCACACCCAACCCGGAGCGAGCGACTCAGATGTCACGGCAACAGGGCTAGCGATCACACCTCAGGCCACACCGATCTTCCCTGAGTTGCTCGCTAGCGAACTCACCTCCCGAGGAGGAACGAGGATCCCCAATCTTGTCGATGCATTGTACCGATGACACGAGAATCTGAAGGCGATGGGGGGCTCTATTGGCTCATCCCTCCAGGCGGACCGGATCTGACGCACTCACCGACACAACATCGAAGGGTCCAACAAAGAAACCCCGCCGGAAGCGGGGCCTCGGTGCCCAGAGACAGAATCGAACTGCCGACACGGGGATTTTCAATCCCCTGCTCTACCGACTGAGCTATCTGGGCGATTGGCCCCTCTTTTAGAGGCCCTCTCCTCGCGGGAGAGGACGAGGAGGCTACACCGGGCCCCGTTGCTGTCAAGCGCTGGATCGGTCGAGCCTCTGGTCGGTTCGGGCGCTGGAGCGCACTGAAGTTGCCCTCTCTCCCGCCAAGTAGATTAGAATACTACACAGAGATGAACGAGCCGGCGGATCGAGCGCTTGCTGCCCTGCGGCGGCTTCTTGCGGATGGCGCACAAGGCGGCCAGCCGAAGGTGGACGCATTGATTGCTTTATCACAGCGGACGCTCATCGCGCCGCTGTGGGAGGACGATTCAGACGAGTTCCGCACCCTAAAAAACAGCAATGGAGAGCTCGCGCTTCCTTTGTTTACAGACGAATCGGAGCTCGAACAAGCCGCGCGTCAGTTTGGCTGGAACAGCAGCCTCAGTAAGGAAGTCGGCGCCCGCGCAGCGTTCAATCACTCGATATCCGCCGATATCGGCTTCGTGGTGATCGATATCATGGCCGACCATAAGCTTGAAATCGAGCGCCCAGAAGTCGACGCATTGCTCGCCCAGGCACGCTTGAGCTCCCCCGACCCCTTCGCGGTGGTAGGCAAAGCTTCGTCCCAAATTTTGCAGGCGGTCGAGTCGAAATCGAAACCCGAGGCGCCCTCCTCCGGAGAACGAGCCGCCGAACAACAAACGGACGCGCGGAACAGCGATCTAGCCACCACCGTAGAAATCGAAGACCAAGCGCCCTCCCACACGTTTCTCGCGACCGACACCGCTCGATTCGTTCCATTGCAGAGCGACCCCGCCGATGAACTCCTCAGCGACCTCAGCGATGTATTGCGCGGCTACCCGGAAATCGAATGGGCTGCGTTCGGGGCCGTGTCTGAAGACGAACGCAACGCGCTGCCCACGGTAGGCCTGCGCGCCGACCCCAGCTACCGCGACAACGTGCCGGATATCGTTCGCAAACTCCGCGAAAAAGGCCGAACCCGGGGCACTGCACTCGAAGTTCTGCTTCTCGACGAACCGAAACTGATGCGCGCCGCCCGGGCAGACGCGGTAGTGTTCTTTCCCTGGCGGCGAAAATAGCCTAGAGCGACTTGCGCAGGCGCTTGACTGACTTCGTGACTGGTTTCATGGCTTTTCATGGACTCTCGCCCGCCGCTACCCGGGCCCGTATCTACTCGTTGGATCGATACCCTTGCACAAACAGAGTGTCCCGCGTTTACCACGCGACGGGCGCGGCGAGCGGAGCAAAGCGGTGCGCCGTGGGATCCCATCGTATGGACGAGCGCGCATGGGTCCGAAGTGCGCGACGCGGACGGGCATATCTTCACAGACCTCACCGCGGGATTCGGCGCCGCCGCCGTCGGACACACCCATCCACGTGTCGTTTCGGCGGTGCAGGACCAAGCCAACCGCCTTCTGCATGCGCTCGGCGATGTGCATCCATCGGATACAAAAATCAAACTGCTAGAGCGTTTGGCGACGCTCGCTCCCTGGCCCAACGCGCGCGTGGTACTCGGTTTGAGCGGGTCAGACGCGGTGGAGGTCGCGCTCAAGACTGCCGCGCTCGCCACCGGACGCCCCGGAGTATTGGCGTTTGAGGGCGCGTACCACGGGCTAAGCTATGGTGCGCTCGCGACTTGTGGCTACAGCGCGCGATTCCGAGATCCGTTTCAACATCAACTGAACCCGCACGTGACCATCGCTCCTTGGCCTGCGTTCGACGCAAGCCCGTCGGATATCGAGGCACTGCTCAAGCGCGCTTGGAACCCCAAGATCGGCGCGGTCATTGTCGAACCCATATTGGGTCGCGGCGGGGTACGTGTTCCACCGCCTGGTTTTCTCTCATCGCTCCGTGCCTTCGCTCGACAGCGCGACGCAGTGTTCATCGTGGACGAAGTACTCACCGGTCTGTACCGCTGCGGCGCCCTATTTCAATCGACGCAAGAGGTCACGCCCGATCTCATTTGTCTCGGCAAGGCGCTCGGCGCGGGCGTTCCGATCAGCGCATGCATCGGAAACGCTTCGGTCATGAGCGCGTGGGGAGACTCCGGCGGGGAAGCCATCCACACCGGAACGTTTTTTGGTTACCCGCTCGGTTGCGCCGCCGCATTGGCAAGCCTCGATGTGCTCCAAGAAGAAAAGCTCGCCGAGCGAGCCCGGTCGCTCGGCGAATGGCTGAAATCTGAACTGGAGAAAATCGTTCCTTGCGCACCGACGCGCGACCGGTTGGTGCGGGGGACGGGAATGATGATCGGGGTAGAAACAGGCCGCCATACATTGACCCTCGTTCAAACCCTGATGGCGCGCGGCTTTCTCACGTTGCCGGCCGGCGACAGCGCTTCTGTCGTACAGATCACGCCACCGCTAACCATTGAGCAATCTCGCCTGGAAGAATTCCTCGCAACATTCGCGGGCGCGTTCAAGGAAATATGCGGATGACCCGCGAAGCGCTCTTCGAGCGCGTGCACGCGCTGATTCGACGATTGTCGGATGGAAGCCGCGACGACCGCGCACGCGACGAACTTCTGCGCGATATGCTCGTATTCCAAAAACGCCAAATTCCTGCCTACAACCGGCTGTGCGCCGCGCGAGCCACGCGCGAGCCAGGGTTGCCCACCGATGTGTTTCGATTCGCCCGCATCGCATCTCATCCCAAAACCGAGGATTGCGTGCTCTTTCGCACCTCCGGAACCACCCACGGCACGCGCGGCGTCCACGCGTTTCGAACACTCGATCTCTACGACTTGGCCGCCCAGAGCGCCGCGCGCTACGCGCTCTTTCCAGATGTCGCTCGCATGCCGCTCGTGATGCTCGCCCCTCGCGCAGAAGATGCAAAAGATTCCTCTCTCTCCTACATGCTATCGCGCTTCGCATCGTGGTTTGGTTCACGCGTCGTTTGGGCTTGGTCCGACCATGGACTTGATCTGGATACGCTGGAACGATCGCTTTTGGAAGCCACGCGCGCGGAAGAACCGATTGCCCTGCTGGGCACCTCATTCGCCCTCGTACACGCCTGCGATGAGCTTTCGGAGCGACGCTTTTCCGTACCCGCGGGAAGCCGCATCATGCAAACCGGCGGCTACAAAGGCCGCTCGCGCGAACTCGCCCCTTCTTCTTTGAGAGCGCTCCTTACTCAGACGTTCGGCGTCGCGGAGCCCTATATTGTCGCTGAGTATGGCATGACCGAGATGAGCTCACAGTTCTACGAACTGACGCTACGGGAAGCTACGCTCGAAGGTTCGGTGTCCAAAGTACGACCCGCATCCGAGAGACGACTATGGAACCCCGGATGGACCAAAGCCACGCCTGTCCACCCAGAAACCCTTGAGCCGGTCCACCAAGGTGAACACGGCATATTGCGAATCGACGACCTGGCAAACCTGGATTCCGTAGCCGCCATTCAGACCTCCGATCTCGCCGCGGCATTTGATGACGGAATCGAACTGCTCGGTCGCGATCCTTCTGCGGCGCCTCGTGGTTGCTCGCTGGCCACCGAAGAGGCGCTCGACACGGAGCTGGTTTCGTGACCGCCCGCATGCAACCGATAGACCCAATCTCCCCTCGTTCGATCGACAACGTGGTGGCGACTACCGAGAACGCCTTCGCTCACCTATCGCCGCCACGAATCATCGAGGGCATCGTGCGCGCCGTTCATACGCTTCGCACAAACGTCCAGGGCGACGCCACTGCATTGCTTTGCAAGAGCACCGGACTCACCGAGCCGATGATCGAATGGGCGCTTCAAACATCTTGCGATGCATTTTCGGAGCACGCCCTATGGGAAATTCGTCAACGCGCGTACGAACCTATTTCACAAGGCTCACACGGCATGGCCGATCCCATCGCCACCCCGCCGGCGACCTGCACCGTCGTCGTGCTCTCGGCCAACGTCTTCACCGCATGCTTGCCTGCCCTGCTGATTCCTCTAGCACTCGGAAGCACGGTGATTGCAAAAGCCTCGTCTCGCGACGACGCACTCCCACGATTGCTACGCGCCGCGCTGACTCAAGTCGACCCTGACCTCGGCCGAGCGTTTGCAGTAGTCACTTTCGTCGGCGGAGAAGAGGAGCTCGAGCGCGCGCTATTCCGCCACGCGACGACGGTGGTCGCGTACGGTAGCGACCATACGCTAGAGTGTATTCAGGAAAGGTTATCTGCCTTACCAAACGAAGCGCACCCGCCAAACCAATCACCGCCCTCGCGTCCGAAGTTCGTGCCCCACGGACACGGCTTCGGCGTCATCTATATTCCTGCAGCATCCTTGCCCAACGAACGCGCAGCCCGCGACGTTGCCCAATCTGTCGCTCTCGACATAGCCGCGTACGACCAGCGCGGCTGCCTTTCGCCTCACGCCGCGTGGGTGGAAGAAGGCGGTGGTGTGTCCCCGCGTCGCTTTGCGGAGCTCCTCGCAACCGAAAGCCTGCCCGAGATTGCGCGTACGCTACCCCGCGGCCCCCTACCTCTCACAAGTGGCGCGCAGCAGCTCCAATGGCGCGCCGTTGCTCAAGCCCGGGGAGAGCTTTTTGAAGGGGACGGCTATTCGGTGGAGTACGCATCCGATCGTCCTTTTCGCCTGAGCCCGGGCTACCGAAACGTCGCGGTCCACTCAGTACGAAACGCCGAGGAAGCCGCCTCGATCTTCGAATCCTTCGGGCGCTTTCTCAAGTGCCTGGGCATCGCTGGCTCCCATCAAACCGTACCGCCGCTCCCGGGCCACCCCTTCCGCACCGCAGTCGGCACGATGCAAACCCCACCGCTCGACCGCTGAGAATCTAGGCGCTCGCTACACGCCAATAAAGAGGCGGTGGCCGAAATTTTTCTCAAGGTCGCTCTTGAAAATCTTCGCCGCGGCGCCCTCGATATCGTACTCGACCCGGCGAAACGCAAACTCTCGCAACTCGCTGTCGTACGTAGTGTAGCTCGCGCGATTGTCGTAATCCCGAGGCTGACCCACCGACCCCACGCTGACGATGTACTTGTGACCCTCTTCCAGCACAAAATCCTGCGCCGGGAGCTCTTCGACATCGTCGGGGGTAAGGTCAAACACTTTGCAGAGATGTGAGTGGCCAATCAGCGTGATGTCGCCCAAGCCGTCCCAGATTTCCAAGCACTCACGCGCCTGATCCGGCGCAAAAATATATTCGAACTCCTCGAGACGAACCGGAGACCCGTGGCAAAGCGTCACGGCCACCTCTTTGAGGTCGTGCCGATAGGGAAGCTGCTTCAGCCAATCTAGATTTGGTTCAGACAAAGCACACGCATGCTGGTCGAGCGCGTTACGAGCCGCTTCGTAGTAGTAGGAGTAGTCCATCCGGCCGGCTACCGCGGCGTCGTGGTTTCCAAGAATCGTCACTTCCGCGGTTTCTCGAACGAGGTCGGCACATTCGTTCGGGCTTCCGCCGTACCCTACGACGTCACCCAAACAATAAAATTCGTCGATTCGTTCGTCCTTATACGCCTCCATCACCGCCGACATGGCTTCGATATTGGCGTGCACGTCGCTAAAAATTCCCAGGCGCATCGAGCGTCTGACCTCGTTCGTGAAAAACTCACCTAACGTTACGCCAACTTCGACCCCCGGTCCAGGCGTCGAAGTTTTTTGGAGGGGCTGGGTTATCTGGAGGGGCTGGCCGCAACCCCTCCCCCCACGGAATACGATTCCGCGGGGCCCCGCTGCTTTTCGGAGGGGCTGGCCGCAGCCCCTCCCCCGCGGAATACGATTCCGCGGGGCCCCCTCCCGACGCCGCTTCGCGCTGCGCGGGGGCCCCTACGCCCCCTTGCCTTCTGCGTGCGATGTTCGAGGTACACTGCTTTTTCTTCGTGCGGTGGTTGGGTGAGCTGCGGTCGGCGAACTGTTTCATCTGTGTCCGTGGGAGGACCGACTCAGTCCCCGTCCGGCCGCAGGACACCACCAGGTCAGCAGGTCACATACCGCCACGAAACCAGTTGTGCGTCAGCCGTGGGAGAAGACTGCATACGACCCCAGCAGTCCACCACGACGCAACCAGGTCACGTGCTTCCTGGCGGGGGAGTTTGGGTGAATCGGCGGGGCCCCGGCAGTTCAACATCACGTAACACAGCACGCGCCTCCTGGCGGGGGAGTTTGGGTGAATGGCTGGGATACGATCCCAGCCAGAGGGTCTGGGTGCCAGCAGGCGCCGCGGACACTCGACCGCGTCCAAGGAAGCCTCTAACCCAAGGTCGCGCGGCACGGAAACGTGATG
>JANQQS010000087.1 GCA_028284955.1 Myxococcota bacterium | reverse complement strand
TCGGCTGGCCGAGCAGGGGAGGTTGTTGCGGCTGGAGCTGTGCAAGGCGGAGCGGACGAAGTCCGTGGAGCTGCACAGGTCTCGACGCAGTACGGGTCCGAAGGACCCCCAGCGTAGATAGGCAGGGCAGCCGCGGTCAGGCCAAAAGGCCACTGCTCTAGCGACAGTTCGTTTCTGCGGCATTCGGCGTGCACCTTCCGTCCGCAGTGCAGTACTTCTCCACCGCCGTCTCGGAGCAGTCGTTGTCGGTGGGGTCGCAGGCTTTGCATCCTTCACCGCAACGCTTGCCCGCGCATGGTTCGTAGTTCGACGTCGGACTCGCCGGAACACCCGGGTGCGTCGAGTCATCCGGGCTCGCCACAACGCCGGTGGTAACGCCAACGTTCTCGTCATCCGGCGAGGTCTCTTCGCAACCCGTTTCGGAACTCGACGTGCACTCCCCATGCGCGTTGCATAGCTTTAACTCCTGGGTCTCCATGCAGTCACGGGCATCGGGCGGGCAAACGCGGCAGGTTTCGCCGCAAGTTTTGCCTGCGCACGGCTGATACTGCACCGATTCTGGCGGGTCAGCAGCTGGGGCGCCCGCGTTCGATCGAGGCGGGACGCTGCCGCATCCCGCGAAGACGGTGAGGCCTGCGAAAAAAAGCCCCTGAAGAAAGAGCCGAACTTGGTGGTGTTGAGACGTGACCATGATTATTGCCGATGTTCCGATACGCGCTGACATTCGGCAACTCTTGATTTGGCAAACCCTGACGTTCGGCAAACCTTGATTCGGCAAACCTTGATTCGGCAAACCTTGATTCAGAAATCGGCGGAACCCGCGGTCACGCTACCCGCGCATCCGCCCG
Source organism: Myxococcota bacterium (assembly GCA_028284955.1). Lineage (GTDB taxonomy): Bacteria > Myxococcota_A > Polyangia > Polyangiales > Houyiibacteriaceae > JANQQS01. Next base: position 105,042 of record JANQQS010000087.1, on the reverse strand, counting down.
AGGAGATGAACCAAACTTTCGCGAATACTCGCGGCTAAACTGCGATGGGCTCTCGTAGCCGACTTCGAACGCGACACCAGAAATGGAAATTTCACTGACGCGCAGCAGGCGGCGCGCCTCCGTGAGACGCAGGTCCTTTTGGTATTGTAGCGGCGTGGTCATCGTCATCGACTTGAAGTGTTTGTGAAAGGACGACGGGCTCATGCCTACAGATCTCGCTAGGTCGGTCACATTCAGCGTATCGCGAAAGTGCTCCCGCAGCTGACGAATGGCGCGTCCAATGTTGCTGGCGTGGCTCTCGCGATTGGCCAGGGCACGCAGCATCGCGCCTGACTCGGAGCGCAAGAGTCTGAAGTGGAGCTCCTTCTTCACCAAAGGAAGGAGCACTCGAGCATCGACCGGATCTTCTACGAGCGCAAGGTATCGACCGATGACCTCAGTCAAGGGCTCGCTCACCGCCGCGACTTCAAGGGAGCGCACCGCGGCACTCTCCACTTCGAATTCATCGAGCACCTCTTCGAGCGTTCGCAGCAGGTCGAGGTCGAGACGAATGATCAACGACAAGTACGGCCTGCGAGATGATGCCTTCGTGATTTGGGCGAGGACGGGCAAGTCGTGCCCGACCACCACGCATTGGCCCTGTTGAAGCAACACGGTCTTCTCCCCGATGGTCGTCTGCTTCTCGCCCTGGACGATCAGGCAAACGACCGGCTCGTAGATCATTGCCTCGATCTTCGTAGGCTCAGAGGTGCGATAGATCTGTAGCCCCGACAGCGTCGCGGCATCACCCTCGATTCCTCGCGAGACTCGTTCTACGCGCTGTGCCAAATCCCGAATCAACATGCGTCGGCCCCTGGTTGCGTTCAGATAACAGGCTAGCGAAAGGATAACTCAGCGGAAACGCGCAGCGAGGATTGGGCAAGCTCTTTGCAGGAATGGGCAGGCACGCGAAAGAGCCGGTAGCTAGCTTGTTGTCCATGGAACACGCAACCAAAGCCGAAATCAAAACCAAATACCTCAGCCGCGTCATCAACGACCATACTCAGGATATGACCGGAAAGGTCGTGGCCATCACGGGAACGACCAGCGGGACCGGCTACATCTGCGCGCGAGAACTGGCCAAACTGGGCGCCACGGTTCTACTCCTGAATCGAGAGAGCTCTCGTTCCCAACATGCCTTCGAGACGCTCCAGGCCGAGGTACCGCCAGGACAGTCCGAATCGGGAAGGTTTGAGTCGGGAAGGTTCGAGTCGGGAAGGTTCGAATCGATCGTTTGCGATCTGCAAGACTTCGACAGCGTCCGAAACGCCGCGCGAGAGATCTCCAGCAGATTTGAGCGGCTCGACGTGCTCTGCAACAACGCCGCGGTGATGGCCTTCCCGGAACAGGCAACGAAGGATGGCTACGACGTGCAAATGCAAACCAACAGCATCGCCCCCTTCCTCCTTACCAAGGAGCTCTACCTGCTTCTCCGGAAAAGCGAGGACGGGCGCGTGGTGAACCACAGCTCGAACGCCCGGTTGGGGACAGACCACGATCCGCGCTACTTCGGAAAGAACAGTGGCAGCCTGGGCGGCGACGGAACGCCCGAGGACGTCGCCCAATTCGGAGGGCCCCGATGGGAGCGCTACCATCAGTCAAAGCTCGCCAACTGCACCTTCACCTACGGGCTCAAAGCCCGTTTGGACGCAAAAGGAATCACCAACGTGAAGGCCCTGGTGGCGCACCCTGGGCTGTCATGGACGGGGCTCGCGGCAACGTCCGCCGCCGTAGGAGGCATGGATATCAACCACGAGTTTATGAATAACGCCCAGTCTGCCGAAGACGGCGCACTGGGCATCATTCGCGGCTGCGCAGACCCCACGGCAAAGTCGGGCGATTTCTACGGGCCACGAGAGTGGACCGGAATGGCCGAACTTCTGGAGCCCGAAGAGCTCTTGCTCGATGCCAACAACATTCGAATCAACTGGGAAGGCTGCGAAGCAGCGGTGGGGAAGTTTGAAGTGTGAGGCGTCACTCGCGCTGCGCGGCGCCGCGATGCCCCTTCAACAAGGCGGTCAGTAGCGCCTGCCCGAGCAAGCGGTATCCGCGGGCGGAGAGGTGGACGTGGTCGGGCCGAGCCAATGGTGGATCGTTCTGAACCCAATCCAGCATGGATAGGCGCCCCCCCATAAGCGAGATCCCATCGAAGAACGCGCATCCAAGATCTTCGGCCAGCGTGCGCTGAATACGGGCGATCGAAGTGGTTCGAGCCCGATGCGCCCAGTGCTCCTGTCCGCTCCCACTCTGTCGCAATAGAGGCTTGTCGAGCGGGCCGACGACAAGGCAAGAGGCGTTAGGAAGGACTCGCTTGATTCGTTTCACCACGGTGTATGCGCGGCGCGCGTAGGTATTGAGCGGCACCTCGAAGTCGTTTGCTTCGTTGCCGCCGTACGCGACGATGACCAAGTCAGGCTTTCGATGCTGGAGGTGGCTCGAATACACCGGGTCTAACCACTTCAGCTGCTGATGGATCTTGCTGCCCCCGAGCGCCACGTTGTCCACGATGACCCCCGGCGTATCTCGCTCGAGCGTGGCTCCATAGAGACGCACGGATTGACCTCGCCGCGCGCGAAGTTGAATCCGATGCGGCCCGTCTTTGAGACGCACCGTGAAGTAGCCTGCGCGACTGCGCTTGGATGCCGTCGAAATCTTGCGAACGAGCGTTCCATCGATGTGCATCTCGAGCACTCCGCCGCCCGGCTGATATTGGAACCATGCCGACAGGGCGCTCGCGCGTTGTCCGACGCCCCAATCTGAAGTCTGCACCTCCGCCACGGCGCCGCGTTCGTGCGCTTCGAACACGACCCCGGTGAGCCCGTAGTAATCGGGCCGGGTGCGGTCGCGGCCAAGACGCAGAGGCATCCACCCGGTGCCCCGGCGAACTTGCACCCCCCATTGCCAGTAAGGGTTCTCCTTGCTCGGCCACGCCGCCTTGACGAAACCATGCCCGGCGTCTCCAAACCGTTTCTGCAACGCGTCCCGAAGGTATCCAACATAGTGATCACACTCGACGTGAGACGCTCCGTACACCAAGATTCTCGCTTGCCCCTCTCCAGACTTCGCTCGAGATAAGGCGCGATAGAATCCTTGAAGCGCTTGCTCCGAGGGATCGTGAAGCGTCGCTTGTTCAATACGAGATTGCAGAGTCGCTTCTAGATCGCTCAAGCGATCGTCATGCTTTGAAGAATCTTCGGGCTTTCCAATATCGTTCTCGACGCGCCTCAACGCACGCGTACGCGACGGCTCGGCATAGAGCGTCGCCGTGCCACCAACCAACAGAACCGCGAACGCCGCGAGCATGAAGTAGCGCGCGGCGTTACGGAAGCGGCAACCTGTTTTGATCTTCAACCACCAAATCACGACAGAACTTGACCATGAACCAGAAATCCAGTCACCACAACCGATCGGCCCCTCACAGCGGCGGAAAGATCGGGGGAAAGATCGGGGACGGGGAAAGAAATGTCCCGGACCTAGGCCGCTCAACGGTCGAGGCTGCCGAGGCAATTTGTCGCATCAGAGCTTGAGCCGTTTCGGTTTGATGATGGGCGAGCGCAGCACGTACGAGGCCGCCCTCCCGCCTATTGGCAGGAGGGCAGGATGCGGGACGAGCCGAAGTGAGCTTCTTCATTGATCTTGTCGCTTCGAGGATCGAGCGACCCGTGCAGACGGGCGCTGCACATCGAATCGGTCGAGACGAATGACTTTGTGCCAGACGTGGACGAACTCTTTGACAAATCGCTCGCGCGCATCGCTCGCGGCGTAGGCTTCTGCGAGCCTGCGAAGCTGGAAGTTCGAGCCGAATATCAAGTCGACGACGGTCGCGGTACGCAGGGTTTCTTTCGACCCGCGTCGCCGGGCAGTGAACGTCCGACCATCTTTGCTGCGTGTCCATTCGACATCTGTTTCGACGAGATGCACAAAGAAGTCGTTGCTCAACGTTCCGGGCCGATCCGTCCAGACGCCGTGGGAAGATGCTCCATGGGTCGCGCCCAGCACGCGGAGGCCTCCCACGAGCACGGTCATTTCTCTCGCGGTAAGCGTCAGAAGGTCCGCGCGTTCAACGAGAGCTTCTGGTTCGTCGCGTTCTGTCTTCTCGCGAAGGTAGTTTCGAAACCCATCGGTGCGGGGCTCCAGGTAGCCAGCGGATAGTTCACTCGAACTCGGTAATCGGACAAAGCAACTAGTGCCCTCGAACGTTGTTCGATAGGCTCTTGCACCACTCCGTCGGAGAATAGCCGGACGAATCGCAGCCACATGCCGGAGGCTTTTCGAGCAAGCGCTTACATGCCTTGACCCGCCCGCTTTGAACCGAGCGAAGCAACTGGCCTGAAAATCGGGTCGCCAAAGCTGGCCATGCGCAAATCTCCTGGGTGTTTCGTATCCGGGAGACGTTCTCAAAATAGACGGTTGCAATCGTGCCGAAGACCCGGTCCTCGGTGGACAGCACCGCCGAGCCACTGTCGCGTGGGCAGATTCGTTCACGTCGGTCGCGGGGAGCGATCCGCAATATCGTCGACGCCGGTTGCGCGCGAACCTGCAAAGGAGTCGCTGTCGCTGCGGCATTTCGCCGTAGCCCCGCCACTCCGTCCTGATCCAACCCGTGGCTAATGACACGGACGTGATCCACATTTCCCACTGGCGCCAATGTCGAAGGCACAGGGAGCTTCGCGGGGCGCGTCTTACAGACAGGTTCGTGAAACAAAAACGCCAAATCGTGCGGCGGGAGCCGCTCGGAAAGGCCATTGATTTCACTGAGTAGGTTCAGTCGAGGAGTAAAACCGCGTACGGATTCGTCGCCAGGATGCATCGCAATAAAACTCAGTGCGCCCATCGCGTCGCAGTCCTCTCCAAAAAACTCGCGACAGGCGGTATCCAGAGCCGGAAACATGCTGAGTTCAACCTCGACTTTGCGTAGAAAATGCTCCCGTTCTGACCACAGTGCATCAAACTGAGCACTCACAAACTGATAGTCGACATCGAAAGACGAAGCGTCGGTCGGCGTTCCTTTGGAATACACGACTCGAAACGAAACCGACGCGGCGCCTTGCTCATCCAACGGCGTCTGGATGCAATGCGCCTGCGTCACCGAAAGATTGGGCGCGACCAGCACTGCACCGCAGGTCGTGACGTACCATGATTGGCCCCATTTGACCTCGAGCTCGCCAACCGCCGCGTGCTCTGGCTTGACCTCCGACTCGACCGGCGTGGATACGCCCCAATACTTCTGCGAGGATGCATCGTCGCTCGCGCTTTTTGACCTGCACCCCGCGACCATCGAGACCCAAAACGCAACTGCGAGCAACAAGAAGCGAGCAAACGTGTTTCCGAGTAACGAGGGCACACATGCGTACTTCATTGGATGACATCTTCCATCGCACACGAACTCTGATTCGCCCGTAAACTTGGGCATCGCGACATCGCCTGTCAAACAGGTGCGACGAGCTCTTCAGCGAGTCGCGCGATCAGTCGATGCAGAGGAATCTCGTCGACGTCCCTTGGCCGTTCGATTTTTCCAGCGGGATCACTTTGACCGCGATTTCCGCAAAGCTGTTCCTTCGAATGAACAGCCTATTGATGGAGTACGGCGTTCCCGAATCCCTCAAGAATGTTCCTTCGATGCGAAGCAGCCGGTCGTCGCTATTCTTCTTCAGTCGATTGGCGACGACGTCCGCGAGCGACTGAAGCAACCGAGACACAACGACCGCTGAAGGGTTCGCCGACAGCACCGTCTTGAGCCCCAAACCCGTAGCTTCTGAAGAAGCGACCTCTTCGATTGCCGCCCCCAAATCCCTCACGTCCTGGTCTTTCTCCATCAAGAGAATAGAAACCGCGACAAACTCGCCCGGTTGGGCGGGACCGTACACGAGGTGTCCGTCGCCGATCATCTCAACGCGATCGCCTCGCTGCACATTCGGGAAATCGTTGATGTTGAACACGACCCTCGGCTCTGCAGTTCCATGGGAGTCGACCGCGAAGGAAACGATGTAGGGCTCGTTGTAATGCCAGTTTCTCCGCCGGATCCCGTCCGAGCTCAGGTGAAGCTCGATCCACGGAACGGTGATGGCGAGCTTCGATGTCACTTTATCAAACACGGTCCCTCCCCCATGGCCCGGTCTCTGACGAGGTGCCTTTCCCTTTAGGTTCAAAAAAAAAATAGCACATTTATTGCGCTGCCGAGCACTCAGATATTTGAATGCTCTCTCGTTTGAAAGTCGCTCAGCTGAGTGTGGTAGGGGCGAGCGCAATTGCCGCTTGCCACGCAACTGCCGTCGATGATGCCGGGTCCGCGGGGTCCGTCTCCGAAAAAGCGTCATTGCACGCTGGCATTCGGTTATGCGCCGACAAACTGATTCGACCTCGTTGGCCAGGAACAACCGGTGGTAACGACGCGCTCTTGATTCCTCTCGGCACGAACGAATCTCTGATTCGGGTTCGGCTGGTGGACGCTCCGAAGTTCGCTGCGACACAGGAACGATCAAGCGATTGGACATTTCGAGTATTCCGCGCGGACGAACCGCAAGGAATCGACGTAGCCATGGAAGACCCGGATGTGGCTGCAGTGCTTGGCTATCGCGAAAACAAAGATTCCTCATCCGCAAGCGTGATGTATTTGCAAGCACGCATGACAATTCGCGACGCCGATCGACTGGAGATCAAGTACCTGCCGCAGCATCAACGATGGAACATTGCCCTCCACACTGCGGCGCCCTTGACCATCCCGTTTGCAACCGTTCATGCACTAAAGGGCGAGGCCCACGCACCGTGCGAGCCAGAATGGGATCTTCTCAAAGAGACCGATCAAGCCATCCGCGACGTTGCACAAACGTGCGCCGTGGCGCTCAAACAGCAAGCCTCCCATTGCGCGAACCATCCTCGCATGAACACCATCATGGAATCGATCTATACGGGTTTTGAAGACACCATCCGCTTCTTCCACGAGTACACGATTTCTGACGCAAGCTCGGGCAACAGCGATCCAGGAGACGTCGTCACCATCCTCGATGCGTTCGAAAAAACTGACCCGGCTTTGCGCCTAGTGGTTTCGAACTGGGGCGAAAACCAAGCCCTCGGCAGCCTCTACGAAGTGAACGACGCGTATCACGACTTCTCTTCCCAAGTACTGCTCGTAAAACCTCGACCTAAATTCACAAAACAGAACGTCACCCTGCCGGAGCGTATTCAAGAAGATGACGCCCGCGAAGCTTACATAAAACGCAACACCTCTGATGTTTCGCGCGATTGCGGGGTTCGATTCGCGACTGTGAATCTGCAATCAAACCCTTTCTCCTACGAAGAACTGGACGCGGGGTGGTCTTTCGGCCCGACCGCCGTACACGAGCTATTTCATATGCTCGGAGGTTCACACAACATCAATACCGCGACCACCGGCGACGACTTCATCAACAACTTGATGGGCGTAACAAGGCCTGACGGCCAACCGACTCCGCAAAACAACAAAGCGACGTGGCATCTATCTCAACGCCAGTGCCTGCTCATGGGGTTGGATCTCTTCGGTTACGCAACCGGCGCCGACGCCCGCTAGCGACGGAAGCAACCGAGGACACAGCAGCCGCGGTGGCTCCTGCGACAACTTGCCGCATCGCGTGTTCGTCGAGGAATGCTAGCACCGTGTTCATGACACGATGTAGCAACATACCCCGTCGTAATCCTCTTGTTTGGATTTCCTTTGCTTGGGCCGTTCCCTTCGTCGGGGCCTGCAATAGTGAAACGCAGCCGGTGAACACGACACAGGAACCGAGCACTCCTTCCGAGTCAGAAGGCTCCGCTGGGGATGCGCGCCCGCAGCTTCCTGCGTGTGCCCAGATTGTAGTGAAATGCCATGAAAAAGATGATGGCAAGAGCGAGCGCGTGTCGACCTGCCACACAGTGGGCCATGACGAGAACGAAGACGCGTGTGCCGAAATACTCGACGAATGCCTCGAAGCATGCAGCGGCGACATGGAGACCTTTGAGCTCAGTTTTGGCGCGATGGCGGGCGACACCGAGCTCACGTGCGAAAACCAGATGACCGGGCTTGGTCCGAGCTCAGATATTGCGCTTGGTATCAGCGACCTGCGCTTCTACGTGAGCAATCTTTCGTTTCTAGATGAACAAGGCGATGAGGTCCCCGTGCTTCTCGACGAGAACGAGTTTCAATACCAGAGCGAAAACGGAGCCGTCTCGCTTATCGATTTGACCAGCAACACCGAGGGGAGTTGTTCGGGCAACGCCATTGCGTTCGCGGAAGGAACGACGCGGGTCAACGCGGCACTGCGAGGCGTCACCGAGAAGACGCGCGTCAAACGCGTGAGGTTCGACGTAGGCATTCCGCAACCGCTCATGAAAGCGGTGATCGCTGCCGGGACAGAAGAGGAAGCACCTTCGCCGATGAACGAAATGTACTGGTCCTGGGCATCGGGCTACCGCCACTTCGTTCTGAACGTGACCGTGGAGCAGAATGCCGATATCGGCGACGGGTACATTCATATCGGCAGCCGCGATTGTGGAGCTCAGGGGGAGCTCGCCCTCGAAAACCAAGACGCCTGCGGGCTTATCAACACCCCACAAGTCGACCTAGAGGTGAGCGATCTAGACACCGAGACGGTGGCGCTCAACATCGAACGCATCGTCGAAGGCCTCGACTTCTCAGCTCCCGTATATGACTCCAACTTTGCGGTCATCGGCGAAGACCTTGGGCTCGAGTGTCATTCCTCCCCTTCACAGGAAGACTGTGCTTCGATCTTTGCGAGCTTCGGCTTGGATGCGCAGGAAGGCACCGCAAATGCCAGCCTCAACGAGGTATTCTACATTCAGCCGTAGCGCAAAGTTGTCCGGCGAAGATCCTCAATTTCCTACGAGCCAGTTTCCTACGAACCAGTGGCTTGCGAACCAGTGGCTTGCGAATCGGTGTCCTGTGAACGTTCGCTCTTCGAATCGCAGAGCGCTGTGGATCGCGACACTCGTCGTATCCCTGGGCAGCGTCGCCGGCTGCACGGATGTTGAGCGGGTCGAAGCTCGAGACGAAGCAACCGACGCGGGTGTTCTACAAGAAGAAAGGGTCTCCGCGAAAGAAGAGCCAGAGGCTGCGCTTCGTCAGCTCCTGAAGCTACCTCCTCACTTCCAGCTTCCGGAGATTCCTCCGTACAATCTCCCGACTCCGGAGAAGATACGCCTCGGTCGCCATCTTTTCTACGACACGAGTTTGTCCGCCAACGAAACGCAATCCTGCGCGAGCTGCCATCAACAACAACGCGCGTTCGCCGAAGCACTGCCCCGCTCCGTAGGCTCAACAGGGGAAACGCTCACCCGCAACAGCCAAGGGCTCAGCAACGTAGCCTACCTCTCCACCTTGACTTGGGCGAGCGATGGGCTGTTGACGTTGGAAGACCAGATTCATGTACCCCTCACGAGCGACAACCCCATCGAACTAGGCCTCACGGACGGCGTTCGCGCTTCAGTCCTCGCTCGATTCGAGCAAGACGCCGAATATCAAGCGATGTTTTTTGACGCGTTTCCCGAAACAGAAGGCAAAATTACGCTCAACCAGGTGATCTTCGCGTTGGCAAGCTTTTGTCGAACCATGGTGAGCGGCAGCAGCCCCTTTGATCGCGCGCTGCGAGGCGACAAAAACGCGCTCACGGAAAAGCAAAAGCGAGGTCGCAGTCTTTTTTCGGACCATCGTTTTGAATGCTTCCACTGTCACGGCGGCTCCCTCTTGACCAACGCATACCACGACGCCAACCGAGACGAGCGAACGGTAACCTTCTTCAACACCGGGCTCTACAACGTGGACGGCGAGGGCAGCTATCCCGCGCACGATCAGGGTCTCTTCGAACTCACATTTCGAAACGAGCATCGCGGACTGTTCCGGCCACCAAGCCTCCGAAACGTAGCGGTGACAGCGCCCTACATGCACGACGGAAGCATGCAGACATTGCGCGAAGTGATCGCGCACTACGCAAACGGGGGGCGCCATCTAACGACGGGACCGTTTGCGGGAGACGGACGTACGAGCCCCCTCAAATCAGGCCTTGTTCGAGGATTTCGAGCAACCGACGAAGAAATCGATGCGCTCGTGGCGTTTCTTGAATCGCTGACCGACCAAGAGTTCCTCACCCGGCCAAGTCTAGCGAACCCAAACCCCAGCCAATGACGCTCATATAGCCTTTCTATCGCGGCCGTTCTCCAACTTGTAGAGCACATGCCCTCGTCAGCTCGGCGAACGGCTCGTAGTCCCGTTCGGTCCACTCTCGAAGCAAAAGCCGTTCGCTGTTCAGAACTCTCGTCATGGGTCTCGCTCGGGGCGCTGCAAATCGGACAATGGAGTCACCTGTTGTGAACCATTTCTAGGATTCTTGGACATCCAGTTGAGGATTCGCTCCATCGGGTGCGGGAAAGCCGCGGTGTTGTTGATGGAGGGAAAAAAATCCGGAGAGCTGCGCGGAACTAGGCTGGTTGCGAACTTGAAACCGCCGGCTTTCAGAGCGTTCCGGACCAGCGTCGCGCAGTTTTTTTTCAGCACGTGAAATCCACGAATACGCGCCGTCTCCCCGAGCTGCGGTCGCAGCTTGCTAAGCTCGGAATGACCTTGAAACAAATTCTCTCGTGCGGCGTAGATGGCTGTCTTTTTTTTTCAGCATCTTGCGTGCACAAAAAACGGCACTCGCGCAAGCTAGCGAGCACCATCGAGAACGCAAGCGGGACTCGATTCACCCGTCACGCGGAGAGCTTTTTGTCACCTATCTTTTACTTCGTGTCCTAGCTGCCTTTCGGCGCTCAGACTTCTCGAGCGTTTCCGTCCACGCGCGCAACTGCTCCAGAAAATCGAGCGCAGTCGCACCTTTCTTGGTGATCACGTAGGTCACGCCGACAGGCTTGGTGTCCAGCACGGCGCGCTCGATGAGACCGTGGTCTTCGAGATGCCTCAATCGATCCGAGATCATCTTCTTGCTCGCGCCGCCCACCATGCGCGAAAGATCATTGAAGCGGACAGGGTCGTCCTTGAGATGCCAGAGGATTGAACCCGTCCACTTGCTTCCGAGTATACGCATTCCGCGCTCGATCGCGCATGGCTCGGCGCACGCGTCCACCACGGCCTTCCTCCCCTGTCGATCCTTGTCGATGCGTGCTCTCATCGTGTCTCCCTAGTAGGTTACAAAAAGTATACTAGTTGACAATATAAACCTTGGACGACAAAAAGGCTCCATGACGACCTACAAAATCCAGGCCGGCGCCGCGTTTCCGACACTCGCGGTGCCAGACGCAAACGGAAGCGTGCGCGACCTCTCCAAACCGAACAGCAATTGCGACTGGATGATGGTCGTCGTCTACCGCGGACGACACTGCCCGATGTGCACTCGCTACCTCAACGAGCTCGAGCCGTTTGTGCAAGAGCTCGCCGAGATCGGTGTCGACGTAGCCGCGGTCTCCGGAGACAGCGCTGAGCAACTCGCCGGCCACCGCGAAAAGCTCGCCGTCAACTTCCCGCTCCACCACAGCCTCTCCCGTGACCAGATGAAAAACCTGGGGCTCTACATCTCCGACCCGAGATCGCCCCAAGAAACAGACCACCCCTTCGCCGAACCAGGCCTATTCGTCATCAACGAACATGGAACGCTCCAAGTCGTCGACCTTTCCAACAACCCATTCGTCCGACCAGACCTCAAAACACTAGTCTCCGGACTTCGCTGGATTCGCGATCCAAAAAACAACTACCCCATCCGCGGAACGCATTCGTACGAATGAAATCGCCGTGCTTTGAGCAGGCCCGGTGAGATCTCGCTCACTGTGGCCTGCGAATCGTCAGCACAGGCACCTCCGACGTGCGCACCACGCGTTCTGCAACGCTGCCAAGCAGCATATGCGCGAGCCCCGTGCGGCCATGGGTTCCAATGACGATCAGTTGCGCGTCGATGTCTTTGGCGGCCTGAGGAATCTCTACGTAGGGCACCCCCGGAACCGACTTCGGTACAATAGAGACCTGGGTGTCGGCCGTATAGCTCGCAAGCCATTCGTCGAGCGCGGTGCGTACGCGTTCAGGCAACCACGTCTCCCACTTCTCATCAGGAATGAACGGTCCGCCCGGCATCGCATCGCCCGGCACTTCATATACGTTGAGCACGGTGATGCTCGCTTCCAAACGCTCCGCCAAACCGATGGCGTAGCGCAGCGCGCCTCCAGACATCTCAGAAAAATCGACGGCGCAAAGAATGTGTTTGATGTTGTTCACGGTGTGCCCTCCTCTCAAATCACGATGCAGCAGCATCGAAGCCACGCACAAACCGAGCCAACGAACGCCATGTCCCAATGCACCGGCCCGTAGACTTTCTGCGTTGCGAACAGGAAAACCAACCGCGAGATGGCGCAAAAAAATGCACGCACAGCAGGAGACTCACGCAAATCTTGCGCCGGTCTCCCGCTGTGCGTTGACCCGAGATCGAGATTCGGCATTTTCCTCGCGCCAATGAAGCGGATGCAGTGCGCTGGGTTCGTGGCTAGTGACGCGGTGCCACGCACCGTATCCCGAACAATATGAAATCATTGAACTGCTCAGAAAAGTGCAAGAGTTTGGTGCGCGCCCAACAAGAGCCTGTCTTCGGGGCCGGCAGCATGCCCTAAGCATGCTATTATCTTCCTGTGAGCAACCTTCAGATAAAAAATATCCCAGAAGATTTGCACGACCAACTACGGGCGCTTGCCGAGGCAGAAGGGCGAAGCGTACGCGATTTTGTGCTGCAGATGCTGCGTGAGGAAGTAGCACGACGTGAGTTCTTTGAGCGTTGGCGCCGGCGTCCGCGAAGTAAGGGGCTACGTCCCGCCGCAGGTGATTTGGAGGCGGTTCGCGCATCAAATGAAGAGGGTTGATGACAAATCTCGTTGTGGATGCATCAGTCGCGGTGGAATTTCTCTTGCGCACCCCGGTGGGTGACGCATCGGCGCCGCTTCTCAGCGGACACAAACTTTACGCTCCCGAACTGCTCGACGCCGAAGTGCTCGCCGTGCTGAGACGAAAGACGCTACGCGCAGAGATCAGCGAGAAGAGAAGCAGGAGCGCCGTCGATGACCTACGGGACATGCCGGTCAGCAGGATGACACACCGCGGACTCTTGGATCGGGCGTGGGGCTACCGACACAACCTCAGCGCATACGACGCCCTCTACGTTGCCACAGCGGTCGTGGTCGGAGCCGCTCTGCTTACCGCGGACGGCCCCTTGTCGAGGATGCCCAAAATGCCGATCCCAATCCATAACGTAATTGGCGGCTAGCGGTAATTGGCGGCGAGCACCAAAGCCAGCCCATTAGACAACAAGTGATCGATCGAGGTTGAATCAGATGAACAACGACCGAAGGGCGCGCGGGGCGGCGGCACTATGGGCGGGCGCGGTATTGGGCGGATCGTTGATCGCCGCGCCAGCGAAATTTCAGGCGCAATCGCTGACCCTGGAGGTCGCGCTCGATGTAGGGCGCGCGCAGTTTCGATGGCTGGGCGCACTGGAGCTAGGCCTCTGCGTAGCGCTGATCCTCTTCGCCACGACAGCGCTGCGTTCCGGTACGCCCGGTTCGACAAAGCGCTGGATCGCGATGTCCATGGTCGGAGGGGCAGTGGTGCTCTTTGCCGTCCAGCGCCTCGTCATCATGCCGCCTCTCGACGCCCGTGCCCTTCGAGTCATCGCGGGGAAAACGCCGGAGCCGAGCTCCCTGCATCGATGGTACATCGTTCTCGAATGCATAAAAGTCGCCGCACTCATCGCCTATGCGCTACGTCCGAACGCGTTCCCTGAGCGCGCGAGGAAGGATACGCGCTAGCGGCCTAGTTGCTTCTCTCGTACGCGCACAACCCGCCCGGGCAATGGCTGAGTCCGACCGCGCGGGATCCCGGACCACAAAGCGCCAGGCAGTCTTGCGTCGCGCGCGCGCAGTGTTCCGACACTTCAGTCACATTGGCGCCGTAGTTTTTGTGGTTCTGAGAAGCGCTCACGCTGCCATTCGTACACCGCTCTATCTCGATCTTGCAAAACGAGAGCGGCGCCCCTTCACTGGCGGGAATCCCTCGGCACCAGTTGCGCTGAAGCGTCTCGCAGCTCGTGTGGGTGAAGGAGCCTGTCCAGGCAGAGAATGTTCCGTCTTGGCACGTTCGCGTTTGGGTTTCCGAAACGCACGTAGAACCATGGGGAACAGTCGCTGATGCGTAGCGAGTGCGGCTTTCGCTCGCGCCGTGCGCCACCGATCCGCAACCGCGAGGGGGACTCGGCTGCGGTGTTGCAGGTTCGGCGGGTGTTCCGACAGTCGCGTCCGGTGCGACCGTCGTGGATGCGTCGGCCGCGGCGTTTTCGGCAACCGAAGCGTCGTTCACCGAAACCCCAGCATCGGATCCACCCGCGTCGATACGGTTCGATTCAATAGACTCCGCTTCTTGTTGCGCGCTCGAAGAACCTCCATCGTTCAGTGACGAACTGAGTTCACCGGAACAACCACCCAGCCACATCGCGCAAAGGCTTGCGCAAAAAGCCGCCAGCGCGCGTTTCGATGGGTGAGACATATTCGATGGGTGAGACGTAGGTTTGCTGAACATCGACGCTTCTCTCATATGGTTGGCTCCGGGCAACTGACCACACCCTTGGGTCGCAACGTGCGACGTGAGAGAAGCGAAAGGCGTGCCAGATATCGAACGCGCGCTCGGGGCGACACAAAACAACAATTACCGAGACTTGCATTTGCCGATGCGCGTCAAAAGCTCATGCCCCTGGTGCATCAGACCCCTAAGTTCGCCCGAGGCGTCGGGTCTGTCGTACCCGCTGATGAAAGCGGCTACCACCCAAAAACAGAAAACCCGCAACCAAACAGCCAACAAGCCTCGGAGAGTTTCGGAGTCGTGCAGCTTCACGGCGATGCTGGTCGGTTTGTCAGAGGCATCGCAGGATGTGTTTCTCAAACGGCTGCGCAACGCGATATCCCGCGGTAACCGGTCGCTCAGTCGATCAGAGAGCGCGCGAGGTTGAAGTCGCGCTTTGTCAGCCGAGCAGTTTCGAAGCATCCATACGTTTGGCGCGCGAGTTCGGATGGACTAAGCGATGGATCGTGCTCGAGGCACGCCCACATAACCGCGCGATAACTCGGGCCCTGTATCACACGCGCTCGGTACCCCGAGTGAAACCTGGCCAGGGCGGCGGGCTCCATGAACCCATCGGCATGCACCCCAGCACTGGCTTGGTCGGCCAGCATCCCAATCGCGATGTGTTCGTCGCCGATCTGTTGCGTACCTCAGCGCGTCCCCGCGTCGATCGGTACAAGGCACAGCCATGCCCCCACTCCGCACACATCGGGACAGACGAAACCGCCACCGCATGCCGGCGCGATTTCAGTTCGTTGACAGACACGGCCGGTTGCACATGAGTCGTCGTCGACTCCGCCGCCTCTCGACGCCCGCGCCCTGCAAGTCATCGCCGGGAAAACGCCGAAGCCGAGCTCCTTGCATCGATGGTACATCGTTCTCGAATGCATAAAAGTCGCAGCGCTCATCGCCTTCGCGCTACGTCCGAACGCGTTCCCTGAGCGCGCAAGGAACGACACGCGCTAGCGCGCTTCGGTGAACTGGGGGGGCTCAGGATGAAAAGCGTGCCCGAACGTCCTTGATGTATGCGCGGCCGATGCGTAGTCGGTGCTTGTTTTGCAACACAGCGTCAAACACGCCGCCGGATGTTCGTTCAATGCTGTGCAGTTGCGAAATCGCAGCCAACGCGTTTCGGCGCAGCTGGATGAACGAGCTCTTCTGGAGACGGCGTTTCCACTCGGCGAGTGAGTTGTCGCTAAACACGATCTCGCCGCTCTTTAGATGGACGTTGCTATAGTCTCGGTCTGCGGCAATCCAGACAATATCTGCAAGAGAAACAATGCGCAGGCGTGCGCCATCGCAGACTTTGACGAGGTCGCTTGGTTCAGCCGTATGTGCAGGACGCGTTGAGCCGAGGCGACGCATAGATTCGGCGAGGCGAGTTGGGGAAACCGGCTTGAGAAGGTAGTCGAGGGCATTGACTTCGAAGGCGCGTAGCGCGTACTCGTCGAACGCGGTGACGAAAACCACGACGGCATCGATCCTCAGGCGCGTGACGAACTCGAGACCGGTTTCTCGCGGCATCTGAATATCCAAAAAGAGAAGGTCAGGGTGATGCTCGGCCATCGCTTCGGAAGCCTGCTGGGTGTCTGAAGCCTCGCCAACGATCTCCACGTGTGCATACGCGCACAGCAGTTCCCGCAATCGCCTGCGAGCGAGCGGTTCGTCATCAACGAGAAGGGTGCGCCAGCGCTTCATATCGGATTCGGATCCTTGCATGGACGTTGCCTTCCAGTTCTTCCATACAAAAGTCGTGCGCATCGCCATAGGTTGTTGCAAGACGCGATCGGAGATTGCGTAGACCTACTCCTCGTATACGCGGCGCCCCTAGGGCACCGGAGTTGACCACGCTGAGCGACCAATGCGTGTCGTCGTCACGTCGCGCAAGCACGGAGAGTCTGAGCGCACCTTCAGAACTCGGGGTGCCATGCTGAATGGCGTTTTCGAGCAACGGCTGTAGCGTGAAGGGCGCAATGTGGGTCTCTTCGAGTTCCTTTTCGATGGCGAAGCTTGGGTTTAGGTGTGGGAATCGTCGCTGCTGAATGCGCAGGTAGACTTTCGCAATCGCAAGCTCTTCGCGTAGCGGCACTTCGATGGTGTGGGCGCCGCTCACTGAGGCACGCAACAGTTCGGAAAGCTCCACGATAGCCTCTTGCGCCTGCTCAGGCGCGCTTGAAATAAGCCCGGATATCGCACTAAGGGTATTGAAGAGAAAGTGGGGTTGCAGCTGGAACTGCAGCATCTCGAGCTGCGCTCGGATAGCCGCGTTCTCTGCCAAACGTTTTTGCTCCTGCGCTTGTTTCTCTCGCGTATCAAGAGCAAGCACAAGCTCTATCGAATAGACGGCGACCTGAATTACGAACATATAAAGCAGGTATCCGATGATGAACTCCACTGGCAGCGTCTCGAAATGCCGGCGAAGAATGAACATCCCGATGAGCACATCTAGGGCGACCCACAACAACGTAAGTGCGGCTGCCACGCCGATACCGAGAAGAACACGTTGAATCCAGCCGAGGCCTAGAATAGTGGGGCGGTGGGCAATGTGGCGGAGAAAACAGGAAACAAGAAAACCAAGCAAGGCCCAGTCGTAGTGATCGACAATCATGATCACCGGCGAGCCTTGGTATTCGTACATCGGCGCATGCAGCGCCAGCGCCAAGCCGCCAAAAGCGAACCAAATCAAGGCGTAGACCGCCAAAGGATGCATGCGAAGCCGCATCGCGAGTCAACACATTGTACCGCGCAAAACGACGCACGGTGACTGTCGTTCGTCGTTTCTATGCAGTCATTCGTCGAAAAACAGGGCGCTAAAAACTAGAGCGCTGCCGTGTAGGAAGCACCGCCGACTTTGATCATCGTTGAAACAAGCTTTTCTTGCGCCATCGCATCAGAACAAAGCCTGAATGAGGGCGCCATTTTCGATCGTGTTTTCGAATTTCATCGCTTCGACAAATGCCGCCGCGCCTGCCCGCACGTTCGCCGACGATGGCTTTGCCGCACCCGCTTCTCCGGATGCCCAACGAATGGTGGATCGCCAAGGTTCATCGATGGGTATTTCATAGATTCCGTGCTCGATCTCAGAGCTCGGTGTTCCCTGCCACTCCCCTTCCTGTACGTCGGCGGATTTCCAAGACCAAAGCACCCAACCGCTCAGCGCGCGATCCGCTTCGATAGCAAGGCGCTGCCGCCGGATTTCGGAGTCGCGATCGGCTCCAAACTCGCCGCCGAACATTGGAACCTGCTGGGTCTGGGCGATCGCGGACCACTCGGCAACCGCCTCGTCGTAGTTCGCATCGTCGACGGTCCAGCGGTACATATGAAACTGGTACGCCATGTTGCGATCGCGCGGTTCAGTCAATCGGCGAAAATCCGTTGCGAACTCGTCTCCTTCGAGAATGACCATGTGGTACGGATCAACGCGGCGAATCGCAACAATGATTGCGTCGTAGATCTCCGGAAGAAGATGTCGATTGAGCGGCGTAAGCCCAAGCGACGTCGTATCCGGTTCATTGAGCAGGTCATATCCAAGGATGTGACCGCGCATGCGATAGCGGGATGCAACTTTCTGCCAAAGCCGCGCAGTTCGGCGCTTGCTATCTTCCCACGTGGACCAATCCCAAAGCGTTCGCTCCCCCCAATTCCAATCCGAAATCACGCCCACGGTATTCTGGGATCGTGGCGCCGCATGAAGGTCGAGAACTACGTACAACCCCTGCGCCTCGCACTCATCCACGATGCGATCGAGCCGCGCGAAGCGAACTGGATCATCGATCACGGTGTGGTTGAAGGGAATTCGAACCGTATTGAAGCCGAGCTCCGCGACACGGCGGAGGTCGTCGGCCGTGGTCCAATCGAGGTCGACTCGTGCTCGGAAATCCGCTGCCCCGTCCTCTCCTAGCGCTCTAGTCTCTGCGAGGCGGCGATATAGATCCGTCTCTGAATGCAGAACACCGCCTCCAAACATCCACCCCTCCCAGAGAAACCCTCCTCCGAGATTTACGCCTCGAATATCCACTGCCGTCCCATCGGGAGCCACGATTCGGGTTCCCTCTTGATGAACGAAGGCGTGTAGTCCTTCCCGATGCCCGCCGTCGACGGCGTCATCTATTTCTACGCTCTTCTCTCCATCGACCTGCTCCCCGTCGACCCGCTCCTCATCGACGATGATGTCTGATTCCGCAGAAGACAACGTACATGCGGCGATTCCAACGCAGCCAAACCCCACCCAAAACCCAAACCCTACCCGATTCATACTTCGAGAGTAGGAGACCCAATCCATCGACGCCGTTCCTAAACGACGAACGGCCTGGAGAGACCGACGAACGACCGCGACACACCGTCGAGCGCCTCGTTGATCCTTCAAAACGAGAGCGGCGCCCCCTCACTCGAATGAAATACCGAGGCGGGTGTAGGGGACGAAGTTGGTGGAGATGTAGTGAGACTGGTCGAGCGGTCCATTGGTTTGGGTCAGAAACTCGTACGAGAGGCCCCATCCAAAGATGAATCGACCGTGGTGAAAATCGAAGTCTACCCCGCTGCGCGCTCCGAGTACGGCAGTGTTGAGATCGATATCGCCACGCGAGTTGGACTTCATTCTTTGCACGCCAATGCTCGCACCGATATGCGGCGTGATCGCAAAAAAGAATCTTGAGTTCGGGTGGCGGCGGAATACAAAACGGCGCGCGTAGCCCAGGTGACCCACCGTCATCGACGTGTCGACGCTGTGGTTCTCGTTGCTTATGATCTCGCTCAGCAAGACGTCGCATCGATACTCCACGTTTGCGAACAATCCGTGCCCGCTCTCCGCGAACGCGCGCATCTCCATACCGAGGCCGAAGTAAAACGCACTGTCCAAGCCATCTGCCCGAAACTGCGGTTCCTCCACGGGCCGCGATAGACGCAGCGTACTGGCCGGCAGTCGCCCCCGAAGCTCGAAAGACGAAAAGCGACCCTCCGCGCGCACATCGCTCGAAGGCAACGATAGTAGAGCAATTGCGACGAGCGGTCCAAACCTGTGAACCTGCTTTGTGCTCAGCATGCCTCGACACATGAGCACAAAGCGGGCCGGCTTAGATCTTCATGAAATCGCTTTGCTTATCTAAAGACCCGGCTCCACACCGTCGCTGCATCGCCACAGATAGACCGTATCGGTGAGTCACACTGGGCCCGGGCGGAACAGCGCCATTGACGTTATGCGCTTAGCATCGCGTGTACATCTCGGATGTTCGTGGGTCGGCTTCGCCGCCCATCTCGCACGTCTAGGATCATCGCTCGGAGTCGACGAGTAATTACATCCTCCAGATCCGCTGCGTGCGCTGCCTCGATCTCAGCGGCCGCCGACAACACATCACCAGACAACAGTAGTGCAAGCGCCAGATTCGCTCCGAGTCCGGGGTCATGCGGTGACCGAGCCATCGCTGCTTTCGCAACAACGACCGCGCGTTCGAAACGGCCAAGCTCCAAAGCCTCGATGGCGAGTTCTCGGCCGACATCCGGATTGTCCGGATGGATTCGGTAGGCTGCCTCAAATGCATCGATCGACGCGTCATGGTTTCCGAGCGCCTGGTGCGCCTTTCCGATGAACCAATGGGCTGACCAATTGTTCGGCTCATCGCGCAAGAAAGCTTCGAGAAGCTCTATTCCGAGATGCAACGATATGACGCGTTCCTGACTGTGCTCCGATTCGGACCTCGCGAGTTCGATATACGGCGAAACCGCGCTGGTACCCTGCACATACCGAGCGCAGTGGTTTGCTTCTATGAGGAGTTGTTGCGCTTCGGCGTGTTGCTCAGAGGTCCCTTGGTTGCTCTGAAGAAAACGATTCAAGCGCTTCTGAGCCGATTGTGGACGGCCCAGTCGTACGAGGATACGACTCGAAGCCAAGAGGGCGAGGTCCGGCCCCGTGGGGCTTCCATCGAGCGCCGCGTCGAAGTGGAGCAACGCCTGCTCCGCCTCTCGCTCCGCCTTCTCCATATTCCCCGCGGCTATGGCCCCGCGGGAACGGACAACGAAGACCGAACCGAGATTGAAGTGAGCCAAGCCATCGCTCGGGTTGCTCTTGAGAATCCGCTCGAACGCAGCCTCCGCTTCGTTCAAATCTCCACGTTTCACCGCAGCCTCTCCACGGTAGAAAAGCGCCCGTCGTGTCTCCGCACGTACGACTTCGCCTCGCGTGCCCAACGCACCCCACTTGCCGAACAAGCGCGCCCAAAGACTCATGATCAACACCATCTCGAGCCGACGCGCGACACTCTCGTCGACGGCACCCGCAAAACCGAAGGCACGGAGCAGCAACACACAATGATCGAACCATCCGAACAAAGCGGAACCGAACAATACACTGTCATCGCGCTTCACCGCGCGTGCAAGCCGCAGGGCGTCTCATGCATCTCTTTTCGGACCCTAGCTCCAGAAGTTGTTCTTTAATTAGTGCATTTGGACGCAGTGCCACGCACCGTATCCCGAACAATATGAAATCATTGAACTGCTCAGAAAAGTGCAGGAGTTTAGTGCGCACCCAACAAGAGCCGCTGCAAGAAGCTAAGGTTCTCCCACACGCCTGGTAGCGCGCGTGGCAAAGCTAAGCGGCGCTCTGTGAGTCATCCGCGATCAAACTTTCGAGCGGTATTCGGAGCTCCCGATGAAGACGGCGAATCATCTCCAAGCTGAGCCCGCGCGTTCCGTTGAGCACCTCGGACACACGCCCTCGGCTTCCGAGCATCGGTTCGAGATCCTTACGGCTTAGTTCGAGGCGATCCATGGCATGCAAAATCGCCGCGACCGGATTCTCAGGGATTTCCGACCAGTATCGGCGCTCCTCGTAATCTCGGACCAGAATCGTAAGGACTTCCAGACGATCTCCGTCCGACGTTCCTTCTGGTGCATCCCAGAGCTCTTCGACTTCTTTCAGAGCTCTCTCATACGCCGCATGGTCTCGAATCGGTTCAATCACTGTTTTCATGAGCTACACCTGATGTGCATCAATGCGATCGTATTCTGATCTACGAGACGATCCTCCTAGCCGGAGGTGAGTCAACGGCGCCGTGTCCGTGAAGTCATCTCACGAAGTGCTTCTCGAAGAAGGTCTGTGCCAGGGCTCGACCCTCCTCGGTGATCACAACGGACTTGGCCTTGCCTTTGGGATCGAGAATCCAGCCGCGCTTGTGGAGGTGATCCATCAAGTCCCAGTCGAGCCCCTTCCACACGCGACAGTGGTCGTGGAGTGTCAGGGACAAGAGCGCAAGCGCCACCTCCTCGACCTTTTCCCAGTCGATGTCGTTCTCATCCGGCATGGCCAATCAGATGCATGGGTACCATTCGGTCAGCGCGAGCGCACGCGATCGTATCCGAACACGGGAAAGTGGCGTTCCCAATCATGGGTCGTATTCACCGTGCTGATCGATCTCCTCCACCCACGCCGCAAGCTGCTCGATGGCCTCGTCAAGTGTGAGCCCAATACCGACTGCCTCTGCATAGGTTCGGTAGTCAGCGTGCCAATGTGGATGGGCAACCAGGATCGGTGGCCAAGGGCGGGCTTCGATTTCACCCGTTCGCTCCGCTTCGCGAGCACGCACAGTGAACACATCACGGCACGCCGCAGCGAGCGAATCGAGCTCATCCTGATCGTAGAAAGCTGACTTGAGTAGATGCAGGTCGACCACGTCGCGCACCCTGTCGTTCCGTCGCTCGTCCGTATGCGGGTCGGTGCACGCGTGGAGTTTCTGGGCAACCTGGTAGTCAATGACGATGCCTGCCGCCGTCGGCGAGGTCGTCAACCCGAAGTGCGCGAGGGATGGAGCTGGAATGAGATCCGCGTGGGTCCCCGCGCTCCCTTCATCTGCAGAGACCTCGATCGCGATACGCCGCCACGTACGCCCGCGAAGCTGAAGAAGCACATCGAGTCGTCGAGGCTTGACGAGCCGCCCGGGCACATCGATCACCTTCGGCTCGGTGCGCCGGAACGTGATGTCGCCGAAAGGATCGGCGAGAGCCTCGTCGAGCACCTCGACAAAGTCGTCGAAGTTGCCGCGGAACAACGTGTCCACGTCTTTGGTCGCTCGCGCGCGCAAACCGAAACGCAGCTCTAGGTACGTGCCACCCTTGATCAAGAAGCGCGGGAGTCCGTCATGATAGCGCTTTCGCTGCAGCGCCGCGATCACGACGCCCGATGCCACCATCCACCCGAGGCGCGCAGCACCCACGCCGACTTTGCTTTCCGCTTGCTGAATCCAGGTTTCAATGGCCCTGACGGTCGTGGGTCGCTTGCCCCGCGGGCCGAGTCGATCGAGTGGATGGTTGGTCATGCTCCGACCTTCAGAGGGCGAGCAAGATCGTCTAGCACAAGGCCCCGGACGAGTCCGAGACGCCGCGCGTTGTTGATCGCCTGTCGCACGAGCTGGGTCGGCACACGCGTCGCGACAGCTTGCCGGATCGCGACAGCGGGCGTGACGATACGAATGCCTTCGTGCCACGTAACATCCGCATTCGCGAGCTGCTCGTGGTGCACGATATATCGGTCACCACCCTTGCGCCGAGGCCAGTAGTCCGTCGGAAGAGTGATGTGGATCTTCGCCGGATTGATGTCGCACAGCTCATGAAGCTCGAGGGCGGTATCATGGCTCAGCACTCCCCTGCCCGCGGGCCATAGGCTCGCAAGCATGTAGGGATCGAGAGGCGTCGCCGGAACGTGGGGAAAGCGATAGATACCGTGGCCAACGCGTTCGACCTTGCCTCGCTGATGCCACTGGCGCAGAAGCGCCGGGTCGGCCCCTAGCCCGCGCACATCCTCAAAGGTGACGAACCCGTGCTGGTCGGCCGCCACCTCGAGCGCACGTTCCCAAACTCGCCCCGGCATCGCAATACCGTAGCATAATACTACGGTATTGTCATGGAACCGACCCGGCTATGTGAATACCGTAGTATTTTGCTACGGTATTGCATGAGCGACGGTGTCTCATCAGCCCCAAACGCGGTGTGCGGCTTCGGGTGGCCCGACAACGCACTTCTTGAATCGGGCGAGAGGACCAAGCTCTTTCGTCGTTAGACGTGACGAAATCATGCAGTAGAGGCCGCGCGGAGGAGCTCGTCGAGACGCTCGGCTACGCGACTATTCCGGAGTTTCCGGCCGGTCCGCAGAGCCGTTCGAAGACTTATCTTGTGCCTCGGACTCGAGGCGCCTCAGCTCAGCCAACCATCGCTCTGTGGACTCCGCGACGCCCGCGCCCTCATGAACCTCATCATTGTCGAGCTGAACGGCTTGCCACCACTTGGGCTTGTCGCTGCCTGCAATCTTGAAGCAAGTTCGGGACCTATCCGCGATGGGTCCCTCATACCTGCTTGCTTTGCCGAGGAGCGCCGTGAGCATTGTCTTCACGAGGCCGACGCGAGCCCGATCACGGTCCCAATCTCGTTCTTCGCCAGGAAGAGTCCCCTCGTGGGCAACTTCATGTCGAGCCTTCTGCGCATCCTCCATTTCGGGTGTCCAGGGCAATTTCAAAGCGCTGAAGACACGTTCCACAGGAGTTGGTCGGTCGTTCTCGGAGCTAATCACGCGATCGACTAGACGCGACCCCATCCCGGGAACGGCGAGCGTTTCTATTTCTTCTTGGTGGCGCCGGACCCAACTGACCCATTCGTCGTGGTTGGCGATTCGGCGTTCCAGCTCGTCGGGAAAAACGTTCGCTTTGATGCCCTGTTTCGCGAACGACTCAGCCGCCACCCAAACGCTGAGTAAATTCAATTCGACGAAGCCTTCAATCGCCGCGAAGTACATGTGGATAGCGCGAATAAGCGGGTCGCTGAAGCCTTGTGCGGCAAGACGAAGCAACCCCTCAACGAACCGCGCAGTCCAGGTTGGCTCACATTCCATGGGCAGCGCGGGTGGTTGGCAAGAAGGACGATGCCCGCAATGTTGGTTCAGTCCCAGATGCACAAGACCAGGACGCACCCCTCGATCGTCAAGGGGCCGGAATACGCCAACGTTCACTGGCTCGCCAAAAAGAAACCCGAGCACGCTTCGGGTGAGATGCACATGATCAGAATCGGGGCCTTCGGGTTCTTTCGCTTCGAAAGCGATGTACCAGCGCTCCTCGTTGGGAACGAGGAAGATCTCACCGTTGGGTCCCCCGAATCGCCACAACCCAACGTCGACATCGTGATCGGCGACGACGCGCGCATTGTGTTTGGAAAACTCGAGAAAGATCGGCAGTTTCCGAGTCCAGAAAGTGAGTGGCGCCACCCACAACACTGGCGCTTCATTTGTCGTGGCTCTCCATTCGTAACCGTGAAGTACCGCGGTGGTGCTGCACGTTGATCCGTACGTCTGTCGAAGGATGGACGAATGCCCTGTTTTCACAACGAGCGGACCATGATCAATCGCCGTACACCGAAAGACGGAGCTGTCCCACTCCGCGGGGTCCGAAATGATCGCTGCCCGATACGGGGGCTGCGCCTCCAGTCGAAGTGTGCCGTCGTCCTGAAGCGACACTTTGGCGACCTCGGGAGTCGGAGCACCGCCCCACAGCACGTCGGTCACCTCGAGTTCAGCCGGCAGCGGAGGCAAGCCCGAACGGGCGAGCGCTATCAGAGCCGGCTCAAGCCGACGGTCGAGGGGATGGATGGAGATACGCTTCCTGTATGCGAGGATATCGTCTCGCTGCTGTGAGTGGAACTAAGCCAACGTAATGGTTGTTACCGGACCTGCCACGTTCGACATGTTACTTCGCTGCAGGCAAGGTGCCTACGCAACTTGACCAAATACGTAGACTTGTTCACACGGTCAACTTGGGTTGTTTAGTCAAGTGAAGTTGATCTCGGAGCGCACCGCATTCTGCGATCCAATCGTCACAAGCAAGGGAGAAATAACCTCGAAAATTCACCGGGCGCTTCCAACACAGCATCGGTCTATCGGCTTTGGGAAGACGACCTCGCGCAGACAACTGGTGTTCGAAGAAACCATCGAACTCCGGCGCTTGATTCGTTCGTATCGTTCCGCATGGACCCAGAAGGCCTGCTACTTTCGAAACAGGAGCCGCGCGTTAACATCAGCGAACGCACAAGAAATACCCAAATCCTTGAGAAATAGCCGGCCGAACGGAGCAAGGGCGACCCCGTACGGAGTCACAATCTGTCTGCGTCCACAGCCTACAAGGACGTCGTGTCAACCCGCGTTTACCTGGTAACATCTTCCTCGTCTTCGAACGCGATCGGGGGTGAGGTGGCGAATAGGGACAAGAAGACAGAAACCGCAATCGTTCGACCAGCGACCAACGCGATCGACAAGTTCTCCGATGGCCTCACGGGATTTCTGGAGGATCTCGGCTTGCCGTCCAAGGGCGTCCTCACGACTCCGGATGAGCGCTTCAAGGTCTTCCGCAACTTACCGGATCTCGTCCACAACATTGATGAGGATCGGCGGGGCGAGGCCATGTACATCTCGAAGTTTGTCGCGGCGTGCGGCGCCGGACTCTTCGACGCTGCCCTGAACTTCATCTGGGATGAGGTTGTTGTCCGACTGCGGGGACGAATCGCACGCTTTGATCTAGCCTACTTCTTCGACACCGCCGTGCCGGATACCCTGCAACGACTCGACTACAAGGACGAGGATGACCTACGCTCGCTGTCCGACGCCGCGCTAGTTCGCGGCGCCCTCAAATGCGGGATGCTGACAGACATCGGCTACAAACATCTCGACTATATTCGCGAAATGAGGAACTGGGCCAGCGCTGCCCATCCGAACCACGCTCAGCTCACCGGCCTGCAGCTGATTTCTTGGTGCGAAACCTGTGTCCGCGAAGTCATCCTTCCAGAACCAGAGGGTGAGGTATTGGAGGTCGGCAGGTTACTCCGCAACCTCCGCGAACAGACCCTCTCCGCTGCGGATGTGCCGGCCATCGCCGCAAGCATCCGCCGTTTGCCTGATGACCTTGCCGCCGCACTACTGCGCTCGTCGGTCGGTCACTACTGCGATCCTCGCCAGGATGTGCGGGTCCGGGACAATATTCGCTTGGTCGCCGAACATGTGTGGCAATCCGCCGGTGAGTCGGCTCGCGGTGAGGTCGGGCTCCGCTACGCAAACTACTCGGCGAATGCAGACCTAGATCGGAAGAAGCACGCACACGACTTCCTGAACCTTGTTGGCGGTCTCTCGTATCTGCCCGAGAGCGACCTTGCGCTGGAGATATCCGCCCGCGTGGCCGACCTTGAGACCGCGC
This sequence comes from Myxococcota bacterium, assembly GCA_028284955.1. Lineage (GTDB taxonomy): Bacteria > Myxococcota_A > Polyangia > Polyangiales > Houyiibacteriaceae > JANQQS01. The sequence goes on along the minus strand of JANQQS010000087.1, from coordinate 78,174 downwards.
ACGAGGGATTCGACAACTTCTACAATGAACCCCCCAAGGCTCGTGAACTCCGAAAGTACATCGCAGCCGATGGACTCGTGCCAGCGCAGATCAACGACGAGTACGTCCGCGTCGTAGCGCGCTGCCGAATTGGGCGAACCCAGGGAGTGTCTCGAATGGCAGCGCCTGTCTACGATGAGCTCATTGGTCGCTTTGGCGAACCGCAGATCCGATCATTCGTCCACGTGCTCGCACACGCGGAAATCGCCGTTCGGCTGGAAAACCTCTCTTGCGCAAACCGGTTCAGAGAGATCGCGACCAAGCTCCGTCCACGGGTCATCGATCGTCCCCTCCAACAGCTCTATGACGCGATGACCACTACCACTGATGCCCAACTTCCCAAGCTGTGGCGAGACAGCCGGTTTCAGCGACTTGTCGCGGCCCTTTGAGGTGTCGCGCCGAGGGCCGACCTGCTGAAACCGCTGGATCCGTAGCTTCCACACAGGCTCAAGTGAGATAGCGGAACCCAGTCGCAAAACTTGGACCAGCCTCCACATTCTAGAGAACGCCACCTACCTTGCGAGCGGCTCGAGTTGTGATGGTGTCGCGGCCGCCGAACTAGGTGTTGTTGAAGTTCAGCTTTGGTAGGCGAATGAGCTAGGTGGCGAGATCAACCGCGCCGTTTTAACCTCATCTCATCTGGTCCCCGTTGACACGCACCGGGTATTCAAGTCTACGAAATAGTTGGGTTGCTCAGAAAAGTACGTAAGTTACACGCCATCGATCGCAACTCTGCAGGAACGCTCTCCAACCTTTGCACTTGTCGGGAGCGCTCAATATTTCGCTACTTTGAAATAGGGCGCGTGTCACCAATTGTTACACCGATTGCACTTACCGTTTCCCACTGTGGTGCGCTGCTGCGACTACCTTTGCGAGGCGCTCTTCTCGCGCGCGCTCAGCCGCCTCAACCTCCTCGGAACGCGTGGACTCCATCGTTTGTGCCCGGCAGGGCTCGATACCGAGTGCGTTGAGCCGCGCATAAGTCTCAAGTTGCTTGGGGTCCAGGGGAGGGATTTTTCGAGAGTCCCGAAAACCTTGCGCGTTCACCCAGTAGAACCAGGTCGTCACCCGGAACCGCCGCACGGCAATCGCTGTCGGCTCCTTGATCTCGTAGTTGCGGTCGTGGGGCTTCAGAAGACCAGCACACTCCTGCTCCCGCAACCACTCGGGCGTGAGGCGTTCCTCGTCGGCGACTTCCGCGAACTCCTCAACGCCTCGCCCGAAGTATTCGATTATCCCGAGAAGCCGCTGAAACAGGAACCACTCAGGCGAGCCGTCGACCGCTTGGCACGATGGAAGAGAAGATGGCTCCTCGTCGAGCAACGACAGGACGTTCGGGCTCCGATTCAGGAGCTGCATCAAAAGGCGAGCTGGCCCGCTGCACTTCCGCGCGCCGCTCTCCCACTTCTTGACGGTGTCAGGACTGACGTCCAACAGTTGGCTCAGCTCCTCCTGCGACAGGTTGAGATTGCACCTGATTCTTCGGACGTCTTCTCGGACCAGTATCGAGTTGGGCATTCGGACTCCCTACCTTTCGCCCTCAGCTTGCGGAAGACTTTGTCTCGCGCAAGGGGGACAAAGTCTTCCGCGGTCGCTAGCCTGGCCAGGTGATTGAGCCCGAATCGCTGCGAGGGAATTGGGAATTGGGAGTTAGATCGCGGTAGGGATAGGCCCTAGCTCTTGCGTTCGGCCTGCCTCCGCACAGATCCCAGCGTGCGAGACTACCGCGATGGGCTCCTGCCTTGGATCGACCACGCGAAGTGGCCGTCCAGGTTCCGATAGTTCAGGCGAGTGAGAGGCTGGTACTTCGCCACCAATCGATTCATGCGCGCCCAGATCAAATCAGCGAAGCTCAGAACACCAAAGCCACGGGAGACAACTGGAACAGCCACAAAGTTCGATGAGAACGGACCCAAAGCACGCTTTGCTCGCGGAACCTCCTCCTCAGGAAGCTCGTCGATCAGTGCGTGGAGCTCGGCTCTGTCGCCCATGGCTTCCAATTTTCTTCCGAGGTCTGTCTGCTTAGGTCCGGGAAATTTCTTTCCCCGTCCCCGATCTTTCCTTCGGGCAACGCCGCGATAGTCTCGGCATACTGAGAGTCAGAGGTTTCGAAGAAAGATGGAACGATGAAGCCCGCACGACATTCCCTTACCGACATGCGGCGATCTGGCGCAATGTCGCATCTGCTCTGGAGACATTTGTTTCTCTGCACATATTTGTTTTTCTCCATGTTGGTCACCGCCTGCGGCGATAACATCCGCTCGGGGAATGCTTCGGACAGCGGCGGCGGGACCGATACGGCACTCGACGGCGGGACCGACCTCGATCTCGCGGAAGGCCTCAACCTGGATTTCACATTCCCTTCGCTCGAAGGAGAGCGAACCGCTCATGTGTACGTCCCAGATCAACAAGTCGCGCGCCCCGCGCCCTTGGTGATCGTACTGCATGGCAACGGGAGCAGCGCGAATGCATCCATCGGTGACGGGGCAACATCACCACTGTCGGAGTGGTTGGTCATCGGTGAGCGCGAACAGGTGGCGATCGCGTTTGTGGACGGCGCTGTCGGGACTACGGGTCAGCAGGGGTGGAACGACTGCCGCGCCAAAAATACGTCAAGCCCGGAAACCGACGACGTCGCGGCGCTCCGGTCGCTCGTCGACACGTTGGTGCAGAGCGGACTGGCAGATCGGAACCGCGTGTACTTCACCGGTCATTCTAATGGCGGTCATATTTCACTGCGCATGGCGCTCGAATCTCCGGGGACCATTGCCGCCACCGCGGTGATCGCTGCAGCCATGCCTGATGACGACGACAATGAGTGTGACGACGCGCAGGAGGCAGTGCCCGTTCTGTTCATGAATGGCGACGCCGACCCTGTGCTGCCTTTCGAGGGCGGCGCGATGCCCAATGAACGCGGTGACGTGCAGTCTTTCGACGAAAGCATCGCTTTTTGGGTCGAGCGCAATGGTCTTGAGGACTCGGCCGACGAGCAAACCATTGACCGAGTCGTGCGCGGCGAGCTTGTTCGGACCGAGGTGCGACGCGCCACCTATGCCGACGATGACGGCGAAGTGATCGTCGCCGGGTATCGCGTGGTTCGCGGGGGGCATGGCGAGCCCAGCATTAAGCACGAATATGGGCTTTTGTTCGAGTCGGTGATCGGCAAGCAAAGCCACGACCTGGAGACCGCCGAAATCATGTGGGAGTTTTTTCGCACAAAATCTCGCTGACTCCCGAGCGTCATACGCCGGACCTAAGCGATGCGTGTCATCTGGATGCCGTGGACCAAGGGGCATTCGGCGACAGTTCGCACTTATCGAACTTTTTTCACTTAATACGCAACTTGAGATGAGCCAGACCGATATCGGTGTATGCCTCGTCTTCACCGCGTCGTTTACGTGGGTCAGCTGGTTCACGTAATCAGCCGTTTTGTCCATCGAGACTTCCGCATCACCAACGCGGAAGTCCGACGCGAGCATCTCAGACGCTTGGGAGCCCAGATCGGGCGATTCGTCTGGGCGCCTAGTGCCTTCGTTCTTTTGTCTGCTTGCTCAGATCCCGCGTGTCCGGAAGGTCGCGTCGAAACCGAGGACAGAGCTTGCGTATGCGCCGAAGGCACCCAAGACGACGGCAGCGGCAGGTGCGTACGTCCGAGCGATGTCGGAAACGCGCCCGCCAGAGTGGTCGCCCGCTATCCATGGAACGGCTTTCAAACCGGTAGCGTCCATGCGCCGGATAGCGCCGCGGAGTTTCATCCGCTGAGGCCCAAGTTCATGTGGGAACCGGTTTCCGAAGCCTCTCATTACGAGCTACAGCTCGACGACGAATGTGGGCTTGCAACGTTTCGCGATTGCGCGTTTCCGAGCCCCGAAATCGATCGGCGCATCGACGTGGGCGCGACCTCGGAAAACGATCCGGTATCGTTTACTTTGGACGAAAGTCTCGAAGTCTCTCTGAATGCGCCGGTGGGTCGCCGATATTTCTGGCGGGTCCGCGCATGCAATGAAGACACGTGCTCGGGATGGACCGAAACCCGCTATCTCGACGTCGGCCGTTTGGGAGGCGACTACAACTGCGACGGATATTCGGACGTGCTCGTGGGAGCTCCGAACGCAGAGTCTGAGCAAATGGACGGGATGAACGACAAAGAGGGCAAGGTATTTGTCTTTTTTGGAGGTGCCGCGGGCGTCGCTGCTTCGGCACCAGCCGGCTACGAGAACCCACTCAATCAAGGATCTGGTTTTTTTGGAGACGAAGTTTCGAGCGTGGGCGATGTGAACGGAGACGGGTGCTCCGACGCGGTGATCGGCGTGAGCCGACAAGACTTGACCGTTTCCAATCAGGGCGAAGTCTACCTTTTTCTCGGCTCCCCTTCAGGCCTGCCCGACGACGCAAGTCTAAACATTCAGAATCCTCTCGAACAAAGCGGAGCGTTCGGTCACGCGATCACAAGCGTCGGCGATCTCAACGGGGACGGATACGGAGATTTCGCAGTCGGTGCAAACAAGCAGAGCAATGGCGCGGATTCCGAAGGCGCCGTCTATGTGTTCTATGGTTCCGAGGAAGGCCCCGCCAATACCCCGAGCGTGTCCCTCGATAGCCCCGGAAACCTAGAAGAAGCCGAATTCGGGACCAGTATCTCGACGATCGGAGACATCAACGGAGACGGATATTCCGATGTCGTAGTTGGCGCGCGAGGCCAAAACAAAGAGGTCGAACAGGCTGGAGCCGCGTTCGTCTACTTGGGCAACGCTGAGGGAATCGGCGGAACACCCGCATTCGAACTCGAGACGGATATTCAAGAGAGTGCTTTTTTCGGCGACTCAGCCACCGGAGGCGGCGACATGAATGCAGACGGATACGCGGACTACGCGGTGGGCGCGTTTGGATACCCCGTCGATGGGCAAGTGCAGGCGGGGGCCGTGGAGGTCTATTTCGGCGCTGCGGATCCAACGCAGCCAACGAGAATCACGCTGACGCTTCCCAACCCGACTTCCATTGAACGCTTCGGCCAATCGATTTCGGCACGAGGCGACCTCAACGGCGACGGGATTTTCGACCTCGTGGCCAGCGCCCCTCGCCGGGGAATCAAGGCCGACCTCACTGGCGAGGTGTATGTATTTCTCGGCCAAAAGGGCGAGTTTCCTACCACCCCGAATTTCACCTATCCTCCATCCGACGACACGGATTTTAGCCGAGGTCGTTCGGTTTCGAATGCAGGAGACGTCAACGGAGACGGGTATTCCGATCTGGTGTTGAGCCGACCGGCCTTTGCCAACACCGGACGCATCGACATCTACTTCGGCCCGCTCGAAACGAACGCCAACACCGACCAAGAGATTGTCAACCCAAACGGAGTGGACGACGACCAGTTTGGAAGCTCGGTGTACTGATGAGGATTCGTTCGGGGATCGGGGAGTTGGGAACGCCGAGATCCGCCCCCCGTCAAGCGTTGCCGGCCACGTCCTTTCGGGCTCGCAAAAAATCGCTCTGCAAAATCGCTCCGGAGGTTGAATACCTCTACTACACGGTGCACGATGCCGGGTAGCGTTTCGCGCGATTCGCGGGGTCGATGCCCGATAAGGTGGCGCGAAGTGTGCCCATCATCGCGAGGTTCCGGGGGGAAAATGAACATCAGTGCCATGGGGACGTGCGGGCTCGTGTTCGGCGCGTGGATGCTGGTTGGATGCGCGGACGTCAAGTGTCCGGACGGGCGCGTGGCGACGGCGCGCGGCGCATGCTGTCTGGCGGGGCAAGGTGTAGACGAAAACGGCGTATGCTTGACGTGCATGGAGGGAGAGACCCCAAACGCAGACGGGATGTGCGTCGCCGATACCGCTTCCTCGCCGATGCCCTCAACAGTGCCCTCGTCAGGGGCATCGACGAACGAGGATGGTTTCGCGCGCTTTCCTCCCAACGGGTACACAACCGGCAGCCTTCATGCGCCGGATGAAGGCGTCGGCGCCCCGTTGCGCCCGAAGTTCATGTGGAACTCTGTCGAGGGCGCCGCTTACTACCAGCTCCAGGTGGACGACGATTGCGAGATCGACGACTTCCGCCAATGCACCTTCCCCACACCCGAAGCGGATGTGCAGGAGACCGAAACCACGCACACGCTGAACACGAAGCTGCCAGTGAGTACCGACGCGCCCGTCGGCACCCGGTACTTCTGGCGCGTCCGAGCGTGCGAAGAAGACGACACATGCAGGGCCTGGTCTGAAACACGCTACCTCGACGTGGGGCGCCTCCCGAGCGACTACAACGGCGATGGTTACGCAGATCTCGTCGTCGGGGCGGACGAACAAGAAAACGGCGCTGCTTCGGAAGGGAACGCGTTTCTCTTCTTCGGTTCACAAAACTGCGTGAGCGAAAGCGACATCCCCCGCCGGTTGGACAATCCCGACAATCAGGAAGACGGCAGGTTTGGCATCTCGGTGGCGAGCGCGGGAGACCTCAACGGCGATGGATACGCGGACCTCGTCGTCGGAGCGAGTGAACAAGACAGCGGCGCGTTCAACGAAGGGAGCGTGTTTGTCTTCTTCGGCTCACAAAACGGTATTCGAGAAAGTGACATCCCCATCCGGCTGGACAATCCTGACAATCAAGCAAGTGGATTGTTTGGCGCCTCGGTCGCAGGCGCGGGAGACCTCAACGGCGATGGATACGCAGACCTTGTCGTCGGCGCAATGCGGCAAGACAACGGAGCCATGGACGAAGGGAATGTGTTTGTCTTCTTCGGCTCACAAAACGGCATTCGAGAAAGCGACATCCCCACCCGACTGGACAATCCCGACAATCAAGCAAGTGGATTGTTTGGCGCCTCGGTCGCAGGCGCGGGAGACCTCAACGGCGATGGATACGTGGACCTCATCGTCGGAGCGAGTGCACAAGACAGCGGCGCGAACAACGAAGGAAACGCCTTTCTCTTCTTCGGCTCACAAAACGGTATTCGGGAAAGCGACACCCCCATCCGGCTAGACAATCCCGACAATCAAGCAAGCGGATTGTTTGGCACCTCAGTGGCGGGCGCAGGAGACCTCAGCGGCGACGGATACGCAGACCTCGTTGTCGGTGCAATGCGGCAAGACAACGGAGCCAACAACGAAGGAAACGCCTTTCTCTTCTTCGGCTCACAAAACGGTATTCGAGAAAGCGACACCTCCATCCGACTGGACAATCCTGACAATCAGGAAGGCGGCACGTTCGGCGTCTCGGTGGCAGGCGCGGGAGACATCAACCGCGATGGGTACACGGACCTCATCGTCGGCGCACTGTCGCAGGACTACGGCGCCACGGACGAAGGAAACGCCTTTCTCTTCTTCGGCTCGCAAAACGGTATTCGAGAAAGCGACACCCCCACCCGACTGGACAATCCTGACAATCAGGAAGGCGGCACGTTCGGCGTCTCGGTAGCGAGCGCGGGAGACCTCGACGGCGATGGCTACGCAGACCTCGTCGTCGGCGCGAGAGAACAAGACAGCGGCGCTACGGATGAAGGAAACGCCTTTCTTTTCTTCGGCTCACAAACCGGCACCAGAAACAACCACAACGCCACCCGACTGGACAATCCTGACAATCAAGCCAATGGCTGGTTCGGCGCCTCAGTAGGACCCAAGTAGATCGCGCGAACCAGTCGTCAATTGACGACAAAACTCGGAGTCCCGCTGAGTCGGTAGTAAGGGGCGACCTCTGGGCTGTCTCGCAAATCTTTCGGAGTTACGGTATGACGATCGCGATTTGCGGCTCGCCGTTCCGGCGATACACACGAAAGTCGCTGTCGAGCGTAGCAATCACCGCATCGTCATGGAGCTCAGTCATGCGCACCAGACAAGCATCGGCGAACGACATCGGTGTGTCGGCGTACTTTTTCATCGGGGGATGACGGGATTCATTCACCAAACCCCTCCATGTGGAAAGGGTTGGTTGCCAAATCAGAGAGGCCACTTCGCCCCACCCCGATGTACTGACGAGCCATCTCCAAGAAGGAGCGCGATTCAGGGGCTCGCAACACTTTGGCTCGACGCGCCTCCGCGGCCCGGTGGAGCTCTCTAAGGTCCTCCTCAGACAGCTCGTCCACAAGCTCATGCATTTTTGCCCGGATGCCCATGCGTTTCAGTGTAGTGCACTTCCTTCGAGTGTCGAAGTGCCGAACCGACCTCGCCACGGCGCACTGATCGTTTCTCGAGCCTCCCAACGACGGGGAACTACGTATCTCTAAGGCAAGGCCGGATGAGGCCCGTCGAGCCAAGCCTGCGCATCGCTGTCGATGGTGACCTGGAAGCCGCGCCGGCTGCGATGGCCGAAAACAAGTCGATCGCGAAGAAGTCGCGATGAGCGAACTCGCACAGACAGGCCGCGTGACGCCCCTGCTTTGTGTCCCCTAGACTCATGTCGTCTAGGCTGGGGGAGATGAAATCGGACTTCCGTTTCGACGTCGGTACTGCCGTCATGTGCAATCTCGGGCCGGGTGGCTGGAAGCTCGGAAGGGTCATCGCGCTGCGCTACCGCGAAGATCACTGGCCAGCTGGAAAGGAAGCTCCATATCAGGTGGCACTCGAGGCCGACCATGCGCTTATCTATGTCCCGGTGGACGATGCCCGCTACTGCCGGGAGGCCACCCGCGAAGACTTGAGAATCGCCCGCCGGATGGATGCCCTCGCTGAGCTCCCGCCGGGCCCGGACGAGACGGAGGTGCGGTCTGAGCCCGAGCCGAATGGCGGGGTGGCAACGATTGGGGCGCAGCTCGGCTGCGTAGACGGAACAACGCAGCCCGGCAGCGCTGGCTATCGCGACGGGCGATGCCACTGTTGCCACTGTTGCCCCCGAAGCTGGTCGTGCGTGGAGCTCTACAGCGAGCACTACCGCTGCGCGGCGCGCAACGAGCTCAAGGTGACGCGGCGCGCAGTCGATCTCGGCATCGTCCGCGTCGGAGACTCGGTACACCATCCCGCGAACATGGACCCGCCGAGCGGAGGAGGGTTCATGCAGTGCCCCACACTGGTGCGGCTCCCGCCCGGCGTTCGCTTCTCCGACGACGGCGCCTTCGCCGGCGAGGTGCGTTTCGACCCGCACCGAGACGCCGCCTACCGGGTCGAGTTTGTCGCGGTGAGCACAGCCGATTGGAACGACGCCGCGGTGGGGATCGTTCGTCTGGAAATCACGTTCGTCGTCGAAGGCAACGAACCACCAGATGGATTCGACGTCGACGCCTTCATGCGAGAGCAGCAACGAGCCCGGGACGCCGCAAGCCGCATGCTTCACGACCTAGTCGACGTGTGGGAGCAGTGGGAGCGAGGAGAGCTAGGCAATCGCGACACGTGCGACCGGATGGGCGCTTCGCTTCGCCAGCTGCGGGAGCTCTGCGAGCAGCATCCTCGGCTCGACGGCGGACGGTGGTGGGCCCAGCTCGGCGGTTTTCACATGAACGTGCACAAGCTTCTCGAAAACACGCTCTTCGAATGCGAGCTCTACCTCGGCCACGCGCTCACATTCGGAAACCCCGACGTTCGGCGCATGGCGGAGCAAAACCTCGAAGGCTGCTACCAGAAACGCCTCCTCGAGGCAGCACGGTTCATGTGGATCGACGGTCTCAAGCAGATGATGGCAGGCGAGTGGGCGGCAGCTGCCGAGACGCTGCGTCTCGCCGCAGCCAAAAAGGACGGGTGGGGCTGGGCGGTGAACTACGGCGACATCTGGATCAGCGAGGCAGCCGCGCGACTCGTGCACGGTGCCGTGCTCGCGACTCGCAACAGGGCCGATAACAACGCAGCGCAGTGGATCGCTGAGGCAGCGTGGCTACTGGAACGAGCCGAAGAGAGGGCCGAGGAGTCAGGCGTGTTCGGACCCGAAGGCCATCCATGGGCCTCCGAGATTGACGCTGCCATCGCCTCATACAGCCCGGGGGACAGCCGCGCCGACGCAACCGAATGGCTCGAGGCGCTCAAACAACGGACCACCTACTGGTGCGCGCAAGTCCTCGGCGGAGCACCACCCTTCCCGCCCCAACCAAGGCCTCGACTCGAAGACGCAGCCGCCCTGGTGCAGCGCCTACCCGGCCACAACGACTGAATTTGAATTGGGGACAATCCCCACTGTCCCACTGTCACTTCTCTGCGTGCTCCACCACCGCCCGAGCCGTGTTGGCGATCACCCGAGCTCGATCCTCAGCCGACGCGGTCGTGCCGGCAACGAACACCGCAACGGCGAAGCGCTGTCCGCTGGGCGAGGTCAGTATGCCGATATCGTTGGTGCCGAGGCTCACGCCTGCGATTTCGGATCCAGTTCCCGTTTTGTGAGCGAGCGCCCAGCTCGAAGGCAAGCCGGCGCGAAGGCGATCAAGACCAGTCTTGCACTCCTTCAGCAGCGTGAGAATACGACGCGTGGCGTCTTCGCCAAGAAGTTCTCCCCGAGCCAATCGAGCCAATCCCTCTGCCACTCCGAGAGCCGTGGCTGGATTGGGGTCGCGAGCCACCGCGCGTCGTACACGGGCTTGCGCATCGGCCGGAGCAAGCCCCTGGAATCGCTCGCGGAGGCGAGAGGCTTGCTCCTGGTGAACGGCTTCGGTGCTCCTGATTCGCACGCCGTGCACCGCCAGGCGATGCAGCGCGCTCTCCACTGCGTCGGTTCCGCCGAGATGTCGGATCACCGCGTCCGCGGACGGATTGTCGCTAAGAACCAGCATCCAACGGACAAGTTCGGCCAGCATGAAGGCACGGCCGTTGGGTCCAACTTTCTCCGCTATCGGTTGGTAAGAGAAGACCAAGTCGCTGGGCCTAACACGAACCTTGTCGTCCCACCTTGCTTCACCCCGCTCGACCAAATCGGCGGCAGCCACCGCCAACCACAGCTTAAACGTGCTGTGCTGAGGCATCGGTTCGTCGCCACGCACCGTGGTCTGGCGATCGTCTTCAACGTCCACCACCGCCACCGCGACGCGCCCATCGATCAGAGACACCACAGACCGAAGCGCATCGTCGAGCGCCGGCACCGATGACGCTGCTGAGACAGCGCGCACCGAACCTCGAGTGCCCTTCGTGTTCGCCACCGGTCCGCCCGGAGATGCCCCGCACCCCGCGACCAGAATCGTCACGAGCCAAGGATAGACGATACCCCTAGAACTCATGACGCGCTTCTAACACAGTCTCGGTCTACCAGCTTTGGGAAGCCGACCTCACGCAGACAATCGCGGTCGAAGTGTGCAGCGTGTATCTGGGCGCAAAGATGGGCGCGAAATGATCGGGTCGATCTTGAAGTCGCGAAACAACTCAGTCTTTTCGCACGAACTCGAGAACTTCCAACTTCTTCGAATCCGGGAGCTCCACCCTCTCCGAGTTCAGCCAATGGAGTCTGGACGCTTGCGCGGCTTGAATGAACCGGGAAGGCGCAATGTGGCGAAGGATCAAGCCCAACACCTTGAGCCTCTCGGCGGCAGGACTTGTGCTGACGGCTCCGAGTTTCTCTGAAGGATGTTGCAAGACCACCGAAAACCTTCCTCCTCGAACAAGCCAAGTTGCGATCTTGGGTAGAATCGCGGAAGCGTCGACGTATTCGAAAATCAGCCCCGCATGAATATGATCAAAGGTGCGTTGGGGGAGCTCGACCGAACCAAGATCTCCCAACATCCACGTCACCACCCCTTGGAGGTGCTCATGGCGCTTGTTCGCAATCGTCAGGTAGTCTGGGTTGATGTCCACGCCGACAACCTTGGTGGTTGCAGACGGATCGATGTGTTCAAACCCATTGCCCGTAGCGCACCCAAGGACGGTCAACGATGACGGTCGATCCCGCTCGAGGATCGCGCGCAAAACTCCGCTGAGAGCCTGGAGCTGTCCGACGCTCGGATGCCCCATGTGCGCTTCATAATCCTTCGCGTCGATGGTCAACCAGGGCGACTTCTCATCAGAATCGTCCATGGCGTTCGGCGTACATCGAACGAAGGAAGCTGTCGATGACCGATGCTGGATATTGAGGAATTGAGGATAATCCTGATGCCGAGACCTTCTTCATGCGCCACGGCCTCTACGACGGCGACCTCGCTGTGGTTGTCGTTTGGGTCAACGAGGTGGAGCCGCAGAAGACGCGTGAGGGCTTGATGGTTGCTCAGCGGTTGTCGAACTTCGGCTCGGTCGATCACGCCGTGTGGATCCCAGCCATCGGGGATGAGGCAGTCGCGGGTAGTTCGCGATGAGGTCACGAACCAGAAAGGAACTGGACATGGCGAAGACAGTAATGATCACAGGAGCCAGCTCGGGCATCGGTCGGGCGACCGCACTCTACTTCCAAGAAAAGGGGTGGAACGTCGTCGCCACCATGAGGTCACCCGACAAAGAGAAGGAACTGAACCGACTCCAGAACACGTTGGTCTGCCGTTTGGATGTCACTGATCTGGCGTCCATCAAAAGCGCCGTGCATCAGGGCATCGAGCGACTCGGCGGTATCGACGTCTTGGTGAACAACGCAGGCTACGGAGCCTACGGACCGCTCGAGGCATTCCCGCGCGACAACATCGTTCGTCAGTTCAACACGAATGTCATCGGCCTGCTCGATGTGACGCGGGCGGTCCTCCCTCACTTTCGGAAACGAGGAGAAGGCACGCTGATCAATGTATCCTCCGTTGGTGGGAAAGCGACGTTTCCGCTCGGCGCGCTCTACCATGGCACCAAGTTCGCCGTGGAAGGAATCACCGAGTCGCTCGCATTTGAGCTGTCCGCGATCGGTTGCAGAGCCAAAATCATCGAACCGGGCACCATTGCCACGGACTTCGCCGGTCGCTCCTTCGACTTCCAAAACATCGAGAGCATGGTCGAGTACCAACCGATGATCGGAGCCATGCTCAAAGGGATTGAGGCGACTGTATCCGACGAGAAAAGGGCTGCCCCGCCTTCGGTCGTGGCTGAAGTGATTTACCAGGCCGCAACGGACGGAACCGACCGGCTGCGGTACACCGCCGGCTACGACGCCCAGGTGTTCTTAGAGCCTCGCGCGCAATCGACCGACGAGGAGTACATCGCAACAATCAAGAAAGCATTCGGTATCTAAGGAGGCAGAGTCATGCTGGGAAGAATGGTCGCAAACACGATGATCAAGCCACACCAGTCGCCAGTGTTCGACGACCCGAGCAACTACGGCCTGGACTATGAGGCTGTGACCTTCAAGGCATCCGACGGAGTGAGCCTGTCCGGATGGCTGATCAAAGGAGACAAAGACGGGGTCGTCATCCAGTCCCATTTTGGGTGATGTGCTGCCGGTCCGGCTACACCCAGGAGGGCAAAGGCTTCATGAAACCCTATCCCGACGAGATAAGGTTCCTGCGGCAGGCCAAGTACCTCAACGAAGCCGGCTACACCATTCTCATGTACGACTTCCGCAACCACGGCGAGAGTGCCTTGGGAACCATCCCGTGGGTCACCTGGGGCGTGGACGAAGCCAAGGATGTGGTCGCTGCCGTCGACTACATCGCCACGCACACGGACTACAAGGACGCGTCCATCGGCCTGCTGAGCATCTGCATGGGGCAAGGCGCGGCGACCACGGCGTTTGGGCTCGAGCAGGGGCTTCGGGGCTACACCAACTTGAAGTGCATGATCTCAATACAGCCGTTGGACTACCCGACCTTCATCAGCGCCATGGGCCTGCCGGGCTTCCTGGCCCGCAGCACCAGCAAGGTCATCCACAAGCGCACCGGAATTGACTTCGAAGCGTGCTCCTGGGTGCCCAACGTCAAAGACATTAGTGTTCCCACACTTGTCATCCAGAACGAGAACGACGCCTACCTCGATAGGTCATTCGTCGATGCCTACTACGACAACCTCACGGTCGAGAAAGAGATGCTCTGGATCCGGATTCCGAAAAAGAAGAGCGCCTTCGCAAACCGGGCGGCTGCGTATGTCTGGCTCGGGGAAAACCCAGACGCCATCCTGAGGTGGTTCGGAAAGTACGTGTAGCCTCCCAGCGTCACGTTCAGTCGGAACAGAAATCCGTGGTACCCAAGTGAAAATGAATCGGAATCGCAAACTCATGTGGATAGGCATCGGTGTCGGTGCGGTGGTCGTCGTGACAGCGCTGATGGCCGTACTCGGGAAGAAGAGCGTCCGGGCCGAGGGCGTAATCGATGCACCACCCAGCGAAGTGTGGGCCGTGCTAACCCACGCGGAGGGCTATCCGGAATGGAACCCCGTGTTCGTCAGAGTCGAGGGCGAGCACCGTGAAAGTTCGACGATGAGGTACCAGATGGCCGGGCCCGATGGTTCCGTCACCGCCGTCGAGGCCAAGGTCGTTCGGGTGGAGCGGGAGCGGGAGCTCAACCAGGCGGGCGGGATCCCGGGCATCCTGACCTTCGACCATCACTGGACCCTGACTCCGAGAGACAACAGCACCCACGTCGTCCAACACGAGTACTACCGAGGGATCGGCGTGTGGTTCTGGGACCCGAGTTGGTTTGAGGACGCTTACGGTCGAGCAATCGAGGGACTCTCCGAGCGGGTACAGAGACTTCGCGAGTCAGACGATTCAGCCCAAGGGCGTCCCTGAGTCTCAGACACTTCGGTTGACGACGCCGACCTGGAGGGTCGAGGACTGAACCCCACGGTGCGTACCCTGGCAGCGATATCCCGCGCCTTAGACGAGCAGCTCGACATCCGGTTGGTCGCGTAGTTCCGACACGAGGGGCGACGAACGGGAAGAATTTTCCTGCACTTGAGCCGCTCGTTCGCTGTGTCCATCCGCAACGAGAGAAAAAATCAACCGGCTGAGCATGCTCGACGCAAGCTCGAGAAATTTCTTTCCCCGTCCCCGATCTTTCGTCCCCGATCTTTCGTCTTGGCGAAAACCAGCCTCTCAAAGCCGAGGCCGGCGAACGCGTACTCGGTTACCGGCACGACGGCCTCCGTCATAAGTCCTTTGCCCCAGTATGCGCGGCCGAGCCAGAACCCACGATTCTCGGGTGTCCCCTCCCGATTGCGTGCGGCGGCAACATACACGCCGGGCGCTGCGTTGCGTCGTCCACCTCGGTCGCGGTGACTGCCGAATACCGGTACCGCCCGGGCACTGGATACCGCGCGCCAGCGAGCGGTGATGTACCCTCGCAGTAAATCTCCGCGACCAACACGTCTCCCGCCACCACCTCGTTGAAGTTGAAGGCTCCCATCGTCACGCCCTCTCGCTCCAGAAAGAGTGCCCCGCACGTCTCGCCGCCGGCGACAGGCTCTGGGGGGTCCACCGGCTCGAGCTCCGCCTGGTCGTTCCTCCGGAGCACACGCTCATCCGTGCCTAGCCGGTGCGCGTACAGCACCGGCCGTTCCTCCTCGCCGTCGTACGCGAACTCGACGCCATCTACGCGCCCACACGTTAGCGAGGAGGCGCCATTCTCGTGGCGCGAGCCACTAAATACCGCGAAAAAGTCGCCGCCCTCCTCGAACCAGTAGAGATGGGAGGTGAAAGTCTCCGTGCCTCCACCCTCGGCGCGGGCCGCGTATTGCAGCGACGCATGCGACGCGTACATCGAGAGCGTGCACCCCGATACGAAGAGCGCGAAGCTGAAGCCTGCGGTGATCAACCACTTCATCGTTGCTGGTCCTATCAGGTGAATAACATGCGAACCAGGTCGTCCCCGACCTTACTGCTCGTCCAGTACGCTACGTGGGCCAGGAGCCACTGCTTTTTGAGCGCGCTCACGTTCGGCCGAAGCAGCCATCCGGCATTCACGGCAGCCTTCGCGAAGCGCTGTTCCACCGGCCCGTTCATATCCTTCGACAACCCAACCGGTCGCCCAAAGACATGTCCGGAAACGATAGGGTCCAACCTGCTGAAGTGATTCTCCCAAAGGAACCTCGCTCGCTTCGCGCCAGCGACCGGCTCGAGATGGTTCCGCCCTAGGAGATCAAGGCCGAGCGGCGAGCCCATGGTCAGCAGCCCGAGTACGGGCCATGTCTTGACGTCGTCCCCCTTGTAGTAGTCATCGTGGCCGATGAGCTGATTGATGACGTCCAGGCTGTACACACTGCCAAGGCTGTGGGCCACGATATAGAGTGGCCGCCCCTCATCCCTGTACGAAGCCTCAACCACATCGCGGAGCCCCTTCCGGATCTTTCCCGCTGTCGTGCAGGTGCTGTCCTGGTCGAGCGCGATGACGACGTCACCCACTACGTCGACGACCTGGTTCAGCACCGGTCCTAGCAGCGGAACGCTTGAAGACAGCGCACCCACGATCAACTTCGAAACCTTTTGCGCCTCGTCGTTCGTGTCCTCGTACGAATACCCGACCGCGTTGAACGGTAGGTCTACGCCTCGCGCCGCAAGCGCATCGTCGATCAGGTCTGCAATGTCCTGGTCATGCGTCAGGTCCGCATTCCCGCCGGACTGCACGCCGTGTATGACAACAACCCGCGGCGGCAGTGAAAAATCAATCGTCATTCGCCCTTCTCCTCACAAATGCTGGTGCTTTGCGACCTCATGGCGGTACCGCGCCACTTGCATCAGAGTCTCTCAAACCGCGCAGCCCCATACTGCGCGAACCGCAGTCCGGTAGCCACGCCGTAGCGCTGCGCGAACCGCGACCCCTCGTTGCGCGAACCGTACTCTCTTGCTGCGCGAACCGTAACCCCGCAGTTCGGGCCCGATGCCAACCTAAACCTAAAGCGGGCGGCAAGGGCTGGTTGAGGCGACTCGAGTCGGCAGGTCGAGGGATCTCACTGGGCGCTTTCGATGGCGGCGCGCGCGATTTTCTTGTGCCACTTCCATTCGAAGTCAGCCATGGACTTGAAGTGTCCGAGCTCGCTGCGCGCGAGGCGACGCTTGAGTCCGCGGCGCTGCTTCTCAGGGTCTCTTCGACAGCTTGGATGTCCAACAGAACCCGCTTTCATGAGGTTCTCAGATTCCTGACCATCCGGACTGCCCAAACAGCGTCTATGTGACGAAGTTGACCGCTCGCGCTATATTCCCATTTGATGACTGATGCCGCCCGGAAGCTACTGAACGAGGTTCTCGCACTTCCAGAAGAAACGCGTGCAAAGATTGCTTCTGCGGTGTTGGCAAGCCTTGAGGGCTCTCAGGATGCCGGCTGGGAAGATGCATGGCACGCGGAGCTGAAACGGCGAGAGCAAGTATCGGTCGAACGCGGCATACCGGGGACTGAGTGGCAGCAAGTCCGTGCTCGGATTGCGGCACGTTTGGACCGAGAGTGACGCGCCGCAGTCTGCGGCTCGTGCCTGATGCAGAACAGGAGACCGCAGCTGCTGCCGAATGGTACGAATCCAAGCGCGCAGGACTGGGCTCCGAATTCCTTATCGCATTAGATAGTGCATTCGGTCGAATACTAGAATCACCGGAGTCAAGCCCCGTGTGGCGTACAGGCGATCCATTTCGAAAGCATGTCATCCAGCGCTTTCCGTACGTAGTGTTCTTCAAGATCCATGAAGAACACGTCGAAATCATCGCCGTAGCGAATGCAAACCGACGGCCAGGATATTGGCTCGATCGCTAGTTACCCCTCGCTCCAGTCGAAACAGTTGAGCTTTCTTGCTGGACCACGTCGGGCACCATCTCGATCACGACGCGCGTCAGATGCTCGGGCAGCGGTCGACGACCCGTGGACTTCTTGCGCGTGTGCTCCTTGATGACCTGCTCTTGGGCCTCCCGCGCCTCGGCGAGGGCATCGATCGCCGCGCAGTCTTGTTCGGCAAGCATCGAACCGAGCACGGCCAAGCTCAGTTGCGCGTCGTCGGGGCAGAGCCGCTCGCCCTTCTTTCCGACAAGTCCGCGCTCCAGAAGCGCGCATCGCTCTTGAAGCTGTTCGGCCAAACACTTGTACCCATCACGTCCGCGCTTGTAGTCATCACGTTCGCGCAACCAACAACACCAGCGGGGGCCGCGCATCCGCGTCAGCGGATGCACAAAAAAATCGAAATCCGGCCATACGGAAAAAGGGCGGACCCGAATGGGACCGCCCTTGACCATGGTTGCGGGGGCCCGAGTTGAACAGACTCATAACCTGAAGGTTCGTCGGTTCAAATCCGGCTCCCGCAACCAACAACACAGCGGGGGTCGCGCGTTCGCGTCAGCGAACGCACAATGAATAACGAAATCCGGCCCAACGGAAAAAGGGCGACCCCGAAGGGAGTCGCCCTTGACCATGGTTGCGGGGGCCGGATTTGAACCGACGACCTTCGGGTTATGAGCCCGACGAGCTACCAAGCTGCTCCACCCCGCGGCGAGAGGCAGGAACTTAGACCGGGTTTTGGGGTTGTCAACGTCCACTCGCGGAAATTAGCGAGCGATCGCGTTGATTTCCGCTTGTTCGGCGGCTTTTTTCTCTCTTTGGGCTTTGCGGTAAGGATCGAGGTAGCGTTTGACCAAGTTTTCGATCTCGCGTTGCCTAAGCGGGCGGCTTTGTCCGGGGCGGAGGCCTTCGGTATCGATTCCAGCGAACGAAATGCGCGCGAGGCGCTGTACGGGTCTTCCGATGGCGTCTCCCATGCGGTGGATCTGTCGGTTCTTCCCCTCGGTCAGCGTGATCTGAATCCAGGAGTTGCCCGCTTCCTCTCGCAATACGAAGGTTTCCGCGGGCTTGGTGTGGTAGCCGTCGTCGAGGGTGACGCCTCCGCGAAGGGCTTGCAGTTCTTCTTCGCCGAGGGAGCCGCGCAGCTTGGCGACGTAGACCTTGGGCACGCGACCGTGAGGGCGCATCAAGGCTTGGGCGAGTTCGCCGTCGTTGGTGGCGAGCAGCGCGCCGCTGGTATGAAAATCAAGTCGCCCTACCGGCCGCACGTGGGCGGGGAGTTTTTCGAGCAGCTCGCCGATCGATGGCCGCCCCTGCGGGTCGTTCATGGTGGTGACGAAGCAGCGCGGCTTGTGCACCAAGTAATAAGCAGGCTTCTCTCGTACGAGGCGTCGACCGTCGACTTCCACGCGATCGTGACGCGGATGCACCTTGGTGCCGAGCTCGGTCACGATACGGCCGTTTACGCGAACTCGACCGCGGGTGATGAGCTGCTCTGCAGCGCGGCGCGAGGCAATGCCCGCGCGGGCGATCACCTTCTGCAAACGCTCCTGCATAGCGGCGTATCGTAGCAGGTTGCGCGGCGCGCGCGAATCGCGAGGGGCTCGGTCAAGAACACAAGCAAAGCGAGGGGTTCATGGTCGGGGAAATCCCGTCGTTCAGCTAATTCGAATAGTTTTCGCGCCCGAAACCCGCCCAAAACCGTAGTTTAGCCCACCAATCCGTCAAAAGGAGCCAAAGAAGCACTATCCGGCGGCTGCATGTTTACCGATAATAGAATCATGTAGCTCGCTTGGCCGATGTCGTACCGACCATGAATCAACCGCCACCACTCGGGAATACGCTTGCCGCTCTGCTGCAGGCGCTCGCCCGCGCCGCGGACCGCGGCGACGTGATGGTCGCGCTGCGTCGTGCGCTCATTACCGCTGCGCCGCTCGTCGATTGGATGATGATCTCCGAAGAATCGACCGAAGAAGAACGAGTCTCGTCTCCGGGCTTCACGATGCTCGAGATGGACCAGGTCGCAGACTACGAAGCGGGGTTTGAAGCGGGGAAGCTCCCCGAATCGTACAACGCGAGCGAGTTCGATCACCACGTCGTCTTCCCGGTGTGGGACGGGCATACGGTGGTTGCGCTCGTCTCCGCGCCCCGTAGCGACATCACGCCGGATCTCAACAACACCGTGTGGTCGTTGATCCAGGTTGCAGCGGGAACGCTTCGCTCTATGGATCTTCATGAACGGCTGATCACCAGCGAGCATCACGCTTCGGTGGGCCGTCTCGCAGCCGGCATCGCCCACGAGGTCAACGGCCCGCTCGCGTTTGTGCTGATGAATCTGCGAACCCTCGAGCCGCGCACGAGCGGTGCCGATCAGCAGGTGGTGCGCGAAGCGATCGACGGAGCCTACCGCATTGAACAAATCATTCGCGGGCTTCGAGTTCTGTTTCGTACGCCCGGCGAGCTGGTGCTCGAAAAAGTCGAGCTCGTCGATCTCGCGGTCAAAACTGCGCGCATCGCGCGGGCGCGCAATCTCACTGCGCCCATCACGGTGGAATCAAGCGGCCCGGTCTATGTCACAGGCGACCAAATTGGTCTCGGCCAGATCTTGCTCAACTTGATGACCAACGCGCTCGACGCGGTAAACGAACAAGGCGACCCGCAAGTTGTGGTTCGCGTCCATCACGAAGACGAAGCCGCGGTGGTCGACGTGAGCGACAATGGCTCGGGGATTCGAAACTCGCTGGTGCCCCGCGTGTTCGACGCGTTTGTGACCACCAAAGGCAAACGAGGCACGGGGCTCGGGCTCGGCATCAGTCGATCGTTTGCCGAGGCCCACGGCGGAGAGCTCACGCTGCACGATACGAGCAGCGGAGGCACTCGGTTTCGCTTTGCCATGATGGCCGACTCGGTCATGCCTTCTCTCCGCCCATCGGGCCCCACCTACGCCGGCTCTCCGCCGCTCGAGTCACACCGCAAGCCCAAGATTTTGGTGCTCGACGACGAAGCCGCGCTGGTTCGTGCGACGCGCCGCTGGCTCGCCAACGCCGCCGAGGTCACGGGCACCACCGATCCGCAAGAAGCGCTTCGGCTCACCGCGGAATACGACTACGCGATGGTGCTCTGCGATTTGAATATGCCCAAGATGAGCGGGCTCGATTTTGTTCGCGAGCTTCGAGAGCGAGACGACGAGATCGCCGAGCGCGTCGTGATCATGACGGGGCAGATCGAACCCGATTTGGAAGACGTTCGCGTCATCACCAAACCGGTCAGCCCCGAAACAATGCGCGAGCTACTCAATTCGATCGCCGCCCCAGAGCCTTCGCAGCCGCCCACCACGGCCACGAAGATCGGATAGTCCTAAGCAGCATCTGACGGGGCAAAAAGTCTTGCCCTCTTCAACAAAAAGACCCGGTGGTAGTGGTTTCCTTGCATCGAGACGAAGGGCTCGAATCGAAGGAGGAACCATGAATAGCAACGATAGGATGATCCGAAAGAGATACGCACACGATTCGCTATGGTTGTTTTGCGGGTCGCTTGTCGCCCTAGGAACCGGATGCGCGTCGGACATCGACGACAGGCGTTCGGGAGACGACGGGGTAGGCCGCTCGACCGCGGCGGTGACGATTCACGCGAGCTGGACCGACTGGATTTCTGAGGAGGATGGACAAGGGTTGCGCGACGGAGCTCATTGCTCGGGAGGCCAAGTCGCCATCGGCTTTGATTGCGATGGCCCGTTCTGCGACAACGTTCGACTCTATTGCGACGACTTCGAAGGACCGATCGGCGACGAGCAGCCCTGGTCGCGCTGGTTCGAGGACGGCGGGATTCGAGACCAATCTTGCCCCGACGGCAGCTGGTTGACGGGCGTGCGCTGCCGCGGCGGCAACTGCGACGATATCTCCATACGCTGTCGCGCTTCGTCTGTCGCCTGGGCCGATTGCGCGTGGACCAACAATTGGCACTCGGAAGAAGACCCGCCGTTCATCACCGAAAGCTCACGTTACCTCGTGGGCATCCGATGCAACGGCCGCCACTGCGACAACAAGCAATACAGATACTGCAGCGCGCGTCCGGCTCCGGCCAATAGCTGCGCCGATCGTTGTGGGTCATTCTCGTCAACAGCCAGCTGCCAATGCGACAGCGCGTGCAGCAGATACCGTGACTGTTGCGTCGACAAAGTACGCTTGTGCGGAGGATGACCAGGTAAAGCAAACTCAGCGGGGCTAAGTGAAACCGCCTGGCCCCGCTGACCGTGACGCCGAATCCGAATCAGACGAATCAGACGCCGGCCCAGCCAACGTACGTCGGGTACTCCGGCTGGCCGAGCAGGGGAGGTAAGCCGCGATCAGGCCAAAAGGCCATTGCTCTAGCTTTGTTCTTCGGCTTCTTCTTCTGACTCCGCCGCCCGCTCTTTCGCGCGCTCCGCTTCGAGCTGGTGGTGATACTCAGCGTCGCGGTCCCAGCGGTCGACGCGGCCGTCGCCGTCGAGGTCGGTGCCCATGCGCACCATGCGGCCCTTCTCAAAATATTCCCAGCGGTCGGGCTGCCATTTCCCCGCGCTGCTGCGGCCCGCCATGTCGCGTTCGGATCGGAGCGGCTTGCCTCGCTCGTAGAACACTTTGGTGTCGACCTGGCCGTTGCCGTTCGAATCGAGCTCTTGGCGAATGATGCGCCCGCTCTCGAAATACGTGACCTCGTCCATTTTCCCGTCGAAGTTCCGGTCGGCTTCTTCGCGAAGCGGGCGGCCTTCGTCGGTGTAGTGACGCACGACGTCTTTGGTTCCGTCGCCGTTGAGGTCTGCTTCCCGGCAGATGAGAATCAGTCGTGTAAGGCCGCCGTCGCCTACCGACTGAAAGACTTTGCGCACGTCCGGGTATTCGTCGCCCGACGTGTCGTATTCGCTAACCTCTCGGTTGTCTTTGTTGGCGTCGCATCGATGCTGGTCCCCAGTGCGCTCTCCTGACAGCAACGACGCCGACCGCTCGGGAGTCGTCGAGTCGTCGCCTCGTCGAGACGCTTCGGCGCCCCCGCAGCCCACCGCGACCCCGCACACCATGGCGATCGCCAGCGACCACATCGCCCGCAAATACGCTGTGTAGCGGTTTATCGGGCAGGGGTTTCGACGATGCGTCATGGCGTTTCCTTGCTCTCGGGCGGGGTCTCGGAAGAGCCTGCGTCGCCCTCCGCTTCTGATTCGCTGTCGGCTGATTCGCTATCCGTGGGAGCCTTCGACCCGTCGAGCCCAAATGCCTCGCTGCCTTCTCGGCCGACGGGCGCTTCTTTCTCGCTGTCGCCCGACGCATCGGCTTCGCCTTCCCCGTCGCCCGCTGCAGCCCCGCCCTCCGAAGGTTCCGGCTCTGGTTCGGGCATCACCTTGCAGTTGATGCGTTCTTCAGCTGGCCCGGCGTCTGCCTCAGGGATTTCTTCTCGGCGATCTGGACGGCCGTCGCCGTCGGTGTCGTAGCGGAGTTCGGTCAAGCGCCCGTCGCGGAAGACTTCCCACTTTTCCGGCTGCCCGTCGTTGTTGTCGTCGTAGCCCGCGAGCGCCAACATGCCCACGCGGTATCGCTCCCACGTATCGGCGTCGCCATTGTTTCGCCGGTCGCGTTCCGCACGCGCCACTCGTCCGCCTTCACACCACATCCATGTGTCCATGCGATTGTCGAAGTTGGTGTCAAGCTCCTTGCGCACGATCTCGCCACCTTCGTAGTAGGCGATGGTGTCGACCCGGCCGTCGAAATCGAAATCGTGGTGCTCGAGGCGTACGGTGCGACCGTCGCTTCCATAAAATCGGCTGATGTCTGTGCGACCGTCGAAGTTCATGTCATAGCGCGAGCATTCGCGGCGCCCGTCGTCCGTGACATGTTGGATGTCTGGCCGCCCGTCATTGTTCACGTCCACGCCCTTGACGTTCGAGCCATCGACTTCGCAAATTTCTAGCTTGCCGCGCGAGCCTTCCGGCAACGTACTGCCGTCGGCGCCCGATCCGCCGCAGCCCGCTCCGAGCGAAACTCCGGCCAACACAAAGAAAAATCTACTGATATCGCTCATTTGCGAACCAAGCCTCCAGAGCGCGTCCCTCGACGTGCGGCGCAGCATACCGAGCGCTCCCGGGGATGAGCAAGTGGGCTGCGTCCGGGATCTCGAAATTGGCGGTCGAGTCGATATTTAGCGCGACCTGTGGCCGACCACGTTTGACAATATACATGGTGCCATGTAGCCTCATTTTCGCATATTCAGCGGAACCTGTTTTGACCTGCGACAACGCCGATGGCGCGAAAGACACATGGCGCGAAAAAAAATATCGACGACGGTCTACATCACTCCCGAGCAAAACGATCAGCTCAAACTCCTCCACGAGCGCACGAAAGTCCCCGTGGCGGTGTACATCCGCGAGGGAATTGACCTCGTCATCGAGCGACATCGTGACGAGTTGCCGGGGCAGTTGTCTCTCGACGCGCAAAAGCGCTAGGTAGTCGGCGTTTTTCGTTGGTCCACAAAAAACACTACCCACCTAGCCACCCACGTAGAGAGTGCCGTTGAATCGTGTCTGCCGACCTTGAGCGCATTCGCAACTTCTGCATCATCGCGCACATCGATCACGGGAAGAGCACGCTCGCCGATCGCATTTTGGACGTGACGGGGGCGATCTCCGCGCGCGAGCAGAAGGAACAACTTCTCGACCGGATGGATCTCGAGCGCGAGCGGGGCATCACCATCAAGGCCCAGGGCGTGCGCTTGCCGTTCACCGATGCCGAAGGCGTAAAGTACCAGCTCAACTTGATCGACACGCCGGGGCACGTGGATTTCAGCTACGAGGTCTCTCGCTCGCTTGCCGCCTGCGAAGGGGCCTTGCTGGTCGTCGACGCAACGCAGGGCGTGGAAGCGCAGACGCTCGCCAACGTGTATCTGGCGATCGAAAACGATCTCGAAATCATCCCCGTCTTCAATAAGGTCGACCTTCCCAGCGCCGACGTTGATCGCGTCAAGCGAGAGGTCGAAGAAGTTGTGGGGCTCGATTGTTCCGAGGTGCTCGCGTGCAGCGGAAAAACCGGCGAAGGCGTTCGCGAAGTGCTGGAGGCGCTGGTCCGCCGGGTGCCCCCGCCGACCGCCGACGTCGACGGCCCGCTCCGCGCGCTGATGTTCGACAGCTGGTACGACAGCTATCGAGGCGCGATTGTGATGGTGCGGGTCAAAGACGGCACCCTTCGCAAAGGCGAAAAGATTCGCCTGATGGCCACGGGCAGCGACTACGAAGTCGTGGAGGTCGGCGTCTATACGCCGTTTCCAACCCCGATTGCTCACTTGGGCCCGGGCGAAGTGGGTTATTTCGCGGCCAACATCAAATCGATTCACGACACCAAAGTCGGCGACACGGTGACCCACGCCAAACACGGCGCCACGGTTGCCCTCGAAGGCTTTCAAGAAGTGAAGCCGATGGTGTTCTGCGGCATCTTCCCCACCGAGAGCGACCAATATGCCGAGCTGCGCGACGCGCTCGACAAGCTCCACCTAAACGACAGCGCGTTCCTTTTCGAACCAGAAACGTCGGACGCTCTGGGCTTCGGCTTTCGCTGCGGCTTCTTGGGCCTCTTGCATATGGAGATCGTGCAAGAGCGGCTCGAGCGCGAATACAACATCGGGCTCATCACCACCGCGCCGAGCGTCGTCTACCACGTGTACACTGGCGACGGGGAAAAGCTCGACGTCGAAAATCCATCGCGGCTTCCCGACGCAGGGCGCATCAGCCGCATCGAAGAGCCCTACTTTACGGTTTCGGTGCATACGCCGTCGGCCTACGTAGGCGCGGTGATTACGCTCTGCCAAGAGCGCCGGGGCGAACAGAAAGGCATTCAATACGCTTCGTCAGAGCGGGTCATTGTGACGTACGACATGCCCCTCGCCGAAGTCTTGTTTGATTTCTACGACCGACTCAAATCCGCCACGCGCGGCTACGCTTCGATGGACTACGAGCTCTCGGGCTATCGCGCGAACAAGCTGGTGCGGCTCGATATGCTCATCAACGGCGACCGCGTCGACGCTCTGAGCGCGATCGTGCACAAAGAAAACTCTTACCAGATCGGTCGGAGCTTGGCGGCGAAGCTAAAAAACATCGTGCCGCGACAAATGTTCGAGGTCGCTATTCAAGCCGCCATCGGGAGCAAGATTATCGCGCGCGAAACCGTTCGCGCGATGCGCAAAGATGTGACCGCCAAGTGCTACGGCGGCGACATCAGCCGAAAACGAAAGCTGCTAGAAAAGCAGAAAGAGGGCAAAAAGCGCATGAAGGCGGTCGGCTCTGTCGAAATTCCGCAAGCCGCGTTCCACGCCATCCTCAAAGTAGACTGAGCTGTTCAACTTAGGGTCTGGCACCCACGGTAGTGCTCCGCTTTGACCACGTAGTCGGATGCGCCGTCGTCGATGCGCTTTCTCTCTTCTTCGGTGATGGAGCGGACGACGCGGCCGGGGCTGCCGAAGACGACGGACCCCGGCGGGATTTTGGTCCGCGCGGTGATGAGCGCGCCGGCGCCGATAAGACAGTAGTCTGATATTTCCGCGGCATCGAGAATGATGGCGCCGATGCCTACGAGCACGTGATTGCCCAGCGTGCACCCGTGGAGCACGGCGGCGTGACCGACGACGCAGTCTTCGCCCACCACCGTAGGCGCCCACCCCTGTGTTGCGTGCACGACGCAGTTGTCTTGGATATTGGATCGCGGACCGATTCGAATGGGCATCACATCGCCCCGCAGGGTCGCCCCGAACCATACGCTCGATTGGGCCGCGAGCGTCACATCGCCAATCACGTAGGCGTTCGGCGCAAGGTACACGTCGTCTGCAACGGTGGGCGTGACCCCTCGGTAGGGCAATCGCGTTTCGCTCATCTTTGTTCTCCCCTGTATCGTTCTCCCCGGTGTCGTTCTCCCCTGTACCGTTCTCCCCGGTGTCGTTCTCCCTTGGATCGCCAAAAACGAACGAATGCTCCGGCGAGCGCGCCACATGCATCGGCGAGAAAATCGTATACGTCCGCGGCGCGGCCGGGCACAAACGCCTGATGAATCTCGTCAGACAATCCGAACGCGGTCGCGATCAATGCGCCCAGCAGGCACATGCGCGCCACCGAGCGGCCCGGCCAGGTTTGGATCGACGCGTGCGCGCAAAGAAACCCGAGCAGCGCGTACTCGAGAAAGTGGATGCTTTTGTCGTCGAGAAACCTCGGCGCGACGTCGGTAACCTGAATGGCAAACGAAGAAACCACCGCGATCAGCATCATGTACGCAATCGCGGGCCACCAGACCCACCCCGGAGCGATTTGACGGGCAGGACCTTCATTCATGCGAGAAATCACCCGTCCAGAAACATCCGTCCAGAAACACGGCCCAGCCCCTCAGCCCGCGAGAGGAAGACGCATTCTTCGCGGCGCGGGGCGCGCAGCGTGGGCATCCATCCGGCCGAGAAGGCTCCGTCGATATGCTTCGAGAATCGTCACGTCGACCATGCTCGCGGTGAGATCGGCGTCCGACGACGCCTCCACGTGCACGATTTCATTCCTTTCTGTGCGCCCGACCCAGCGCTTAGCGTCTGGGCCGCCGTGTTGCCCCGGGCTCGGCCCCTCTACGAGCACGGTTTGCTGGCTGCCGACAAGCTGTCCGAGATGCGCCGACTGCAGACGGTCGATCACCGAAAAAAGTCTGCGCAGCCGCTCGTCCTTCTCGGCTTCATCCACCATCGGTCCAAGCCTGAGCGCGGGCGTGTAGGGTCGCTCCGAGTACTTGAAGCAGAACGCAGACACAAAGCCGACTTCTTCGACCAAGGAAAGCGTCTGCGCGAAGTCTTCCTCGGTTTCTCCGGGAAACCCCACGATGATATCGGTCGACAGCGTCATCCCGCTTCGCGCGCCCTGCAGCCGCCGCGCTCGCTCGATATACTCGTCGCGTGTGTAGCGACGTTTCATCCGCCGCAGCACGCGGTCGGCCCCCGATTGCACGGGCAGGTGCACATGAGCCGGGAGCACGTCGAGCTCGGCATGCGCCGCGATCAGCGCTTCGGTGACGTGCCGAGGATGCGGCGACGTGTAGCGGAGGCGCACCAAACTTGGGACAGCGCCGGCGATCTGACGAAGCAGCGCGGGAAAATCCGAGGTCGACATCGGTCCTCGCGTCCGCGACGGCTCGGCGCGGCTCGGGTCGTGCCAGGAGTTGACCGTCTGACCGAGGAGCGTGATCTCTCGCGCCCCGCCGTCCACCAACCGAGCGATGTCGCCGACGATTTCGTCGGCCGGTCGATAGCGTTCCGGGCCCCGCGTATGCGGTACGATGCAAAATGTACAGCGCTCGTCGCATCCTTTCATCGTCGTGACGTAGCTGGTCACGTCTCCCGCGCGCGGCCGCGCGGGCAGAAAGGCTGGCTGGTCGAGATCGAAGACGGTGTGCACCCGGGGAGGCGCCCCTCCCTCAGCTTCATGGAGAAGCCAGGGCACATCCGAGATGTTGTCTGGTCCAAACACGAAATCGACGTACGGCGCCTTCCGGAGCAGCCGATCGCCTTCTTGCTGCGCAACGCATCCCGCAACGGCCAAAATTAAATCGGCCCGCTCCTGCTTGAGCAGTCGATACGTGCCCAGCATGCTCATGAGCTTGTGCTCGGCCTTGTCTCGAATGCTGCACGTGTTGACGACAACCAGGCTCGCGTTCGCGGTATCCTGGGCCGGCTCATAGCCTGCATCTTGCAGCTTTTCCTCGATGCGCAGCGAGTCGTGCGCATTCATTTGGCAGCCAAAAGTCTGCAGAACATATCGCCTGGGGCGCGCCATGAACGGCTCTCTTCTTAGCGCACCCGTTTGGGCGCGTCACGTCGAGGTCTCGGCGCCAGCGCCGTATCGCCGCGCGGCACCCCGGAGCGTCGATAACTTTGCGTAAATAGGTGACCTCTCGAGGTAAGGCACGCTAAAACCGGACCGTGCGCTTCTCGGTGGATTCGCTGTTCGTTGTCGCGATCTGCGTCCTGTGCTCGGGTTTTGAGTGGGAGGGCCGCATCGCGCGCCTCCACCGGGAGCTGGACCACAAAAGCCCCGCCCGCCGCCGGGAAGTGGTCCGCCTGCTAGGAACCTATCCCGCCCCACAAGTCGAAGACGCTCTGATGCGCGCGCTGCGCGACCCTGACGTCGCGGTCCGGATCGAAGCGGCGAAATCCGTAGGGCGCGCGCGCGTCGAACAGGCCGCGCCAAAGCTCAAGGAATGGCTCAGCGACCCCAATGCAGCGCTGCGGACAAGCGCCGCCCAGACGCTTGGGTTGGTCGGCGGCTCGCGAGTGACGCCTTCCCTCGTGCGTGCCCTCGGAGACGCCACCCCCGAAGTGCGATCTGCGGCGGTCACCGCGCTGGCAACCATCGGCGACCGCTCGAGCGTGATTCCTTTGCTCGGTCGGCTGGACGACGACGAAGTCGCGGTGCGCTTGACGACCACCGAGGTGCTCGGAGAGCTGGGCGATCGCCGCGCGGTCATGCCCCTCATCGGTCGCGCCCGCGACGAAGCGCCAGAAGTCCGAACCGCGGTATTTCGCGCGCTCGGCGTGCTGGGCGACACGCGCGCGGTGGGGGCGCTCGTACAAGGTCTTAGCGATACGGCCGAGGAAGTGCGCATGAGCGCGATCATTGCGCTCGGCCGCTTGGAGTCTCCGCAGGGAGTGGAGCCATTGGTGCCCTTGGTTCAGGGACCGGACGCGCGAGCAGCGCGAGCGGCGATCAGCGCATTGGCCAAAATCGACCATCCCGGAGCCATGGACGCCGTGCTCGACGCACTGGTGAACGATCACGTGCAACAAACCGCGACGCAGGCCTTGGTGCTGCGCGTTCAGTCGGCGCGCGCGGGCAAGCACGCCGCCACCAAAGATCGCGCAGCGAACTCGGAGAAAAACAAGGTCGCCCACCGTATCGCAAAAGCGCTGCGTAACGAAAAGGAGGCACGACGCTTCCACGCGTTGGCCCGCGCGTTGACGCAGGTGCTTCTCGTTGCTCCTGCGCCAGCGATCGCCGACGATTTGCTCCACGTGCGTTTTGAACACGCGGCAGATTCCGAACACTGGCTCAAAGCGCTCGCGTCGACGGGGTCACCCGCAGTGCTCATTCCGCTGCTGGAGCGGATCGGCACACACCATGCTTCAACGGAACACCATGCTTCGACTGGGCACGGTGCATCGACTGCACACAACGCATCGACTGAACGAGCGGCTCTGGAAGCGCTCGATATATATTTCCGCGTGCACGAACCCGACGGGCGCGCCGCCGACCCTCTGATCGCTGCTCTCGGTCGGGTATCGCGAAAAAATCGAATCCGCGTGGTCCGTTTGCTCGGCAGGCTTCGTGCGGCCCGATCGCTCGACGCCCTTCGCCCACTGCTCAGTCACACCAACGCCGAACTTCGACGCGCGACCGTCGAAGCCATCGGCGCCATCGGCGACCCAGCCGGCGCACCTGCGCTGCTGGAGCTGCTGAACGACGACGATGCGCCGGTGAGGTTTCGCGCCGCCAAGAGTCTCTCAGACGTCGCATCGACACACACGCTCCGAGCGCTCGCGAGACGGCTCGACCGCAAACAACCCACCGACCGACACGCGGTGCTTATCGCATTGGGGGGAGCCCTGGGTCGCTCGAAACCGCAGCTCAGCGTTCCGCCAGACGTCGCGCGCCGAATCGCTGGCTTGCTTCTGAACATCATTCGCGGCGATGACGACGAGCTCGCGGCACGCGCGGTCGACGCGGCAAGGCAATGGCGCGACCGACGAGCCGTGACGCTGTTGCTGCAAGCTTCGAAGCAACCAGCGCTTCAGACGCACGCGATATTCGCGCTCGGAAGTTCATCCGACAAGCGCGCCCTGGCGGCGATTCGGGAACATTCGACATCCCGCCAGCCCGATGTTCGCGCGGCGGCAGCAGCCTCCCTCGGAGAACACGGAACCCATCAAGACGCGAAAGTTCTCCTCAAGCTCGCCCATCGTCAATGGCCCGTGTCCGCCGCAGCCACGTTCTCGCTGGCTCGGATGGCGCGACGGGGCGCGCTTCCCGAGCCCACGGCGAAACGCGTGTGCGCGCTGCTTCGGTCGCGAGACCCCTATGTGCGCGCCAACGCCATGGTTGCGCTCTCTTACGGCGGCATATTCAAGTGTCGAGGAACAAAACCCGCCGAGTTCTTGGAACAATCTGACGCCCCTCGTCAATCCGCGCGCGTACGTGTCGCCGCGATGTGGTGGCTGGCCCGGGCCCATCACGCTGGGTCGGTGACGGCAAAACGTTTCCACCAAGCGATTCGCCGATGCTTGGAAACCGAGCTGTCGCCCGATGTGCTGCGGGTATGTGCACATCCGAAACTGGAAAAGAAAAAAGAGGAGGCTGACGTATATGTGTACGCCTCGAATCGGCGAGATTTGTTGCGCAACCGACTGGTTGCGATTTCGTTCGCGGACGGGTCGTCGCTCTTGGTTCGGTCCGACCGAAACGGGCATGTAAGGCTATCCCGCGCTCCCCGAGGCCCGCTCAAGCTCGAGGACCCCAGCGGAACCCGTCTGGAATCGCGTTGACCCATGCGAACCGGTCTTTTCTGCATTCGCGTCTGGGCTGCTCTCGCGAAAACGACGACCGTTTTCGCAACGGCATTGGTTTGTCTCGAGGGGTGCGCCTCGATCCCCGCCGACAGCTACGGCGTGCAGAGTCTTCGATTCGAAGGGGTCGATAAAGTCGATGATCGCGCGCTCGCGTCGTGCTTGGCGACTCGAGAGCGCGATACGTTTGCCCTCAACCTAGGCGCAAGCTCCGAACCCGAATGCGGCGTTCCACCGTTCGACGGGCGTCGAGTCTATTTGCGTTTCTGGCGCTGGCCCTGGACCGATTGGCCGCTCTACGACGCCACCGTATTTGAGCGGGATCTTGCCCGCATCGAACGTTGGTATAAGGCGCGCGGCTACTACCAAACCCGAATCATGGGCACTCGATTTAAGCCCCGGTCGGCGCGCGCATCCGATCGCGTAAAGGGCCAAGGCGACGATTCGGTATGCGAGCGCGATGACGACGACGAAGGATGCCGCGTCGCCATCACGATCTCGGTCGAAGAAGGTCAACCAGTGCTCGTACGGCGCCTTTCTTTTTCCGGTGAGGAGAACCTTTCGCCGTCGCTGCGCGAAGACCTGCGTGACGCTTCGGACCTCGCGGTTGGCGAACGCTTTGATGAAGCGATTTACGATATCAGCAAGGACAACATCCGGCGAACCCTTCGCAACGAAACCTACGCGTGCGCTTCGGTCACCGGCGACGTCGACATCGACCCCGAGCAGCGCACTGCAGATATCGATTTCAGCGTCGTGCCGGGCCCGCGGAGTGTCATCGGAAACGTGCGCGTCACCGGACACGAGCACCTGTCGGCGAAAACGATCAAAGCCGTAAGCCAACTACGAACCGGTGAAGAATACCGAGAAAGCGAGCTTGACGACGCTCAGCGAGCCATCTACGCGCTCGGCGCGTTCGCTTCCGTCGAGGTGATCGGAACGCCGCGTGTCAATCGGTCGATCGCGCTTGCCGCCCCCGCTCTCGAGCAATCGGTTGAGCAATGCGAAGGGGTGGTCGACATCGAAATCCGCATCGCGCCGGGTCGCGCGATCCGCTACGGCCTCGGGGCAGGCTTTCAGACCGGCAACGTGCGCGGCGGCTTCGGCGAACAGCAAAATGTACCCCAATGGGACGTCCACCTATTGCTCTTCGCTGAGCACCGAAACTTCGTGGGAGGCCTCAGGCGAATTCGTATCGAAGATCGCCCGAGACTTATTTTCCAAAACCCGTTTCCCGAACCAACCGACCGGGCCCTCGGCAACGAAGTTCGACTCGAGTTTCGTCAGCCTGCGTTCATCGACGCGCGCACCACGCTTCGGTATCACGCGCTCTGGGACCTCGGCCCAGACCCCAACAACCAAGCGTCTTTCCGTCACGATGTCGATTCTGCAATCGGCCTGCACCGCCCGTTTCTCGACGGCCGGCTCGTGCTTTCCGGAGGCCTCCATGGAAACCTTTATCTCGTGCGCCGCGGCGAAGCACAGACATCCGACCACCACACCCTATTCTGGGAGCAGCACGTACAGGTCGACCTTCGAGACAATCCGCAACGAACCACCCGTGGCGCTTTTTTCGCGGTCGGCGCACACGAAGGCGGGTTCATGCGCATGCCAGCGTCTTGGCGCTACGTTCGGCTCGTCGGCGAAGCGCGGAGCTACGCGCCGCTTCCGGCCGGAATCGTCATCGCGGGAAGGTTTGCGCTCGGGGGAATGATGATTCTCGACGCCGACCAAGACCAGGACGACGTCGGCCGAGTGCTCGGACCACAGCGGTATCGTCTCCGCGCTGGTGGCCCGAGCAGCCACCGCGGGTTCATTCCTGGATTCCTGGGCGACCGCGACGAACCGGTTCGCCCGGGAGATCCGAACAGCAGCTTTTATTTTCGAAACAGCGGTGGGTTACGGCGTTGGGAAGCCTCACTCGAGGTGCGCATGCCGCTATCGCCTGACTTCGGGCTTGTCGCGTTTTCAGATTTTGGAGACATGAACCGAGCCAAAAACTATCGCTTTAATCATCTGAATCTCGCGGTGGGCCTCGGGCTTCGCTACCAAACGGTGGTCGGACCGTTGCGCCTTGACGTCGCAGGGCTGGTGCCCAGAGCTCAAGTGGTGGGCGGAGAAGAAAACACGCAGCCATTCGCGGTTCGCGCGCCGTTTTTCCGTTTTCCAGGCGCAGTGCACCTCACCATCGGAGAGGCGTTTTGACTCGCTTCTCGAGCGCGGTGGTGTCGACTCTGCTGTGGATTTCGGTCGCTGCGGTGGGCCTTGTCGCAAGCGCCATCTTTCATACCCAAACCCCGCTCGCGCGCCGAATCGTGCGCGACCAAGTGAACTCGTTCGTCAACGGAGAGATCTTAGGTCGCCTCGAGATCAGCCACATCGAATCCATGACCGCAGCAGGAATCGTGTGCCGCAATACGTCCGTGTACGACCCTGATGGGAGGAGAGTCATCTGGGGTGAACGCGTATTTCTGGTCATAGACTACCAAGCCGCCATCGACCAAGGCGTGCTCCGATTTTCCCACGCCCGTCTCAACAATGGATTCGTTCATCTGATTTCCAACGATGAAGACGAACCTACGTTCCTCGATGCGTTTGCGTCTAGAACACCATCCATTCCTGGGGCGGTTCCGTTTCATGCCATCGTCGATGACGTTCATCTCGAAGAAGTCACGGTTCATGGAACGTTGCTCGGCCTCGAAGGCCTACGCATCGAAAATATGAACGTCCACGGAAAGATGGATTTCTTCTACTTTTCCGACTTTCGTATTTGGTCGGCACACGGCGACATCGTGGAGCCATTTCCGTTCGACGCGCGCCTCGATCAAATCGTCGGCAGAGTATCTACCCAGGGTGATGTCGGCGCGCGACTCTTCGCCCGTGCCCATAAGGGAGACGAAGAGCTCCGCGCGAACTTCGTGTACGCACAAGAAAAAGACGCCGCCCCCGAAGATCCCGAACGAATGCGCCTCGAGCTCCACGCATCTCCAATCCACGCGCAAAGCATTCGCGACGTGGGGTTCGAATGGGCAGATATCTTGACCGGCCAAATCCGAGGCTACCTTAGCCTCGACGGTTTGCCGCAGGATCTCGCATTGCGGGCCCACCTCGCCTCTTCAGGCGGCCCGGTGCGTTTGGAAGGCCGCGTCGTTTCGGGAGTCCGGACGCAGGTAAACGTGCAAAGCACCGGCGTGAACCTCGGATCGATCTTGGAAGGATTTCCGTATCTCCAGGTCGCGGGGTCGGTCGAGCTTATCGACAAGGCAGGTGTGGACGACGTCTTCATGCAGCTTGATCTCGAAGCATTCGAATACTTGGGCGTGTTGGTGCCGAGCCTCTCGGCTCGTACCGCGATCGAAGACGATGCGTTGCGGGTTGAAGAAGTACACGCACGACAAGCCGGGGCACATATCCGAGGCGGCGGCCGAGTCTCGTTCGACGGAAAGACGAAATTGAGGCTGCGCGGTCGTATTCCGAACATCGCCGCCGAGCCAAACCTGCGCGCCGTGGTGCCCGGGCTTCGCGGAGGATTGGAGGTCGACCTTCGATTCGATTCGACTGGCGGCGACGATCCGCGCCTGAATCTCCGCGGTTCTTACGAACTTCGCAACCTCCGTTACGGGCCTTTGACAGCAAACAAGCTGAGCATCTCGGGCTCGGTGTCGGGCACCACGCGGAGGCCTTCGGTACATTTGAGCGCCGATGCGCGCGGCGTCACGCTCTACCAGTTTCCCATTGGAAATGGTCAGGCGCGAGTCGATGGCGATCCGGGAACGTACCGCGCCCAAGCTCGGTTCACTGGAAAACGATCCCGCCTCGCGTTTTTTACACGGGTGCGTGCGCGGGGTCGCGATTTCTTGATTCAGGGAGAGCAGTTCGAGATTGGCCTCGACGACCAAGTCTGGTCGGGCAACGCGCCAGACCTAGTGTTTCGACCCGGAGTACAACTGTCGCTCGGGGAAGTCGCATTCGCGAGCGGAGACCAACGTCTGAACGTGCAGGGCGTATGGCGTTTTCATGGCGACGACGAAATCCAGGTGGAACTCACGCGTTTCGACCTAGGGGTCGCACAGCGATTGCTTGCGCCCCATCTGCCGAACCTCGTCGCAGACGGTCGGGCGGAACTGCATCTCGTTCTCTCGGGCGATATCGATCAGCGCCCTCAAGTTCTCGCCGAAGGCGCTCTCTACGAAGGCAGCATCATGCACCTGAAGGGAATCAACGCACAGTATCGGGTGCACCTGGAAGAAAGCGGTATCCGCCTCGATCTGCTCGCCAACGTTTTCGAGCGCGGCTCGTTCCAGATCAACGGCACCGGCATGCTCGACACGGAGGAACCAAACCTAAGCGATGCGCTTCTCGGCGGGGTGTACGAAGTCAAGCTCGTGGGCAACGACCTCGACTTGGCGGTGATCAAAGACATCGGCGGAGGCCGTCTGCCGGCTCCCAAGTTCGATGGGCGCGCTACCGTGGAGCTGCACGCATCAGGGCCGATCGATGCGCCGGATATCGACGGCACGGTGAATATCCCTGCGCTCAAAATTCCTGGCTGGCCAATCCTTTCGCTGAAGACGGGCATCCGCTACCAAAGCGGCGCCCTGCTGGGTCGCGTAGTGGTGGGAGATGCGCTGGGGGAACTCGTCGAAGCGCAAGGAAGTTTGCTCACCGATCTCTACTCCTGGACGCAAGACGTAGATGCCGCGTTGGCAGCTCTCGACGCGTCGCCTTGGCGATTTTCAGCGCGCGCTCCTCCGAGGCTTCTCTCCGAATACCCCGAACCTCTCGCGGAGAAGATCCCCGAGCTCGCGCGGCCCCTCAACGTAGGCGCGAGCATCACGCTCGCAGGTGGCGCGTTTCAGACGAAGGGTGATTTTCACTCTTCGTTCGACTGGACGGGAGACCTTCACGACGAGCTCTGCGCACAGAACGCGCGCCCTCGCGGCCAAATCATCGCTCACCTGGAGGAAGGAGAGACCAGCATCATTCTTCGAGGGCTGGTGGGCCGACGTAGAGTGCTCGAACTCAAGGCATCGGCGGCCACCCCGATCGGCCAATGGCTAAGCGACCCCAGCTCCCGCCAACCACCGGAAACGCATATCACCGCAGAGCTGAAGGACGCGCCCGCTGAAGAAATCCCCATCGTGTGCCGATACGCCAGCGGGCCCATCGATGGCCGTCTCGAGCTGATCGATATGTTCACCGAAAACCCGCAAGCACGCGTCAGTCTGTCTTCCGATGCACTTCGCATTCGCCGTTTGTATTCGAGTCGCGATGGCAGAACTCGACTCTCTCAAGAAACAAAGCCGTTTGGTCTGCGCATCGAGGACGCGTACGTGGACAGCAACGAGGCGCGCGCCGAGGCCACGTTGCGATGGGAAAACGCAGGTTTTGCCGAGACAAGCATTCGCGTGCCGATGCAGTGGGACGAGCAGTCTATGCTTCCTCAGGTGAACCACGACGGCGCGTTCGATCTGCACGCCGACTTCAGCGAGACTCCGCTGCGCGCGCTTCTCACTTGGTTTCCGCCTATTTCAGACTCAGACGGGCTGGTGGAAGGGTATCTGACCGCATCAGGCACCCTTGCAAACCCCGACTTCAGCGGCTCCTTCGACCTCCATGAAGGGCAAATCGAAGTGGATTCACTAGGGCAACGCCTCGTTGACGCGCGAGGTACGATACTGATGGAGGGCGATCGAATTGTGCTCCAAGGTTTGCGCGCGCGCGATGGTCGAGGCGCGGTGACGCTGGCCGGAGAGATTGGCCTTACCGGGCTACAGCCGACCCGCTCACTGCTTCGAATTCAAGCGAACAACTTCCCGGTACGCCAGGAAGGTTCCGTGATTGCTCGTCTCCGTGGCGACGCGACGCTTACGGCGAAGATCAGCCCCGAGGAGCTCAACGGCTCGCTCGTGGTCAACGATCTCAACGTGCGCCTTCCTGATGATCCCGGCAACAACCCGCAAACGCTCGATGCCCACCCTGATTTGCGAGTCCAGGGAGAAGAAAAACGCGACGCCATTGACCCGAGCGCGTATCGAATCTCTTTCGATGTGGATGCCAAGCGTCCCTTTTGGGTGCGCGGAAGCGACTTCGCGGCACAGACCGTGGCAGAACTTCGCGTCACCTACCAGGAACCAGAACTTCATGTGGGAGGCGAAGCGCAGATTCGACGAGGCTTTTTTGAAGTGTTCGGCAAACGGTTTGACGTAGAGCGAGCCAACATGGTGTTCAATGAACCAGACGATCAGGTCAACCCCAACGTAAGCCTGGTGGCCACGCACGAACTTCGAAACCAACCCGGTCAAACCGTCACGGTGACCGCCACAGGCCGCCTTTCGAACCCTGTCGTGCGCTTCTCAACCACCGTTCCGGTAGATGATGAAAGCCAGATCATCGCGCTCTTGCTGACCGGCGACACCAGGGTGAGCCGCACGCAGCAGCCGAGCACCCAGCAAGACGCCAGCCAGCAGACTGCTGATTTCCTCGCCGGCATCGTCGCCGGCGTGCTTACGCTCTCGCTGCGAGAAGAGTTCGGCGAATTCATCCCCGTCATCGCCGTTGAAACCGGCGAAGCAGGGTACCGAAGCGCGAGGGTCCGCGCTGGATTCGACATCGATCGCGCGGTGCCTAAGCGTCTGCGCAACGTGGTTCAGGGCGCCTACATCGAAGGATTCTTTGGCGGAGGCGCGTACACCGACGGCCAAGGCAACAACACCACCGGGCAAATCGACGACTTAGGTTTTCTATTGGAACTTCAGTTCCCGAAAAACTTCGTCGGAACCGGTACGTATTCATATCCCAACAACTGGAGCCTCGACTTCACATACGAGCCCTGACGAGACGGAGGCTCGCTTCGAACGGTGCCGACTTGCGCGCGCCACCGAGGCTGTGACAAGACTCGCCACCATGTCCCGCACAATGTTTGGTACCGACGGAATCCGCGGGCTGGCGAATTCCGGAGTGATGACCCCCGAGGTGGCGTTCCGTATCGGCGCTGCGGTCACTTTTCTCGCAAAACGCCAAGTTGCCCACCCTCCGCGGGTGCTCATCGGCAAAGACACCCGGGTTTCCGGATACCTCTTCGAGACCGCCCTCGCATCGGGAGTGTGCGCTCTCGGAGGCCGGGTCCTTCTCAGCGGGCCGCTCCCGACCCCCGCCGTGGCTCATCTCACGACGAGCATGCGGGCCGATGTCGGCGTGGTGATCAGCGCCTCGCACAATGCGTACGCCGACAATGGAATCAAGATCTTTGGCGCGAACGGATTCAAGCTCCCGGATGATACCGAACAGGAGATCGAGCGGCTGATACGCGGCGAAGAACTCGACCGCGACCGGCCGACGGGCGTGGACGTCGGTCGCGCTGAGCGACTCGAAGACGCACCAGGTCGATACGTCGCATTCGTCAAATCCACATTTCCCAAAGACATGACCCTCGACGGAATCTCCATCGTCGTCGACGCCGCGCATGGCGCGGCCTACAAAGTCGCCCCGTTGGTGTTTCACGAACTCGGCGCAAACACCCACGTGATCGGCAACGCGCCAGATGGAGAAAACATCAATCACCAGATTGGTGCGCTCCATCCGAAGAGGTGTGCTGAGGAAGTGAAAGCGACCGGAGCTCAGATCGGAATTGCTTTGGACGGGGATGCCGACCGCGTGATCGTCATCGACGAACAAGGCAACGAAGTCGATGGCGACGCGGTCATGGCGCTCTGTGCGACACGCATGCTCCGCAACGGAACGCTGGGCAATCGCATTCTGGTCAGTACCGTGATGAGCAACCTCGGTCTCGAACGCGCCATCGAAGCCGAAGGAGGAACGCTCATCCGAGCTAGCGTCGGCGATCGCTACGTGCTCGAAGCCATGCGCAAGCACGGATCGAACTTTGGCGGCGAACAATCCGGCCATCTGATTTTTCTCGACCATGCCACGACGGGCGACGGGCTCATTGCCGCCATGCAAATGCTCGCGATCATTCTGCGCGAAGGACGCCCACTGAGTGAACTCGCCAGCGAGGTCATGACGCGAGTCCCGCAGACATTGGTCAACGTCAAACTCAGCGAACGCCGGCCACTTGAACACATGCCGCGAACCACGCGTGCGATGGGCGACGCCGAAGCCACGCTCGGGTCATCGGGTCGAGTGCTCGTTCGCTGGAGCGGAACCGAGCCCAAGTTGCGGGTGATGGTCGAAGGCCCGGACCCCACACAAATCGAAACCATCGCTCAGGAAATCGCTCAAGAGGCCAAAGCCGAACTCGCAAGTTAGCTTGGTTCTACCTGGCAGCAGGGGCGGCAACGACGACTTGAACCTCTTCAGGTTCGATGCCCGCCACCTCAACACCGCGCGGTACACCCCGCAGCTGAACCGGCAAGGTTAGGTTTCGTTCCGTGGCGCCTTCCGGAACGGTGACGAACGGTACGATGGAGTCCGTGTCGAGTACATCGATGCTGCTCGGGGCGCCTCGTAAGTTAAGCGCCACGGAGGTGGGTCGAACGCTCCGCGCCTCTCGACCCTCGACGGTCACGCTGAGCCCGCGCAGACTTTTTTCTGCTATGTCGACGGTGACTTCCAGCCGAACGTCGATCGGGACCTCACCGACGTATTGCGTCCTCGCGGTGGGTCGAATCAACGGAACTCGCTGCTCGTGCATGCCCGGACCAAGTTCGGAAAGATTGATCGCCAGCGTCTCTGCGGTTCGAAGTCGGTCTACCTCATCCTTCGAGCCGCGAACCAGTACGGAGTCGGGCTCCACCCGCAGCGGCTGCTCGAGGGCCAAACCTGGAGGGAGCTCGCCTGTGAGCCTGGGCACGACGGGAAGCCTGCGTTCGGCGCGATCCACCCACCGCAGCGGAATCGATGCCGGAGCGATCTGCGTTACGGTGACTCCGGCAGGAATATTGAGTTCTCTCTCTGAGAAATAGTAGTAGCGGCGACTCGTATCTCGCAGATCGATCTGCACGCGCATGTCTTCTTCACGCACCGCATTGAGCTGCGAACGCGCTCCGGTCACGGTCAGGCGAAGCTTGTCGGGAAGCTCGGTCACTAGCATTTTGCCGGTGGAGTCTGGAGGAAGAATCGCCAAGACCTCGACAAAGAGCGTGCGTTGAGCGTCTTCCGCTCCTCGCACCCAAGAAAACATGATCACCGCAGCAGCCAGAGACCCAATTTTGAGCCCCAGGTTGTGCATGATCGCGTTTCGAATCACCGCCGCCTTCATCCGCGCGAAATCTCCTCGACCTTAGGCTTGCTGTGGCGACCCGTGGTGGGCAGCTCACGGGAGGTTCTGCCCTCGGCTGGCTCCGGTTCCGGAGTCGAGCGACGCTCTTTGGATGACGAACTGGTGCGACCGGTGGATTTCGCGGTGGTTCGCTTCGGCCGATAAAACAGACCAAAGAGCGCTTCGCGCAACGACCCTGCGTCCAGATTGCGCACTACGTTCCCGCCGAAACAAAGCGATACCGCGCCCCGCTCTTCGCTCACCACCACGACGACAGCATCGGTTTCGAGCGAGATGCCGATCGCCGCGCGGTGCCGCGCACCGAGCGTGCGGTCGTGGCTGCTCGTCCCCGTGACCGGTAAGAAGGTGCCCGCGCGCCAGACGCGACCGTCTCGAATCACTACGGCGCCGTCGTGCATGGGATTTTCGAAACTCGGAATGAAGATACTGTATAGAAGCTCTTTGGTGACCGCGGCGTCGAGCTCGGTGCCAGATTCGATAAACTCGTCAAGTTGGGCGCCTCGTTCGAACACGACAAGCGCACCGATGCGTTTCTGAGCAAGCGCGGTGGCAGCCTTGATGACCTCTTCGATCATTTGCGTCTCGCGCGCGGTCCGTTGATTTCGAAAAAAAGGACGCCCGCCAACCCGCATGAGTGCGCGGCGAATATCGTTCTGAAATATCACCACCACAATGAGGACGATGTAGGTCAACATCGAATCGAGAATCGCCCAAATCGTAATCAAGCCGAGCTTGCGCGCCATCATGTAGCCGCCGAGAATCACGCCGAGGCCGATCGCCATCTGCATCGCTCGAGTTCCCTTCAGGACGACGAGAACCCAATAGAACAACGTCGCGACGAGGCCGACGTCGATCACATCCTTGATCACCAGCCACGCTTCGCGCCGGAAAAACGAAACAACACCGTCGTAGGACTCGACCGCGAGTTCGACGATCAAATCGATCATGAAGCGTCTCGTGCGTTTGCGGACTCGAAAGACCGAAGACATTGCGCGAGCATGGCCGCCTGCCGAGCTGCCGCTACGTCATGGACCCGAACCGCCTGCGCTCCTCCTCGTATCGATGCCGCGACAGCCACCGCAGTTCCTGCCTCGCGCTCAAACGGCGGACAACGCGACCCATCAGGTCGAGGGCAAAGTTGGGCGATGAACGATTTTCGCGATGCCCCGACCAGCACGGGATAGCCGGTCGCAACGAATCGACCCAGATTGGCGAGAAGCTTCGCGGACTGCTCTGCGGTTTTCGCAAAGCCGATTCCCGGATCGATCCAGATCCGCTCTCGTGCGATCCCGTGTTCTCTCGCTTTGTCCACCACCACCATGAGTTCTGCAATCGTATCTCCGACGACGTCGTCATATGTAGTATTCGGAGTGGCGATTTCGCCATTCCCGCGGGTATGCATAAGCACAAGGCTCGCATTTCCAGCTGCCACAACGTCGAACAGTTCTTCGTTTCGACCCAGCGAAACGTCATTCACGATTCGTGCGCCAGCGAGAATCGCTGCTCGAGCGACCCCGGGTTTGGTGGTATCTATGGAAATCGCAACTTCGAGCTCCCGCGAAATGCGCTCGATCACCGGGATCACGCGCCGAAGTTCCTCCTCTTCGGACACCCGCGAATAACCTGCTCCATACGCCGGACCAGCCGGCCTCGTCGATTCTCCACCGACATCAATAACCGAAGCCCCTTCGAGCGCCATCGTGCGGGCGTGGCTGAGCGCGCGCTCGGGGTCGAGAAATCGGCCGCCATCGCTGAACGAATCATCAGTTACGTTGAGCACACCCCAAACGTCGCACGGGCACGCCACGCCCACCCCTCGAACAATGCTAACCAGCGCTCGGTGCTTCGCGTGGCCGAGGCTGGAAGATGGAGTTTTTGCGCTTGTCTTTGGAGTCGCGCTTGTCCGAGTAGCTAGGAATCACCACCCGATCGCGCTGCGGCATCGGCTCGCCCTTCATAATCGCTTCAATCTCGTCGCGATCGAGAGTTTCTCGCTCGAGCAGAGCGTTGGCGATCGATTCGAGTTTGTCTTGATTTGCTTCGAGCAACCCACGTGCTCGCGCGTATTGCTCGCTAATGATCCGGCGAACCTCGTCGTCGATCTCCTTGGCTGTTTCCTCTGAGTAGTCTTTGTGGTGCGTGGCGCCCAGAAAGCCCGACTCTTCCTTCTCCACATATGCGAGCGGTCCGAGTTGGCTACTCATGCCCCACTCGGTGGTCATCGATCGCGCGAGCTGCGTGGCCTTCTTGAAATCATCCGCTGCACCCGTGGTGAGCTGGCCGAATACGATTTCCTCCGCGATACGGCCGCCCAGCGCCATGGCGATGCGATCGAGCACCCACTCTGACGAATAGCTTTGCCGGTCTTCTACCGGCAGCGACATCGTGACGCCCAGCGCCGGTCCTCGGGGAATAATCGTTACTTTGTGGATCGGATCGTGATTGGGAAGCAGCCACGCCACGAGGGTATGGCCCGCCTCATGGTACGCGGTGGTGCGTTTTTCCCGCTCGCTGATGACCATCGATCGACGTTCGGACCCCATGAGCACCTTGTCTTTGGCCATTTCAATGTCGATCATCGACACGTAGTCTTTGTCCTGACGTGCCGCCAGCAACGCGCTTTCATTCACCAGGTTTTCAAGATCAGCGCCCGAAAACCCTGGTGTTCCACGAGCAATGATGTCGAGCTCGACATCGGTATCGAGCGGCACCTTGCGGGTGTGCACCATAAGAATTCCTTGGCGCCCTTTTAGGTCCGGACGAGGAACCACGATTCGCCGGTCAAAGCGCCCTGGACGCAAAATCGCGGGGTCCAAGACATCGGGTCGGTTGGTGGCGGCGATAATAATCACGCCTTCGGACGATTCGAAACCATCCATCTCCACCAACAGCTGATTGAGCGTTTGCTCTCGCTCGTCATGGCCGCCGCCTAGACCCGAGCCTCGATGTCGCCCCACCGCATCGATCTCATCGATGAAAATGATGCACGGCGCGTGCTTCTTCCCTTGTTCGAACAGGTCGCGGACGCGCGAAGCACCCACCCCGACAAACATCTCCACGAAGTCCGAACCCGAAATACTAAAAAACGGCACCCCGGCTTCGCCAGCGATCGCGCGCGCCAAAAGCGTTTTGCCAGTTCCCGGCGCGCCCATGAGCAACACCCCTTTGGGAATACGTCCGCCGAGGCGCTGAAACTTCTTGGGATCTTTCAAAAACGCGATGATCTCTTCGCAATCATCTTTCGCCTCATCGATGCCCGCGACATCCGCAAACGTGACTTTGTTTTGGGATTCGTTGAGGAGCCGAGCGCGAGATTTGCCAAAGCTCATGGCTTTGCCTCCCGACGCTTGAAGCTGACGCATGAAGAAAAAGAAAATCAGGAGCAGGAAAATCATCGGCAGCCACGTGACCAAAATGTGGCTCCACAAACCATTCTGGTCTTCGGGCAGGTATTCGACGCTCACATTGTGGTCGAGCAGCTCTTGATTGATCTGCTCACCCATAATGCCGACCGTGATTTTCTTGTCTCGGCGCTGATTGCCTTGAGACGACGACCCGCCGACCCAGTACG
The DNA here is from genome assembly GCA_028284955.1 of Myxococcota bacterium. Taxonomy (GTDB): domain Bacteria; phylum Myxococcota_A; class Polyangia; order Polyangiales; family Houyiibacteriaceae; genus JANQQS01. The sequence goes on along the minus strand of JANQQS010000087.1, from coordinate 34,233 downwards.
TATACTGGCCGCTGTTTTCCAGCGGCTGGATTTTGACTTTGTCGACCCGACCTGCCTGCACGTCGGTGACGAACTCGCTGAACGGAACACTTCTCGGCTCGCCGTCCTGGGCAACCAGTTGCCAAATCGCGACGAACATCAAAATCAGGAGAACCCACAGGAGTAGGGTCTTGTGGCTTTGCTTCACTGCGACCTCTCTCGCGCGCTATGCGCGTTCCTAGCTGATTTCGCCGAGGAAACCATAGTCTCTGTTGTACTCCGACTTACAACTCTGACCAGCATACACGGAAAATACCCACTAATCTCTGTGGGTCTTCGCACGACAATGTGCAACCCCAGGCGGGCTCGGGTCCGGTCGAGCGGCTCGGGAGCTCCGAGTAAGGCGCCCGAAACGCTGTCGAACAACGAGAAACGCGTCCTCTCTGAAGGCAGACCACTCCGCGGGCAACAAAACTTCCCCTGGCTTTCGAATCAATCGGTCCAACGCGTTCAAGTGCGCCCGACCCACGGCGAGCGATGTTTCCTGGCGTACCCAGAGCCGAAGGGCAGCCCGTCGCACGGGCCCAGGCTCCTTCGCCATCGCAACCGCGCACAGCCTGTGGTCGCGGCACGCGAGAGAGAGAAGATCCGTCGCCAACCAGTTCAAATGGGCCGAGATTTCTCGCGCTTCGTCGGCCAAGTCGGCTAGGTGGGTGTCGACCTGGGGATCTTCGCGCCGAAGCTCGGGCAGCAACGCGGCTCGGAGACGCACCCGCGAAAATTTCGCGTCGTCGTTCGAAGGGTCGCGACAGAAAACAAGGTCGTGCCGTACCGCATAGGCCATGACGTCTGCGCGGGTGCAGTCGATCAAAGGACGAACAACGCCATCGTCTCTGCGCGGGTGAATGGCGCTAAGCCCCTCGAGCCCCGCCCCGCGCAATAGCCGCGCAAGCACCGTTTCGGCTTGGTCGTCGCGGGTATGGCCGACTGCGATGGCCTCCGCCCCAAGATCCCTCGCTGCCTCAAAAAGCGCTGAATATCGGGCATCACGAGCCTGGTTTTGGAGGGAACCGCCCCCCGTAACCTGAACCGACAGTCCATAAAACGGCAGTCCAAGCGACCGCGAAAACGCACGAACCGCCTCGACCTCATCTGCCGCCTCGGCTCGAAGTCCATGATTGACCGACGCGACGGCAAGCCGCACCCCAAATTCCGGCGCCAGATGCGCAAGCGCATGCACCATCACCACCGAATCGGGACCCCCCGAACAACCCGCCACAACGCCCCGAACCCCACGAAACAGCCCCCGCTCCACAACCGTCTTCCGAACCCGAGAAACAAGCATCAGCGCGGCCTGGGGCGGCCGTGAACCAGCCATCGTTGAAAGGGAACATCGTACGGCTCGGAGCACGCACTCAACCAACTCCCTCCGGACTCTAGGCACTCGTAGTGCCTAGAGAACATTGGGCAAATAGAGAGTTCCAGTAGCGTCCCATAGAGCAGTGGAATTTTGGCCTGAGCGCGAGCGCCCCCACAGCGAGCGACTGAGGAAGGCTTCGAGCCTTTCGCAGGGAGAGAGCGAGGAGGTAAGCCGCGGTCAGGCCAAAAGGCCACTGCTCTACACTAGAAGACGCCGGAGACTAGGGAAACATGAACCCCCCGCCCCGTAAGCTCTCCGGCCTGGGCCCGCAAGCCTCCCGGCTGGGTCCCGGCCGCCAGTTGAGTAAGGGGCGGCGCGCCCACAACGAATGCTGGCGGTGCCAGCAGCAAACCTTCTTCGGAAAGACGCACTGCGCCGCCGCCTGCACGGGCGATACGAGCGCTCCGGCGGCGACTGGCCATCCTTTTCGAATCGCGCGCGGACGAACTGCGCGCGGAGGAGCCTTGAGACGATTTCGCGGCGGCCTGCGTTCCCCCCGGGGTCTCGACGGTAGGCTCGTCGTCTGGGTCGTACGCCGTGGAGACCAGAGTGAGCACCACAGCAGGCACGGCGAGCGCAAGTCCGACCGCGAGCAATGACACCGACGCGTTGCGTTTGTTGTTGTCGTCGACCAGAAAGTGTCCTGCGACCGCTCCCCCAGCGGCTCCAGCCACAGGAAACACGATAAATGACCAAATCTCGTGGAGCCCAGAGACGGCGGGAATCACCAATCCGAGCTCCGCTCCGATGAGCCCCAGCCCAACCGCGCCCTTCGGGCCGGCATCGACTTGCTCCTGCATCGGCTCTTGAGCCTGGGCAATCGAAGGGGCCAGCACACCGGCCGATCCGAGCGTGGCCGCCGCGAGCATGGCCAAGCCGCATACCCCCGATACGGACACCCGTGACACGCTTCTTTTCTTGATCCAACCGGTCAAGCTCATCCTCCACGCGTGAAAGCAGTGGCCGCGACCTTACACTTTCGAAAGAATCTGGGCAACTGGACGCTCCACTGGGTTGTTTGATTGGGTTACTGGGTTGCTTGCGTAACTACGGATGTTCAGGTTCGACGAGACCGGAAACGCTGATCTCCAGCGCATCTCCCCCCACGAACAGATCCGGATGCACGTAACCGAGCACGGTAGCCCGAGCAGGAATCGAGTCGATATTCGGACCCTGGTGCGGGTAGAAGGCCGATACTCGCGTCGTCTCAAAGCGCAGGTCGAGTTTTGCGTGTTTGCCCTGACCAACCGCGCGCCGCTGGGTGATCTCGACGTCCGGAAACGCAAATAGGGGCTGCCGGTTGCCTTCGCCCAGTGGTTCGAGTCGCAACAGGTCGCTCACCGAAGGTATCGGGAAACCGTTGCCTAGTTCGAGGTCTACCACTGGGACGTTGGTGGACGAACTGGACCGACCACGGCAGGCGTCCGCGAAACCCGCACGGAATGCGGCAAGCCGCGCGGAGAGTATGCTCAACCCTGCCGCGGCAGCGTGACCACCAAACTTGATGAGGTCCTCGCGACACTCAGAAAACGCAGCGTAGAGGTCGGTGCCCGGGGGGGTCCTCGCGCTCCCGTGTCCCACCCCGTCTTCAAACGCCACCACCACCGCGGGAACACCGAAGCGCTCGACCAGCCGAGCCGCGGTGATTCCCACCACCCCTCGATTCCAGTCTGGGCTCGCCACCACGATGCCCGATGAAGGCTCGGTCCCGTATACATCGAGCACTTGCTCGATGGCTTGCTCCGTACACACACGCTCGACCTCTTTGCGCTCGTTATTGATCGACTCGATTCGTGCGGCGAGCAAGCGCGCGTGATGTTCGTCTCGGCATCGAAGGAGCTCGAGCGTAATCGAGGGATCTCCGAGCCTTCCTGCAGCATTCAAGCGAGGCGCGAGGCGAAACGCGATCTCATGGGCCCCGAGCGAGCCCCGATTCTTCATACGCGCTGACTCCATCAGCGCCCGAACCCCCGGCCGCAATGACGCCGAACGAAGTCGCGCCAGACCCGCGCGAACGAGGCGCCGGTTGTCGCCGTCGAGCGGAGCGACGTCAGCCACGGTGCCGAGCGCGACGAGGTCGAGCCACGCGCGCAGATCCAAAGGTCGATCGAGGCGAGCACGGATGGCGGCGCCGAGGGAAAGCGCGAGACCCGCGCTGGCCAGCCCCTTGTAGGGAAACCGGCATTCCGGGCGATGAGGGTTCAGGAACGCCAGCGCCGGCAAAGGCTCGTCGGGCACCAAGTGGTGATCCACGACGACCACATCGACACCGAGGTCCTTGGCGCGAGCGATGCGTTCGTGGTCACTCGAACCACAATCACAGGTGATGATGAGCCCCGGTCTCTCCGCCAAGCATCGCTCGAGCGCCGCTTCGGAAAACCCGTAGCCACCTTCGAAACGGCTCGCCACCAGTGCACGTGCGTCCCCCCCGAGCGCTTCGAGAACGTCGGCGAGAATGGCCGCGCTGGTCGTACCATCGACGTCATAGTCTCCGAACACCACCACGCGTTCCGAGTTGCAAATGGCGAATGAAATTCGCTCGGCAGCTTCTTCGCGCCCCGCCATGTGTTCCGGTGAAGTCAGCCCACTCAGCTTTGCATCAAGGTACTCTGTCGCCGCGGCGACGTTTCCGATACCGCGCTGAATCAGTATTTGAGCCGCCGCAACGCCAAGGTTGCACGATTGGGAGAGGGATCTCGCAGCATCCAAGTCGACCGGCAGCGTGCGGTAGGTCGGCACGCCAAGCCTACGCCGCGCTTGCTGATTTCCGGAAGAAGCGACGGTCCATCCACTCGGTGACCGGCGCGGCCACGTAGATCGACGAGTACGTGCCGATCAGGATTCCGATGAACAACGCGAACGAAATATCGCGAATGACCGGGGTCCCCCAAACGAAGAACGCGGATACCGAAATCAGCGTAGTGCCTGACGTCACGATAGTTCGCGACAACATTTGTGACGTGCTGATATTGATCAGTTCCTTGAGCGGCAAGTCGCGATGCCTCGTCATGTTCTCCCGAATCCGGTCGTACACCACGATGGTATCGTTGATCGAATACCCCAAGATGGTTAAGAGCGCAGCGATGGTGGTTAGGTTGACCTCTTTTTGCACCAACACGTAGATGCCGAGGGTAATGAGCACGTCGTGCGCCATCGCGAGCACGCCGCCAGGGGCGAAGCGCAAATCGAAGCGGAAGGCGACGTAAACCATAATGAACGCCACCGCCCACAACAACGACTTGATCGCGGCATCACGGAGCTGTCGTCCCGCCTTGGGGCCCACCCACTCAACCCGCCGAGGCATTTCCGGACCGGCCGACCCGAGCTTGGCGCGTAGCTTTTCCACGAGCTCTTGCGAAATACCCTGCAGCTGCGCTTCGTAGCGTTGGTCTTCGCTTCCCCCGAGAGCATGGACCCCGGTGACGGTAACCCCCGTCGATTCCAACGCCGCCTGGATCGTCTCATCATCGGTGGGATTCGCCAACCGCAGTGTCACTTTGTCTCCTCCAGGAGACGTTCGAAATTCTTTCAGCGTTCCCGCGGGGAGTCGTTGTTTGACCGCCTGCCGCATCTTGCGGACTTGCGATTCGGGAAGCGACGAAACTTCCTGCACCCGAATGATGTATTCGTTTCGCGCGCCTTCGACGCTCACCACGTCCGGACGCTTGTACCCAGAGTCTTCAAGCGCGGCGCGGATTTGATCGGGTCGCGCGTTGCCTTTGAACTTGAGTTGGAGCTCGGTGCCGCCGGCAAAGTCGATCCCGTAGTTCGGTCCCGGGTAAAAAATCGACGCCACGCTGAGCACCACGAGCACAAACGACATCCCGACCACGCCGCCGCGATGACGCATGAAATCGATGTAGGTACCTGGTCTCACCAACTCCATCTGCGCTCACCCGACCCGCAATCGCTGCAGTTTGAGGCCTCGAACCAACCCATCGAGCAGCACCCGCGAGCAAAAAATGCCGGTGAATAGCGAAGTCGCGATGCCGATCATGAGCATGACGGCGAACCCCTTGATTGGGCCGGTGCCGTATTGAAACAAGACAACCCCCGCGATGAAGGTTGTCAGCTGACTGTCGAACACTGACCAGAAGGCTCTTCCAAACCCCTGTTCGACCGCCGACCGAGGCGGCTTGCCGAGGCGGAGCTCTTCGCGAATGCGCTCGGTAATGAGCACGTTGGCGTCTACCGCCATACCTACCGTGAGCGCGATCGCAGCCACGCCTGGTAACGTCAACGTCGCTTCAAAGGCGGCCATGATCGCGAGCAGGAACAGCACATTGAGCACCACCATGACGTCGGCGACAAGCCCTGCCACCTGATAGTAAATCGCCATAAACAGCAGCACCAAAAGGACCCCGATCACCGCGCCCTGCGCGCCCTTTTTGACCGAATCGCGACCGAGTGTAGGACCGATGAGCTGCTCGTTGGAGGGCCTGAGAGGAGCGGGCAAAGCGCCTGCGCGAAGCACCACCACCAAATCGTTTGCCTCGCCTAAGAGCTGATTGTAGTCGCGGTAGCTGCCGAGAGTAATTTGCGCGCGCCCTCCGCCGATCCGTGTCTGGATCACCGGCGCGGACTCGGCTCGATCGTCGAGGACGATGGCCATACGGCGTTTCACATTGCGTCCCGTGAGCTCTTCAAACTTGCCCGCACCGTCGCTGTTGAACTGCAACGACACCACAGGTCGATTGCCCTCTTGGGGATCAAAGCTCACAAACGCATCTTCGATGTCTTCACCGGTCACATCGGTGGTCCGGAACACGTAAAACGTTCGCCACGCTTCGTCGCTGGCTTTTCGCTCCGCGCCCGGGTCATCCGCCGCGGTCAGCTCGTTCAAGATCAGCTGATGATCGTCCGGGAGGTCGAGGTTCTCAATGTAGTCGGAGAGGCGCTGGCGGGCGCCCTCTCCTCGAGCCACGAGATAGTCCACGCGCACGTTCGGCTTGGTCTCCCCCGCTGGCGCCGCCTCGCTTTCTTTTTCGATGCCTTCGGGCAGGTCCTTCAAATCCGCAATGAACGAAGATTCGTCGTCAAGAATCTTGAATTCAAGTCGCGCGGTTCGGCTGATGATCGCGCGAATGCGGTCAAACATGCTTTCGTCTGCGCCCGGAATCTCCACGATGAGGTCATTGTCGCGTCCGATCACGGTAGCTTCTCGGAGCCCCATCGTATCGATGCGGTCGCCGACCGTGCGAACCGCTTGCTGAACCGCAGTGTCTCGAAGCTCGTCGAGCTGCTCCTCACGCATCGTGAGCTCAACCCGCGTGCCTTCGCGTTCGGTCACCCGGAGTTCGGCAAACGCTTCCCGAAACCACTCACTGGATACTTTTTTGCTGTCGCTGTCCTTGGCGAACTCGACTCGTATCCGGCGACCCTGAAGCCGCTCCACGGTGACTCGAGATTTGATTTGCTCGAGTTTCTGTCGCGTCGCCGAATCTTCTTCATCCTCGTCGAGCATGCCGAGCTCGACGCCAAGTTTGGGAATCATTCGAGTGGCTTGCCGGTCGCGACGGTCCCGAATGTATTCGTCGACCTCGACTTCGTACATCAGACGAAGGCCGCCCTTGATATCCAATCCCGGACTGATTCGCCCCGGGAATACCTTCTTCACGATGGCCGGAGCCGGAAACCAAGCGTCAACGCTTGGCCACAGCGCAAGAACGGCGGAGGCCACCGCCACCACCAAAATCAGGAATCGGAAGTACCAGCCTCTATCCATGGCTCGCCAACGAATGTGAAGGCGTCGTCCGCGCCCGCGCGTCGACCCGCATTACTTGCTCTCCGCTCCGGGAGCGCCATCCAAACCAGCAATATGGGAGCGAAGCACGTTGATTCGTGTCTTGTCCGCGACCGCGAGCACGACTTCGCTGTCGGTCAGCTCGGTCACCTCGCCGCGAATGCCGCCGTTGGTACGCACCACCATCCCCTTTTTAAGGGCCTTGAGCATTTGATCGTGCTCGCGTTGCCGTTTTTGCTGGGGCCGGATGAGCAGGAAATAAAACGCCGCGACCATCACGACGAGCAGCCCGACATTCATTCCGCCCCCCGCACAACCCGGCGGAGCGGAAGCGGCCGGCGCATCCCCACCCATCGACGAGGTGGCTTCGGGCTGAAACCACCATAGAATCTCTATCAGAGCAGCCAACAAAACGTCCTCGAATCGCGAGTACGGGCGTATCGCCCCTCGAAAATGACGCGGAGTCGTACTCCAAGCCCCCTCGGTCGTCAACTCTCTCTCCGCCGGGTTAAACTGATCAAGCCGTGCCAGGCGTGACTTCAAAATCACTCGTTCCCGCGTCTCCGTCAGAACTGGAGGCGCTTTGCGCCTATGAACGCGCTGGCGGAACCGTCGCCTCCCCCGAGCACTCGAGCGCAGTGGTCGCGATGACGCGACACGCCCCTGCCCTTTTGCCGCTGGTTCTTGCCGATCCGAGCGTGCTCGCCGACGTGCTGCATCGTCCACTATCCCTGCCAGAGCACGAAGACGCCGTTCGCGCCGCATTTCTTTCGCAAACCGAGACCTTCGAGGACGGTGACGACTTGCGCCGCGTGCTCCGCCGCCTTCGCCATCGAGGCATCGTCCGCATTGCGCTGCGCGAAGTCATGAAGCTGGCTGATGTTGACCAGACCAGCAAAGAGATGTCGTATCTCGCCTGCGCAGCGATCGACGCCGCGCTGTCCGCGTGCCAGAGAAGCGCGAGACATCGATATGGGCAAGCCGTCGACAGCCATGGCCAGGCGATCGAGATCTGCGTGCTCGGAATGGGCAAGCTCGGCGGCTACGAACTCAACCTCGGCAGCGACGTCGACCTCATCTTCTTCTACGCCACGGACGACGGGAACGTCGATCAAGCCGAACTGAGCGTTCACGAGTATTTTACCCGCGTCGCCACGTGGACGAGCCACGCGCTCTCCGATGTCACGGCCGACGGCCTATGCTTTCGGGTAGACCTTCGACTTCGTCCCGAGGGTAGTCGAGGCCCTTTGGTCAATTCCCTCGCCAGCGCAGAGCGCTACTACACATCGTTTGGACGCACCTGGGAGCGCGCCGCGATGTTGCGCGCTCGAGCCGTCGCGGGCGACCTCGTATTTGGGGAGCACCTGCTGACCACGCTGCGTCCATTCGTGTACCGGCGAGCCGTCGAGCCTGAGCTCCACTCCGAAATGGCAAGCCTACTGCTCCGGGCGCGACGAGACCTTCATGTGGACGACGCGCGAGATATCAAGCTCGGCCGAGGGGGCATTCGGGAAGCCGAGTTTTTCGTGCAGACCCTTCAACTCATCTGGGGTGGCCAACACAAGAATCTTCAAGTTCGAGGAACGATGGATGCGCTCGGATGCCTGCGAGCGCTCGGCCTCGTCACGGCTCGCGAGGCGCACTCGCTGGCCGAAGATTGGGCGCTGCTCCGCCGGATCGAACACCGAATTCACATGACCGCCGGATATCAAACGCATTGCATCCCGAACTCCGGCGCGGCGCTCGATTCGTTCGCGCAATCGCTCGGCGAAATAGATGGGGGCGCTCTTGAACAGACCCTTCAAGACGCTCGCGAGCGAGTCGCAACTCTGTTCAGCTCTCTCTCCCCCGAACGCGTTACCGAGCCTGAGCTTGAGGTCGCGGCGCTGCTCGACCACCTGACGCACAATCTTTCGACCGCGGAACTGGCAGAGCGAGTCGGCGCGTTTCTAGGAGCGACCGATCCCGACGAGACCGCGGCGCACCTCGCTCGCCTTGCTCGACACGCGCAGAGCCCATTCGGATCATTCGGCCGCGCGCGTTGTCCCGGTTTGGGCGAACTGCTGCTGAAGGAAATCTCGCAAACGATCGATCCCGCCGCCGCGCTTCGCTATCTTTCTGACTTCTTCACGCGTATGGGGGGCGTTTGGGGCTACGACCGCCTGCTCCTTGAGCGACCTCATTTCGCCCGGCGTCTCCTGGGCCTATTTGGCTCCAGCGCAACTTTGTCCACCGCGCTTGTCGGCCACCCGGAGACGCTCGACGTATTGGTTACCTCTGGCGCCCCGCCCAGCGATACGGAGATTGCTGCGCAACACACCGAACTGACGTTTGACCCCGAACAAGAGGAATCATTTGTCTCTCATCTTCGCCGACTCAAGCGAGAGCTCTCCCTGCGTGTTGGCATCGCGCACATCGACCGCGAAATCGATCTCAAGTCCGCACTAGTGTCGCTTACATCGCTGGCTGAGGCACAAATCGCGGCCGCGTTTCGTTTCGCGCAACTGGAGTCCTGCGCGCGCTACGGAATCACCCCTCAAGCCGGACCGAACCCCTTACCTCTACCCATGGTGATTGTGGGGCTTGGGAAACTGGGGGGGTGGGAACTTGGTTTTGGAAGCGACCTCGATCTCTTTTTTGTATATGGACCGGAAGAATCAATGCCGGGGTTGTCTCGGACGTGCCCGGCAACCCACACCGAGATTCTTGCTCGAACCGCACAGCGCACCATGAGATTACTCAGCCAACCCGATGCCGAAGGGAACGGATATCAGACCGATACGCGTTTGCGCCCGAACGGAACTCAGGGCCTGCTGGTCGTTTCGCTGCCTGCGTTCGATCGGTATCACCAGGAAACCGCGCGAACGTGGGAGCGGCAGAGCCTGATCAGAGCGCGCCCACTCGCTGGCGATGCAGCACTTCAAACCACTTTGGACCGCAGGATTCAACGAAATGCGTACGAATCTCCCCCGAATCATCCCGAAGAACTATCTGCGATACGAAAACGGATGCAGATTGAACTCGCTCAGGAGCGCCCTGGCCGATATCATTGCAAGGTTGGCTACGGCGCTCTCGTTGACGTGGAATTCATCGTTCAATGGCTTCAGATGACGCACGGGAAGGTATCGCAAGTTCGGCATCAAAATACGCTCGAGGCGATTCATCGACTTCAAGCCGAAGAGTGGCTGACGAATGAAGATGCAGAAACCCTCAGCGACGCCTATGGCTTCTTCCGGCAGATCGAGCAGACGATCAAGCTACTCGACGAAACCAGGGATGCCGTGCTCGAAAGCCGGGGTCGTCTGGGCGCTCGGGTCGCGCGCAGCCTTCGTCTTCGCCCGCGAGACGGCGTTCATCAGAGCGACGTGCTCGAGGCCACGTGGCGGCGTAAGGCTTCGGCGGTGAGAGACATCTTCAATAAGGTGATTGCCCCGGTCAATGTCGAAGCCCCGTGGAGCCGCTCCCAAGGTACAGCATGACGGAGGCCACCCCGTGAAATGTTTGTACGTATTGGTGGTGCATCCAGATGAAGGCACATGCGACCGCCTTGCCCGAGCGATCGCCACCGCAGGTCACCGCGCTGCATCGGTGCCTGATGGCGAGCGAGCCATCGATAGCTTCGTTCAAGAACCAGCCGACGCCGTGGTGCTCGAAATGGTTCTTCCTGGACGAGACGGTCCGGCCACCATCGAGTCTCTCCGCTGGGCTCCCGCTGGCGCCCAGGTACCGGTTATCTTGCTTGGCACCGACACCTCGCAAGCTCAGGTCGAAGCGACGGGTCGAGCGGTAGGGGCGGTGGCTGCGCTATCGGGTCCGCCGGACCCACCGAAAATCACGAGTGTGCTTGAAAACATTCGTGCATCCCTGAAAAACACCAGCGGGGCGGACGTCAGCGACGCCATCCCGACGAGCGAACTTTCTGGGCCGCGTCACTCGGTGACTAGACCAAGCATTCGATTTTCAAAACCACGCGAGGTGGAGCCTGCCGCCAGCACAAGCCCACATCCGGACACCGATTCACTTCTGCGCCGCGTAGAGCCGAACGCAAGCCGCGAAGGCATCGCGGTCGAACGCCAAGCCGCATCGCTGAAGCAAGCGGACGCGCTGATTCGGGGAACCTTTATCGACAATCCATTCCCGCGCATTCTTTCGCGGCTCGCCAAACATCGCGCATCCGGCGCGCTCGTGCTCGATTCGCCCGAAGACAACCGACGCACAACGACGGGAGAATCTTCGAAGAAGATCATTTTCTTCCGGAACGGTGTCCCCCAACACGTGTGGTCGAATTTGGAGACGGAATGTCTCGGCCAAGTGCTCATCGAGCGTCAACTGATCGGCGAAGGAGCGCTCGCGGAGTCCTTGGCACACGTTCGCGAAGGTGCGGGCCGGGTAGGCGCAGTGTTGATGGCCATGGGTGCCCTGAGCCCCCACGAACTGCGCGATGCGTTGGAGCATCAACAACGCATCAAGCTCTTCGATGTATTTCGATGGACCTCGGGGAGCTACCAGTTCTCGGACGAGCTGCCGGCGCCGCACGAAACGATCACCCTGGAGTTGTCGCTCGTCGAAATTGTATATCGAGGCGTCGTCGAGCACTCCAGGCGCGAGCAAATCGCCGCAGACCTTCAGCCGCACCAAAACGAATACGTGATTCCTCTGCCGAACCAGCTCGTTCCGTTTTTGCGCCTTCAAGTTTCTCCGGAGGCCAAAGCGATCATCCGAGCAATCGACGGAACGAAGCGGCTGCGCGAACTGCGCGCCGAATTCCAGAGCGCGGAGACCGAACGCGTGGTGTTTGCGTTGCAGTGCGCCGACGCCGTTAAGTTCCGCCGCACCCCGCAGAAAGTGGACCCCTACGCAACGCCTTCGACTTCTGAGGAAGAGCCTACGTTGTCACGAATCGAGTCGGAGCTTCATCGACTCGATTCTCTACTTGAAGAAGGTCGCTTCGCCGAAGCCTTGGGAGTGCCTCCCGGCGACGCTCGCGCGGCGCATTCCGCAATCGGAACCATGGAACGTCGTTTGGGCCCAGCGATGGTTCGCGGCGCCACCGACCGAAGAACTCGAACTCGAGCGACGAATATCTTGGAGCGGCTCAAGCACGCAGGCGAAGTTCTGAGTCAGACGAACATCGCGGAAGCCGATGAGCACACAGAACCTCTACCGGAATCCGTATCCACCAGCCCGATCTCAACCAGCCCGGCGTTAACCAATCCTGCATCAACCAATCCAGCTTTGACCAGCCCAGCTTTGACCAGCCCGACATTGACCAGCCCAGCATTGACCAATCCAGTTTCGACCAACCCGCGGTCAAACCCGCCGACCCGTCAGTCAGCCGACGCCGAGCAGTTTTTCCGCCGCGGAGAACAGGCTCTCCACCGCGGGGACCCTGCCGCCGCGGCCGCGGCGTTTTATCATGCCGTCGAGCTCTGTCCGGAAGAAGGAGAGTTCCTGGCATATCTTGGGTACGCTCGGCACGCTGCCGCGCCAGATGATAGCGTATCCTCCGAACAGGCTGTGGTGGAGCTCCGTAACGGTTGCCGCCTCGCTCCGAAGCTGGATGTGGCGCATCTGCTGCTTGCACGAGTGTTTGTCGATCGCGGAGAACTCGCTCATGCGCGCAACGCATTCGGACGCGCGCTCGCCGCAAATCCAGATTGCGAAGAAGCTCTGATCGGGTTGCGCTCACTCGAGCCCAAAACAGAGCCTCCGAATAGAGCGTAGGCGGGCGAGACACGATCGCGTTCGTATTCAAGCGCGGAAGACTAGCGCGATATCGACGGGCGGGATGTCCGTGCTACGTTCGCGGTTCTGACAACCACGGAGGACCCGATGGTGGATAAGGTGGAGAAAATCTGGCTCGACGGCGAACTGGTCCCATGGGATCGAGCTCAGGTCCACATCCTCACCCACACCTTGCACTACGGCCTCGGCGTGTTCGAGGGTATTCGTTGCTACCGCACCGAAGATGGCCGCAGCGCAGTATTCCGACTGCGCGACCACATTCGACGTCTCTACGATTCGGCGCACATCTGCCTACTGCCCATTCGCTACACTCAAGACGAGCTCGTCGAAGCCTGTCTCGAAACCGTTCGCGTGAACAAGCTCGAAGAATGCTACCTTCGGCCGATCGCATTCATGGGAGACGGCGCGATGGGCCTCGGGTCAATCAACCCGACACGGGTCGCGATCGTGGCATGGGAATGGGGCGCCTACTTGGGCAGTGACGGTCTTGAGAAAGGCATCCGCGCGCGGATTAGTTCTTTCCAGCGTGCGGGCGTTAACTCGTTGATGCCCAAAGCCAAAGCGGTGGGGCACTACGTCAACTCCATTCTCGCCAAACGCGAAGCCCTGGCCGGCGGATACGATGAAGGCATCATGCTCGACCCTCAAGGCTACGTATGTGAAGCATCGGGAGAGAACGTATTTGTGGTTCGTGACGGCAAAGTCGCCACCCCTCCCCTCGGCACCTCGATCCTCGGAGGCATCACTCGCAACTCGGTGCTCGCGATTTTGAGCAGCATGAATCTCGAAGTGGCCGAGCGCCTAGTCGGACGAGACGAGCTCTACGTCGCAGACGAAGTGTTTATGGTGGGCACCGCCGCGGAAGTGACGCCGGTCCGAGAAATCGACAATAGAACGATCGGCCGCGGGTTCCGTGGACCCGTAACGGAACAAGTCCAGCAACGATACTTTGACGCCGTCCGAGGCAAAAACGTTCCTCACGAAACGTGGCTCGACTTTGTTTGATCAGGCAACAAAGGGTTTAGTCAGCCAGCACAGGGTCGAATCACAGCCAGCACAGGGTCGAATCAGCCAGCATAGTCGTTGTGTGAGCCAACTTACGCCTTGGCCTGGCATCGCCCGCAGATTGTCCTAAATTAGGAATGGATGGCTCTCATTCATGGGCTCCCGCGCGCTTCTCTTGAAAGGCACGTTTTATCCGGCGTGGTGATTTGGCAAGCCTTGATGGGGCAGGCATGTCTCACAAGCTTCACGCTGCCCGAAAGCGACTCGAATCAGGCGGATGCGGGAACCGACGGCGGGAACCAGGCCGACGCCTCGGATCGGCCCGCCATGCCTCGTTCATTTACGCAGCTCTCGAGCGGAGACGACCATGCGTGCGCCGTCGATTCCGACGGCCAAATTTGGTGCTGGGGCGAAAATATCGCCCAGCAATTGGGGAACCCAAGCGCGGCGTCCCATGAGGACTCGCGCATTCTGGTAGCCAGCGACGTCCAGTGGTCTCAGGTAAGCGCGGGAGGTGCCCACACCTGCGCCATCGACACCGACGAACGAATTCATTGCTGGGGAAGCAACGAACGCGGGCAGCTCGGAACGGGCAACGAACAAAACGCCGAGGTACCCACCCAGATCGCATCGGAAGAGCCATGGGTCGAAATCCGCAGCGGGACATCACACACCTGCGCGATCGCCAAATCTGGGTCTCTCTGGTGCTGGGGAAACAACCGCTCGGGAGAAGTGGGCCCGTCGGCGGAGCTCGTCGCGCGGACGCCCGTACGGGTAGACGGCGCCACCGATTGGACGCAGGTCGCGGTCGGCTCGCACCATACATGCGCTCTCAAGCGAAACGGAAGCCTGTGGTGTTGGGGCCAAGGCACGGAGGGACAACTCGGCCTTTCCGATCAAGAAAACAAATCGGCACCCACCCGACTTGGCACCAACGCATGGAACGCGGTGGCTGCGGGCGGGTTCCATACCTGCGGAATCCAATCCGACGGAACGATATGGTGCTGGGGCCAGGGCGTGGAAGCGCAGCTCGGTCTCGGAGATCAAATCACGTCGGCGCTGGCTCCCGCGCGAGTTGGCGATTCGGACCAATGGGACCAAATTTCCGCGGGGAGATTTCATACCTGCGCGATCGCGCGCGACCGCCGCACCTGGTGTTGGGGAGACAACTTCCGCGGCAACGTGGGAATTGGCACGACTGAACTCGTATTTGAGCCAACCCCAGTGGGCCCGGTTCGCTCCGAGGCCGGAGCAACCGAACCCGCGGAATGGATCGCGGTCGACGGGGGAGCGCTCTTCACCTGCGCTATCGACGCTGACTCCGATATCGTATGTTGGGGGAACAACCGCAGCGGGCAGTTGGGAGTCGGCGATTCGGGCTTACGACGGGCCCGAGACGTCCCCACCGAAGTGGCGGGAGGCCCTTGGGCCTCCGCATCGCTGGGCTTTGGTCATTCGTGCGGGGTACGCGCCGATGGCTCGCTTTTTTGCTGGGGCTCGAGCGTCGAATGCGCAATCGGAGCGCGGTCCGAAACCGATATCACGAGTCCACTGCAGATCGGCGATGAAACCACGTGGCGCCGCGTGCGCGCAGGAATCGGTTTTGCCTGCGCGACGCAGGACGACGGTTCGCTTTGGTGCTGGGGAGGAAACGGTTTCGGTCGTTTGGGCGCAAGCTTCCCGCAACTCGATTCGTGTGAGCCGCTGCGGGTCGTCGATCAAGCAAACGATTTTTCTTTGGGCGGGCAGCACGCGTGCCTCTTGCAAGCACCGAGCAGCCCGAACCTTCGCTGCTGGGGCGACAATCGCTCAGGACAGCTCGGGATTGGCAATACCCAAAACGCGGGAAGCCCCCGTGCCGTGACTGGAACATGGTCGCACGTCAGCAGCGGACTCACTCAAACCTGTGGGGTTCGAGACGACGGTCGCCTCGCTTGCTGGGGCCGAAGCGAACGGGGAGCTCTGGGCAGCGGTACCACCGCCGACATGAGCACGACGCCTCAGATCGTCGGCGATCGGACATGGTCGTCGGTGTCGGTAGGATTCGAGCACGCATGCGGAATCACCGAGGGCGCGCTCTACTGTTGGGGTCGGCAGTTCGGAGCGGCAGAAAACGACGACGATGACCCCCACATCGAACCAAACCCCATTCCGATCGGCGCAGATTCAGACTGGACAGACGTTTCGGCAGGAGCCAGACACAGCTGCGGATTGCGGGCTACGGGCCGAGCGTTCTGCTGGGGCAACAACGACTTCGGGCAGCTCGGCGTGGGCGACCGGGTTCCTCGCTTGGTGCCGGTTCAGGTATCGAATCTCGACGACGTCGAATCCATTTCCGCCGGCAACTCCACGACCTGTGCTCGGACCATGGAGAACCGCTTGTTCTGCTGGGGCAACAACTTCTTCGGCGAACTCGCCACTGGAGAAACCGGTCGCGACGCTGATCGGACCACCCCCACCAAGCAGCCTCGGTCATCATGACTCAAGTCGAAGAAAAGCCGTCCGAGCGACCGGCGGGCTTTCGGCGAGGGGAAGTCATCGATCGCTATGAAGTCGTCGATCGCATTGGCGTCGGCGGCATGGCCGCGGTGTACGCCGTTCGACTATCGTCGATCGCGGGGTTCAGCAAGCTACTCGCCATGAAAGTGCTCCATCCGCATTTGCGTACGAGCCGACAGTTCATCGATATGTTCCTCGACGAAGCGCGGATCGCGTCGAACATCAGCCACCCCAACGTCGTGCAAGTGTTCGATCTCGGGGAACACAACGGCTACCCGTTTATCGTGATGGAGCTGCTTCGTGGTAAATCGCTTCGGCAGATCGCAAACCGGGTTCGCGATCTGTCGCTGGGCTTCCGTATTCACGTGCTAGCCATGGCCGCGGAAGGTCTGCACGCCGCGCACGAAGCCAAGGACGCCGAGGGTCATCCGCTCAACATCGTGCACCGTGACGTGAGCCCCCACAATATTCATGTCGGCTACGCGGGTTCAGTCAAAATCGTTGACTTTGGCATCGCCGCAGCCCGCGGCCGACTCGCGGAAACGTCAACCGGCGAAGTCAAAGGCAAATTCTCCTACCTCGCGCCTGAACAAGTCGAACGTGGGCGCGACGTCGACCGCCGCGCCGATATCTGGGCCCTGGGCGTCATTGCATGGCAGCTCGCCACCGGACGTCGCTTGTTTCAACGCGAAAGCCCAGCGCGACAAATGTGGGCAATCCTGCACGAAGACATTGAAGACCCCAAACTTCACAACCCGCAACTCAGCGACGAAGCATCCTCGCTGATTTTGTCGTGCCTTCGGCGGAACCCAGACGCCCGGCCTCAGGACTGCGCCGCGGTCGCCGAAGGGCTTCACGCGGAAGCTCGGTCTCTCTCCGAGGACACCCGAAGCGATGTAGTCCGAACGATGGAGGAGTTTCAGGCGGAGCGCGAAGAGCAGACGCGGCGCTTCGCCGAGTTTACTCCCTCAAAGAAGGAGTTCACGCCGTCAAAGAAGTCCGCCATCATTTCGCCAGAATCCGTCGCTGAACATGCGACACGAAGCCAAACCATCTCAGACGCACACACCGATCCTGAAGCGAAATCTCAACGCAGCCGCGCATGGGTGATCGCGCTGGCCGTGCTCTCGCTGGGGCTCGGCGCAGACGCGCTTCGCCGCCATGTTCACTGGCCGCAGTCGGCCGATGAACCACAAGGGAACGCCCCCGCCGCAACCCCGACCATGTCGGCTTCTTCGGACGCTGTCCCTGCGCTGCACAAACCTGCAGAATCGCAACAACCGGTCACGGTACATGTCGATGCGCGGGCGAAGCTCGTGCTGATCGACGGAAAGCGAAGCGACCAACGGCCGCTCCGCCTCTCTCTAAAACCAGATGAACTCGCAGCGGTTGAGTTGGTGTCCCCAACCGGAGAGATCACGCGACACAGCGTCGGCGTCGCGGCCGACGGGACCAAGCTTATGGTCGCAGGCAGCCCACCCGAAACGCGTCAACCCGCGCAGCGGCGACGAAGGCCGCGGCGAGGAGTTCGTAAAGCCGACAGCGCCCGCGGGACTTCGGAAGAACCGAAGACCTCAAACGACCAGGCGGCTCCGGAAGATCAGACGCCCGCTGACGATCAAAAAACACTGATGAGAAATCCATATCTATGACCGAACTTCACAGTTGGCCGAGACAGTTCGGGATGGGCGTTCGTCGCTCATGGTTGCGTTCTGTCGCGCTCATATACGCGCTCGTGATTTCGGCGGCCTTATGCCCTGCCGCGGCAGCCGCTCAAGATGCCGCTGCGAGCGCATTTCGTTCGGGTGAGGAGCATTTCGAACGAGGACGCTACGAGGAAGCGCTCGTTTTCTTCGAACAAGCGTTCGAGCTTTCGCCTCACGCCGCGGTGCGATTCAATATCGCGGTATGCTTGGAGCGCCTAGGCCGCGACCGCGATGCACTATCTGAATACGAACAGGCCGCGACGAGCTCAAACCTCAGCGACGCCGAACGTGCGCGAGCACAAAAAGAGGTTCTTCGGATGCGAAAAAAACTCGAATCCTCTGAATACGCTTCCGAACCTGCCGCTCCTGCGGATCCCGGGCCGTCTCCCATCAGCCCCGAAACACTGGCCGCCCCCACTCCGCGACCCGCGCCAAACGACTCGACAAAAAAACGCCCCAAAGCCGGCGCGCTCACTTGGGTAGGCATCGGACTAAGCGCCATCGGAACCGCAGGCGTAGTCGGTTTTGGCGTGCGCACGCGTACGCTGGACGACCGCTTTCAGTCTATGCCGACCCAGACCCTCGCCGACGACGGAAACCGCGCCCGAAACCTCACCAACGCCTCCATCGCCATCCTTGGAACAGGCGCCGCCCTCATCCTCATCGACCTCATCCGCGTCGCAAGGCAGAGGAACCGGCGCTCCGTGCCTTGAGCTTTTCTGAACGGCTTCCCCACGTCGGCCGTCGGTCGGCGGCTCAACTCGAGCCGATCGAGCGAGTTCCTTCCACACTACGGCTCAATGAGAACAATTCGCGATCGCTCGTCACTTCGATTGCATGGAGTTGGTTGAAGTTCTCTATCGCGGCCGATCACAATCCGCTCCTCAACGACAACGTACGTTGCTTTTCTCTTACATTGATACGAATCTATTCGCACGTCCATCGCCATGTCGATCTCTCCCGGGGGCACGTTCCCCGACGTGGGAGGCCGAATCGTGATTCGTTTACGCGAAATCGGGTCTTTCGCGGGAACGGAGCAGCGCAACCCAGCTTGAACGCCCCTGACCACGACGATTGATTCCTCACCCCCGGGAACAAGAGACACTGCA
Organism: Myxococcota bacterium; assembly: GCA_028284955.1. Classification (GTDB taxonomy): domain Bacteria; phylum Myxococcota_A; class Polyangia; order Polyangiales; family Houyiibacteriaceae; genus JANQQS01. The sequence goes on along the minus strand of JANQQS010000087.1, from coordinate 15,027 downwards.
GAGGCTACCGTCGCCTTGTTCTGTATCGTCGTGACATTGGCAGGCGATAGATTGTCGAGCTTCATGCATGTCGAGATTCGGGATGACGCAAGCGCTTTTAGATGTGTATTGAGTGTTGGGCAGAGGCCTTGAATGAGCTCGTTATGCGTCGAATGACGAACCGAAGATGCCTGCGCAAGCTGCAGGGACTTTGAGCAATTTGTTTTATCGACATTGAGCGCGTCGTCTGGTGCAACGTCCGCAGCGCATCCAGCAACGCAGACCGCCAGTGCTCCACAAAGCGTCGCGGCGGCAGGCAGCACATCTCGGGTCACCTTCCTCGAACTTCTGAAATTTGCTTTTGCCATCGTGTGTCTCCCGCAGGATGCCGCGATAAGGTAGCCATTAGCAGGTTGCATACCAACGATCCTCAGGACGCCAAAAGCAAAGCATGCCCACTCCTTCGCTGGACTCGTTAGGACGCGTCGCCTTGAACCCGGAGGAAACTTCCGATTGAGCGCGGACGACAGACCCCAGGTTCACTCCAGCAGGATTGAGCGTCGGACCGGGGTTTCGAACCGTCAGGACCGGCATCCGCGACAGGTTCGGGTTCCAGATCCCGACTCGGCATCCAGCCCTGAACCAGATTCCCAATTCTATCGCCGACGCGGAGGCCGAACCTGACGCCGATGCCGATCCCAACACCGACGCCGATCGGCTCAGAGAATGCTCGGATGCACCACGATGACCTGACACTGGGGGCACTGGGTCAGCGTGTTGCCGCGCTGCGCTTCGATGACTACCTGGGGAGGGAGCGCCATGCGACATCCGGTGCAGGTACTGCCGCGAATCAGTTGGAGCCCCACTCCGCGCATCTTGCGCACGCGCTCGTAGCGCCGCATCATGTTTTCGGGCACCTTCGCCGCCAAATCGTCACGACCAGCGATGACCTTTTCACGCTCTGCCGATACCTCGGCCAGACGCTCCTTTACCTTCTGCTCTTCTTCGGCAAATAGCGCGCGCGCTTCTTCAAACTGCTTTTCGCGCTCGGCGAGCGACGCGCTCTTCTTTTCGGCAGTCTCTTCCAGGCTGAGAATTTCGTCTTCGCATTCGCGCACGCCCCGGCGAGCCGACTCAACTTCTCGCTCCGCAGCGTCCATTTCCCGAAGGTTGCGCGCCTTCGCGGCCTTTGCCTTCGCGCGCGTTAGGTCGTCCGACCGTTGCTTGAGTTCTGCCGTTCGAGACTCCTTCAGGTCCGACGCTTCGGAAAGCTGCGCTCGCTCCTTGCTCAGCAGGGTTTCGAGCAGCGACACGTCGCTCCGCATGGCGTCGATTCGCGACGGAAGCTCCTCAAGCTCGACATCGTAGCTCCGCGCTTTGGCATCTATTTCCGCAAGACTCGCTAAAGCCACAAGCTGTTCGCGCACGCCCTATCGCCTCCTGAGCCGGTAGGGCGCGTTTAGCTTGCTCCGAGGTCACACGCAAGAGCTGTCTGAACTGATTTGCGATATCGGATCAAACTCCGACCAAAGGTAGGCCCACTTGGACTCGAACCAAGAACGACCCGGTTATGAGCCGGGGGCTCTAACCAATTGAGCTATAGGCCCTGAAAACCACGACCCTCGCCCTCCATTCGGACCAAAAAGCCGCGGCGACGTCTTAACGGAACCCAAACCCAAACGCAATCCATCAGCGCTGTGTTCGCCGGAGGGTCTGGCCGCAGACCCTCCCCCGCGAAATACGATTCCGCGGGGCCCCCCTCCCAACGCCGGCCGCTTTCGCGGCCGCCCCATCGCTTCGCGACGGGGCCCCGGTCGCGTTGAGCTTCAGCCGTGCGACAAGACTGCGAACGACGACGCCTTGATCCAGCCCCAGGCAGTTCAACCTCCCACGCAACCATGTCACGTGCCTCCTGGCGCGGGAGCTTGGGTGAATCGGCGGGGTCGTACCCCGACGAGAGGGTCTGGGTGCCAGACCCTCAATCAACATAGAGCAGGGGAGGAAAGCCGCGCACGGGCCAAAAGGCCGCTGCTCTAACTACGTGTCGACGAAGCTGCGCAACTGCTTCGACCGACTGGGGTGCCTCAGCTTTCTGAGCGCTTTGGCTTCGATCTGACGAATGCGTTCGCGGGTCACTTCGAAGTCCTGGCCGACCTCTTCGAGCGTATGGTCGCTCTTTTCGCCGATGCCAAAGCGCATCCGCAACACCTTTTCTTCTCGCGGGGTGAGCGTTTTGAGCACTCGGCGGGTTTGGTCTTCGAGGTTGCCGTTGATCACCGCCTCGACGGGCGACGTAATGGATTTATCCTCAATGAAATCGCCAAGATGGCTATCTTCTTCTTCCCCGATGGGCGTTTCCAGGCTGATCGGCTCTTTGGCGATTTTCAGCACCTTGCGCACCTTGTCGAGCGGCATCTCCATTCGCTGCGCGATTTCCTCCGGGGTCGGTTCGCGACCGAGCTCCTGCACCAGATAGCGCGACGTACGGATGAGTTTATTGATCGTTTCGATCATATGCACCGGAATACGGATGGTGCGCGCCTGGTCGGCAATGGCTCGAGTAATCGCCTGCCGAATCCACCATGTGGCGTAGGTCGAAAACTTGTATCCACGGCGGTACTCAAACTTGTCCACCGCCTTCATCAGCCCAATGTTGCCTTCCTGGATCAAGTCCAGAAACTGGAGCCCGCGATTCGTGTATTTCTTCGCGATGGACACCACCAACCGAAGGTTGGCCTCAACCAGCTCGGCTTTGGCTCGCTCGGCCTGGCGTTCCCCGCGATTGAGCGCAGTGTAGGTCTCGTTGAGGACTTCGATGGGCTGGCCAACGTCTTCCTCGACGCTCTTGACCGCGTTCTGCTGCTCACGGATCGCCTCGTCCGCCATGCGCAGCGTTTCCACCGAAACCCCGTATTTGCGGGTCACGCGCCGTTCGACGGTTTTGTCGTGATCCATGTCTCGGAGCGTCTTGCGTAGCTCCCGATGATCGATCCCCCCCGCCAGCCGCCGAGCCTCTTCGATGGCCCGCTCGGCCCGTTCAACCCGCCGGATATACGTCTTGATTCGGCCCACGATGCGATCGATGGGCTTCTTGCTGAGCCGAATCTCGCGCAGCGCCTGAATCCGCTCTCGGCGATTCTTTTCGAGCACCAGCTCGTGCTCTTTCTTCGCCTTCTCACTCAGTTTTCGGCCTGATTCGACCTCCGCGCGAGCTTTCGTTGCCGCTGCTTCGAGGCGTTTGACGCGCTCGATCGATTTGAGCACGCGCGCCTGCAACTCCTCCTCCGAAATCTCCTCCAGCTGAGCAGCCGCGTCTTTGACGAGCTCTTTGACCCGAGTTTTCCCTTTTTTGATTTTCTCGGCGGTATCTACGATTTCGCTGATTCCCACCTTGGAGTCGAGAATCACTTCAAAAATCCTGTTTTCCCCGTCCTCGATGCGCTTCGCAATCTCAACTTCCCCTTCGCGCGTCAAGAGCGATACCGACCCCATTTTTCGCAGGTACATGCGCACCGGGTCGTTCGACTTCGCCGTGTATCCATCGCCCGCGATCGCCGCAGGAATCACCGAAGGGCGCTCTTCCTGCTTGGATGCGCGCGATTTTCGAGCGGATTCCTGCTTCTTTCGCTGCGCCGCCGAATCCACCACGTCGATGCCCTCGTTGCCAAGCATCACCATCAGCTCGTCGATTTGGTCGGAGCACACCATCTCGGGCGGCAGCCCGTCGTTCAGCTCTTCATAAGTGAGAAAACCGTTGACGCGGCCTTTCTCGAGCAGCTGCATCATCTCTTTGCGGTCCTTATTGGACTTCGATTTCTTTCCCCCGCGACCGGCTGACCCGCGACCGGCGGTCAACGCGTCGTCCGACTTCGCTCCGTTCCGAGCGCCCGCCCCGTTTCGAGGGCTCACCTTGGCGGCGGGAACCTTCTTGCGGGAACCGCTCGCGGGCCGTTCCCCTTTTGACGTCTTGCTTACTCGGATCGCGTCCTTGGTCGCCATCATTACCTCGTCGTCCCCTGCTTGAGCCGATGCGCGCTGCGGGAGAGCGCCATGTATTCCCGCGTTAGCTCGAGCGCGACGGATTCCTCCCCCCCACGCCGGGCCTCCAAAATTCGTCGCTGCATCTTCGGCAGCTCTTGTGCGATGTTCTGCTGCGCAAGCCGCGGGACGCCGTCCCGCAAGACCTGCTCGGCCTCTGGCAAATCGTGCTGTTGAACGGCCAAACGGCCTCGAAGCCAAGCGAGCGCGCGGTTGTGTTGCAGCCCATCGATCAACGCAGACGCATCGACCTCTCCCTGCTGCTCCACCATCCTCAAGACAGCTTGAAAGATGGCCCGAAGATCGGGGCTCGTCAAAAGCTCCCCCAAATCGGCCGCTTGCTCACTTCGCACCAGCTCTGGTTGATCGAGTATCGCCGCCACGAGCTCCCGCTGCATATGGGGTACCTGCGCTGAGTCGGCAGGTCGAGTTTTCGGCGACGAATTGTGACGCGGACGGGAATTGTGACGTTGCGGCGCGTCACCGCGTTGCGGACGCACGGTTTGATCCGGCCCCGCACGGCGACCGGCCGCACCACGCCGTTCAAGCACTACCCCTCGACGGAGCTGCCGGCGTACCGCATCAAGATCCCCTATCTCGAATCTGCGAGCCACCCGCTCTACATATAGCCGGACCTCCACCGGGTTGGCCACCGACGCAAGCAAAGGACCGAGCTTTTCAATCGCTTCTGCCCGCGCTCGCGGGTCGCCCGCAGCTTCCGCGGCCGCGTCATCGATCAGGTATTCGGTGATGCCGAGGGCTGCGTCTACGCGGTTTTGCAGGGACTCGGCGCCGTTCGCCCGAAGAAAGCTATCGGGGTCGTCTCCCGCCGGCAGCGGGACGACATTGGCGCTCAATCCTTCGGCCAGAAGCAGCGGCGAGGCACGCCGCACCGCGCGACGCCCCGCCTTGTCCCCATCGAAAAGCAAGACCACGCGCTCGGCATACCGCCGCAGCAGTTTGGCATGAGCCTCGGTCAGCGCGGTTCCAAGCGGTGCCACCACATGTTCAAACCCAGCTTGAGAGAGCGCGACCAGGTCAAAGTTTCCTTCACACACCAGCAGCTCGCCTCTTCGCCGCGCCACCACGCGGGCCTGGTGCAGCCCAAACAATACGTCGCCCTTTTTGAAGAGCGGCCCCTCCGGGCTGTTGATGTATTTGGCGGTCGCGGCGGCATCCCCATCTAAGGGGTCGAGCGCCCGACCGCTAAATGCCACAGTATGTCCCGACGAATCGGTCACCGGAAACATCAAGCGATGGCGAAAGCGATCGTAGTGCCCGCCTCCGCCCCGGCGTTTCCCGACGAGCCCCAACATCTCGGCCTCGTCGAGAGAACATCCGCGCCGTTTCAAATGCTGGCTGAGCGCTTCCCAGCCGTCCGGCGCGTACCCGAGGCGAAATTTCTTGGTGGCGTCGGCGCCAATCGAGCGCGCCGAAAGCGCTTCTCGCGCCACGCGCGCGGATGGGTGGGCATGAAGCTGCTCCATATAAAACTCCGTGGCCGCCTCCATGATGCCAACCCACCGATCCATTCGCGCACGATGGCGATTGCGCTCGCGTTGCGCAGGGGCATCTTCTTCTGGGAGCTCCACCCCGCACCTCTCCGCAAGCTCCCTCGCCACCTGCGGAAACGACATCTGCTCGAGCTCCATCAGAAACTTGAACGCATCACCAGAAGCACCGCACCCGAAGCAGTGGTAGAAGCGCCGGTGAGGATGCACGTAGAATGACGGCGTCTTTTCTTGGTGAAAGGGGCAGAGCCCCCGAAAGCTCGTGCCCACTTTTTTTAGCGCTACGTGCTGGCCAATCAACGCGACCAAATCCGTACGCTGCCGGATATCGGCTATGGTTTCGTCGGGAATCACACGCGCGTTACCGCCCGTATTGGAGATAGCGCATGCCTCCACCCGAATCCACGTCCCCCTCCCCCAACTCCCAAAACCTCGACCCGCGGCTCGAGGTTCTTGCCGTATACGCTGCCGTCGCCGGGCTCACCTTTCTCATCAGCGGGCTTTCCTTTCCTCTGCTGCAGGACTACGCGCACCTCCTGATCGCAGCGCTTTTCTTGCTCGCTTCGGTACGTTTGGCGCAGCGTGAACCAGACGGGCTCAAACGATACGGAATCGACCTCGGTGGGCTGCTGGACCCCCCGTCCTCGCCATCGCGCGATCCCTTCGGCATCGTCGATTTGTTGCGAAGCGCCCTGCGCGCCGGCTTCGGGGCAAAAGAAACGGCGATTGCGCTCGGCGCTGCAGCACTGATCTTTCCTCCCTTCGCGTGGGCATTTTGGATGTGGCACGAGCCCTCGCGGGCGTTTACGTGGGTGATTCGCCCAGACATGGCTTCGTTCGCATTCGCGCAACTCTTGGTGGTCGCCCTTCCTGAAGAAATGTTCTTCCGCGGGTATGTGCAAACCCGGCTGCTCGATGCTTGTCGCGCGCCAAGCGTCGCCCAGCGGCTATTGGCGGTCTTTATCCAGGCAATCTTGTTTGCCGTGCTCCACGTCGTCGCCGAGCCTCATCCCGCTCGCCTCGCGGTATTCTTTCCCGGGTTGCTCTTTGGCTGGCTGCGCGCGTGGCGCGGCGGCGTGGGCGCGGCCACGGTGATGCACGCGCTCAGCAATATGTACTCGGATATACTGGTGCGCGGATGGCTGCTCGGAATCTGACCGCCGCAATCTTCGATATGGACCGCACTCTCGTCCGCGCCAACACGGGCGTGCTCTACATGCGCTGGCGCTATGCCCGCGGCGAAGCGGGGCCCCGCGATCTCCTTCGTTTCAGCTGGTGGGTCGCGCAATACCATCTCGGCGTCGTCGACCCCGCCGAAGTCATCCGTCGCTCGCTTCGCCCGCTTCAAGGCACCTCCGAGGACACATTTCGCCGCGACCTCGCCGGATGGTACGCAGGTTATGTGCGCCCGCGCGTGAGCAAAGACGCCTGCGCCGAGGTCGAGCGTCGCCGCGCCCGCGGCGATGTCGTCGCTATCCTCACCGCCTCGACCCCCTACGCCACCGACCCGTTGGCTCGCGACCTGGATATCCCGCACGTGCTCTGCACCACGCTCGAAGTTAAGGATGGTCGCTTCACCGGGACCTACGACCGCCTCTGCTACGGCGCCGGCAAAGTTCACGTCGCCGAGCGATGGGCCGCTCAGCACAACATCGACCTCGCCCAAAGCAGCTTCTACACCGACAGCATCACCGACGCCCCCATGCTCGCCCGCGTCGGCGACCCTCGCGTCATCAATCCTGACCCTCGCTTGCGGTGGCGCGCAAAACGACAAGGTTGGCCCATCGAACGCTGGAGCTAGTGCTGCGGCACCTCTTTCCATGCCCCGACGATAGCTGGCCCACCTTCAACCAACTGCAATCGTTCGAAGCTCGCGCAGCGACCACCTTCGCCCCAGCGCGCACAGCGAAGCATCCAATCTTTGGGTCCCTTGCCCAACGCCCGTTGATGGTAGAGCGCAAGCTGAGTATCGGTTTTCACGAACGAATAGGTGTCGCCGCCTGCACTCAGGATTCTTCGATACATGACGCGCCGCGTCGGGTTGTCGCCACTGACCGTCGATGAATGGCCGACCACAATGTCTTTGACCCCGATTCGGTCGAAATACCGTTGTAGCGGCCCGGCCATCCTCGTCATCCAGTCGCGCGGCATGGTGTAAGGCGTGTTCACGACGTCCGGAACCACCGCACCTCGCCAAGGATGATGCTTCAAGATGCCAAATAGCTCCTTCGAGGGATGGTGAAGCTTGCCTAGCGCGGCGCGTACCACCCGCCGAAACCCGATCACATCGAGCGGGCGAAAGTTGTTCTGACGGAACGCGTCGCGGTCTTCATACCCAGCAAGGCTCGGGTTGCCAGCACGAGTCAAATCAGCGTCGCCAATAAGCCCCGTGTGAGAAAGCAGCACCCGCCCGACGCGCAACGCGATCACCATCCGGCGAACGAACCCGCCGACTTCAGTCCGGTGGCCGAAAAACTCGGCGCAGAAATCCGATTTGGCTTCTGTCCCCAGCGCCAAGTAAGGAAAGCCCAGCGGGGATGTGAGCAGGCCGTAGTCATGGTTGCCCATGATCGCAAACAACGCTCCACCCTTCGTGCGGAGCGCGGCCCGCAGTTTGTTTGCGAACTTCACCGCGCCCACCGAGTTGACCCCGCCCTTGCCGACGGGCCCGCCGTGCACCAGGTCGCCGATTTGAACCACGATATCGGGGCCGCCTTGCCACGCGACATCCCATTCCCCTACCGGAAGCCTTTCGCTCGGCGAATACCTCTCCAGCACGTCCCGCGCGCTGATTTGCTCGCGACTGCACCGGTCCGTGACTTTGATCAGATTCGCCGCGATCAAGCTCGCGATCCACGGATGCGGAGCGCCCTGGAGGTCTCCCGTGACATAGAGACGCCCCCCGATGGGATGGGGAATCACCGGTACTGGATCGGTCGCGAGATAGCCTACGTATCCTGCGGTGGGGCACTGGGCCGGCGGAACCAGCTTTTCTACATGAAACGCGGAGTCGTTCGGGGCGGCTCCCTCGGGAGCGCACCCCAGCGACGCGAAACCCACCGCGAAGGCGAAGAAACACGCCCCATACGAGCCCCAAGATCTTGCTGGTGATGGAAAAGAACTGCCGTGGACCACTGTACTTCTGCGCGAGACTTAACCGAAGCCGATCACGAGCGCCAACCTCCATTTCATTTCGTGCGTTTTTCAGCTCGACGTTCATCGTCGCCACGACGCCAACCCAGCGCGGGAGAAGAACCGGGAGCTGGATCGACATCGTCGTCCGCGGTCGTCAGCGTCGGATTCGGCACCAGGTTCTGCGTCAGCGTCAGCGTCGGAGTCTGATTCAGCATCAGCGTCGGAGTCGGGTTCGGCGTCGGAGTCGGGTTCGGCGTCGGAGTCGGGTTCGGCATCAGCATCTGGTTCAGAGTCGAATTCAGCGTCAGCGTCGGATTCTTCGATCATCTACGCCTTTCGAGATCGGCACTGGAGTTGTTTTTGGATGCGGCCCGCCAAGCGTCATGGCGCCCTCTGCGCTATCACGTCGTCGATGCAAGCCTTGATGCCGCCACCCGCTACCGCGATTCGCGCCATCGTTGACCGCGCGCTCGAAGAAGACCTCGGCCGCGGAGACGTCACCACCGACGCTTGCGTGCCCCCAAACGTCACCGGCGAAGCCGAGCTCCGCGCGCGAGAATCACTCGCGCTGGTCGGGCTGCCCATCGTGGACGAAGTATACCGGCAGGTCGATCCCCGCGTTGCCGTCGACCACAAAGCCGCCGACGGCGACGACCTCAACCCGGGAGATGTCGCGGCAACCCTCAGCGGCCCCGCCGCGGCGCTGCTGCGTGGCGAACGCGTCGCCCTCAACTTGATTCAGCGCATGTCCGCGGTCGCTACCTTGACCCGCCGCTTCGTTCGAGCGTTGCCCGAAGGAAGCAGCACCCGAATCACCGACACCCGAAAAACCACGCCGGGCTTACGCGCGCTCGAACGCTATGCCGTACGCTGCGGGGGAGGGTTCAATCACCGAGAAGATCTCTCCGCAGGCATCTTGATCAAAGACAACCACATTGCCGCCGCAGGGAGCATTCAAGAAGCGATCTCGCGAGCCCGAGCGCGCGCGCCGCATTCGCTCCGAATCGAATGCGAAGTCGATAGCCACGCACAGCTCGCCGAAGCCATGAGCGCGGGCGCAGATGTCGTGTTGCTCGATAACTTCGCCGACGAGACCATTTCCGATGCGGTCGCGCAAGTGGCAGGCCGTGCCGTTATCGAGGTTTCCGGAAACATGACAGTGGAACGCGTGGCCAAGCTCGCGGCTGCCGGAGCGGATGTGATCAGCGTCGGCGCGCTTACCCATTCAGCACCTGCCGTCGATATCGGCCTCGATTGGGTTGTCGATGGTCGCCGATCTTAGCCAGGCACGCGATCTGCTTCGCACCGCGCGTTTCGGCCGCTCGCTGGTGGTGTTGCCGGTAGTCGATTCGACCATGGACGCATGCCATCGCGCCGCCGCCCATGCCCCAAACGGGCACGTCATCGTCGCCGACCAACAACGCAATGGCCGAGGTTCGCACGGACGCGCGTGGTCCTCCCCTGCGGGAAGCGGACTCTATTTTTCCGCGTTGGATCGGCCACGGATCAGTACCGCCGACCTAGCGCCGCTCACTCTCGCAGTCGGGCTCGCAGTCGCCCACGCGATCGATGAAGCGCGTATGAACCCTGCCGAACACGACCCTGCCCAACATGAGCGGGCTCAGATCAAATGGCCAAACGACATTTGGCTTCACAAAAAAAAATGCGCTGGCATTCTCGTCGAGACAAAAACCACAGGAGGCGCATCAGCCGGACACGAAGCCACGGTGATCATCGGCGTAGGCATCAATGTGACAAGCCAGTTCGATGGCGAGCTCGCTTCAAGCGCAACGTCCATCCAGCCTTCGGGCGGCGCACCCCCCATCGACCGCGGACAGCTTCTCGCGACCACGCTCGGGCACATCGAAACCTGGGTCGACCGGTACATCCGCGAAGGCAGCGAGCCGATGATTCGCACGCTCACGCCTCGACTCGCCTTGATCCAAGAGCCTGTACGCTGCGGCGATGCGTCAGGAACGCTTGTCGGGCTGTCATCGAGCGGCGCTCTACGACTTCAGACAGACGGAGGCATGCGCGAAATCGTATCGGGGCGGCTTCTGCGTCAATAGGAAGGTCTGACACCGCAGACCACAGTGACGTCCCGCACCACCATCATCGCCGTCTGGTGCAAAGTGGGGCAGATCGAGCATTCGTATAGTCGGGCGCCGGTGGGTGTCGGCAGCTCGCAGGCAAACCGGCAAATTTGCTTCGTCCGCATCGATGCCGCGAGCGCCCGCTTTGCTTTGGCAGCAAGCTTGGGAGGCAACGTGTGCTCGATACATCGGTCGGCCATTGCCTCGCCGGTCGCCGCGTCGCCGGCTGCGCCAGCTGGCTTGAAGCGCAAAAAGCGCCCCAGCGAATCTACCTCCACCACCAGATCGGGAAGCGCCGCTGTGAGCGCCTCAGAACGCGAGCTCGTTTCTCTCGCTCGACGCAGCGCTTCATGGGTCTCTCGAGCGTCGGCGAAGAATGACCAACCGCGAAGAAGTTGCCCGCGATCATCGAACTCTCGCCTCGCGGACACCCGAACGTGTCGCAAATCACCCGCTTTGCCCAGCAAACACGCGGGCACGTCCTCGCACATGTCTGCCGCGAGTTCCTGCGTCGTGCGCGGACGCCGGCAGACAAGAAAGCGCGATGCGGGCTGGGCGATCACCTCTTCGCGGGAATAACCCAGACGCCGAAGCCATACCGAGCTCACTGATTGAATTTCGTCGTCAGGACCGGTCACGTACGCCATGACCGGCAGCAAAGCTACAAAGCCCCTGTCCAGGGACCGGTCGGGTTGTTTGTCCACAGTCGGTCCACACATGGGGAGTGACTGAGCTTCGTACATCGCGGAGAAGCTATCACACAGAGACGAATCCGCGATCACTAATCACCCTCTGAGGGGTCATCCGAATAGGGACATCCGGGAATTCCTGGCATAAACCCTCGGGTTTTCACTCCGGCTCGGCAGTTTCGTCGACTCCGACCGCCAAATCATCCCGATGGATGATGGCATCGCCGTCGTGATACCCAATCCGGCGGGCAATGTCAGAGCTTGATGCACCGGCCAGGCGGGCCACGTCGCGGACTCCATATCGGGCAAGGCCGCGCGCCACCTCCCGGCCATCGCGCTCAACCACCGTCACCGCATCTCCGGCATCAAAATCCCCGCGCACGCCCACCACGCCCGCGGGGAGCAGGCTGCTCCCCTCCCTTCGCAGCGCTCGGGAGGCACCTTCGTCGACCACGATGAATCCTTTGGCTTGAAGGGTAAACGCGATCCAGTGTTTGCGGCTGGTCAGCCGCGCTCCCCGAGGACATAGCAGCGTTCCAACGTCTTCCCCGGCAAGCACCCGGTGAATCACGTGCTTGTCGGCCGCGGGGCCGATCACCACGGGAACTCCGCGACGCGTCGCGCGCGATGCAGACGCGATCTTGGAGGTCATTCCGCCAAGCCCAAACCCGTTGGCATCAGGAGGGCGCACCGCCGACGCGATCGAGTTCGAGTTCGAGTCAACGACGGTGCGAATTCGCTGGCCGTGTTCGTCGAGGACTCCTTCCACGTCGGTAAGCATCAACAGCAGGTCGGCGCCGACCAATGTGGCCACCATTGCGGCGAGTTGATCGTTGTCACCAAACTGGAGCTCTTCGGTGGACACGGTGTCGTTCTCGTTGATGATGGGAACCACGCCAAGCTCGAGCAACGCATCCAGAGCCGCGCGGGCGTTGAGGTAGCGGTCTCGGTCAGTGAGGTCGGAGGGATTGAGCAACACCTGCGCGATAATCAGATCGTGCGCCTGGAACGCTTCCTCGAACGCACGGATCAAACCCGACTGGCCGGCGGCGGCAGCGGCTTGAAGCTTCGCAACGTTTTTGGGACGCCGGGAGAACCCGAGACGTTTTCGTCCCAGCGCCACGGCGCCCGACGACACCACCGTCACCAACCGACCCGCCTCACGCTGCTGCGCGACCTGCGTGGCCAACCGCGAAAACGCGTCGTCTTTGGGCGAGAGCAGCGAACGACTCCCAATCTTCACCACCAGCCGGCGCGCGTCCTTCAGCGATATACGCGTTTCATCCTCCATCTACGCGTTATATCACCGCTTCGGAGTCCTTTAAGGGGGGCTTGCGGTATAAGGAGCGCACCATGCTGGTTTCTGACCTCCCACCGTGGCTCATTCGGGCCTCCGCGTTCGTATTTGGAGCGCTATGGGGCAGCTTTTTTAATGTGGCCATCTATCGTTGGCCGCGCGGAATGTCGGTGGTCAGCCCCCCGAGCCACTGCCCCGCCTGCGGGGCCCCCATTTCCCCGTGGCGAAATATCCCGCTGCTCGGCTATGTCGGGCTGAGGGGGCGCGCTGGATGCTGCGGAGCGGTGATTCCCATTCGCTATCCGTTGGTCGAACTCATTGGCGCAGTCCTTTCCGTCGCCATCACGGAAAAAGCGCTCGCCGATGCATCGTCCTCCGCCCTCCTGGGAGACGCCCTGCTCGAAGCGCTTGTGTACTTCGCCTTTGCGGGCGGCCTCGTGGTGGCGACGTTCGTAGATCTTGAGTGGATGGAAATTCCCGACGAAGTGTCGCTGCCGGGCACCGCGCTGGGGCTGGCGACTGCATCCGTCCGCGTGTGGCCTGGACCGGAGGCTGCAGCCCTCGGAGCAGGCATGGGCTTTTTGATGATCCAGCTCCCTTTTGTATGGGGCTACGAACGAATCTTGGGGCGCCGCGGGATGGGCGAAGGCGACTCGAAATTGCTCATGATGATCGGCGCGTTCGTGGGTTGGCGCGGAGCATTGTTCGCGCTCGCGGCAGGCGCACTTCAGGGCGTCGTGGCGGCAGCGATAGTGATGATCGGCGGGGGCTCGCTTTCGACACCTCGGCGTCAAGAACCCAGCGACGACGACCCAAACGATGAGGATCCAGACGACGAAAACGCGGACGACGAAGACGTCAGCCCCGGACAGCTGAAGGTACCGTTCGGCCCATTTTTGGCGCTCGCCGCCCTGGAGTACTTCTTCTGGGGCGAATCACTCATCGAGTGGTACCTGAGTTCGATGAGGGTCTGACCCCGGAGTCTGTGCGCACGCGGGGACCGCAGCAGGATGCCGAAATCCTATGGGTTGGTCGTCCGCGACGGCGTGGGCTGGAGCAGTGGGCTTGGTCGGGGTCGAAACCAGCGAACCATAAGGCTTATGTCGAAGACGATGATGAACGCGCAAAGCAGGGCAAAGAGCAGGCGCGTCGAAGGCGCACCAGGCACCTGGCCCGCCATGAGCAAGAGCGATTCGTCCGATACAGGAAGGCCCAGATCGGCGGAGAGATATCGGCGCACCGGCGCGAACGCTCTCCCCGCATCGCGGAACGTGATGAGACGTCCGGAAAACTGACTACGCGCCAAAGCATCGCGTTCTGATTCCCCGTGTCGAACTTCGACGTAGATCAACCGCTGGCCGGCCAGCGGGAAGACCGTGAAACGCTCGCTGCCAAACATTCGCGTGTAGCGCACGGCTTGAGAAACCATCGGCGTACCGCGAACGCGCACGAATGATTGAGGGTCCAGCTGCGCGGGATCGACCGAAAGCACGTCTCCCAGTTCCACCGCCCGGCGCGGCGCAGCAAAGTAGGCGACGTCGTGCCGCAGAGTCGCGAGCAACGCGACCGCGCCCGCCAATACGCCCATCATGATCACAAGCACAACTCGCCGACGACCATCGGGAGGCGGCGGGAGCTCAAGCAGCTCCGCGTCGAGCGAGTCGCCCGCGATCACCGGTTCGATCGACTCAGGATCGTTTGTCTTGGTTGTATTCTCCATTGGTCGGAAAATTTCAACAAAAGCGCAGAGATCACCGAATCCCCACCCCGGCGCGTGGCCTGGAAGGCCCACAAACGCAGGACATCCCCGGTTAAGACACCACAGGAACCCAAATGTTCGGATGCAATCGAGATTTCGGCGAGGGCAGTTTTCCCGGAGGGGCTGACCACAGCCGCAGTTTTTTTTTGGAGGGTCTGACCCCGCAGACCCTCCCCCCCACGAAATACGATTCCGCGGGGCCCCCCCTCCCGACGCCGGCCGCTCCGCGGCCGCCCCATCGCTGCGCGACGGGGCCCCAGCAGTTCAAACCCACGTAACCGGGTCTCGTGCTTCCTTGGCGGGGGAGCTTGGGTGAATCGGCGGGGTCGTACCCCGACGAGAGGGTTTGGGTGCCAAACCCTCAATCAACACAGCCGCGGGGCCCGCTCCCGACTCCGGCCGCTTCGCGTCCGCCCCACCGCTGCGTGGCGGGGCCCCAGCAGTTCACCATCACGAAACCAGGCCACGTGCATCCTGGCGGGGGAGCTTGGGTGAATGGCTGGGATCGTATCCCAGCCAGAGGGTC
>JANQQS010000049.1 GCA_028284955.1 Myxococcota bacterium | reverse complement strand
TCAGCAGGAAGATATTCCGCGAACTCCCCGGCAACCAGGTTACGTGCCTCCTGGCGGGGGAGTTTGGGTGAATCGACGGGATCGTATCCCGGCGAGAGGGTCTGGGTGCAGACCCTCAGGTAAACTGATCACTGCTCTAGAGCAGTGCCCTTTTGGCCTGATCGCGGCTTACCTCCCCTGCTCGACCAGCCGAAGTACCCGACGTACGTCGGCTGGCCTGCGCTGCCGGGGCGCTCGCGCTCAGGCCAAAATTCCACTGCTCTATGGTATGGGATGCGACTTGCGCCGCGATCTACCAATCTGGTCATTGCCATAGAGATCGAATGGGGGACTCTTGTTCGCCGATTCCGCCGCGAATCGTTTCCCCAACTCCGCTTGCCACGCTCTGAGCGCTATCTTGGACTGTTCAGTTCAGTCCTTTGGACTCTCCACCTTTTCTTGGAATCACGAGTGCCGTGGTGGTGACCGTTGCACGCGGTACGCACAAATCAGTTGCACGGGGAAACGGTAGCCGACTTCGCGACCTCTCCACGTCAACAAGTCTGTAGCGAACCCATGCGTCGGGTCTGCTCACACTCAAGTGCCCGCCAACCCGGCGGCGAAAGCCTCTTCCGACCCCAAACCTTGCTGCCCGATCCCGAGGCTCTTCCTGATCCGCATCCCGTTCCCGCTGCGAGCTTTCTTCCGGTGCATCTCATATGGCAGTGATCAAATTGCTCGGTCGTTACGATTCGCCTCCACAGCGAACGACTGAGGAAGGCTCCGAGCCTTTCGCAGGGAGAGAGCGAGGAGGTACGCCGCAATCAGGCCAAAAGATCAGTGCTCTGGAACTAGCTCAGATACTGCAGAAGTTGTTCGTATGCGTTTGTGAGCGAGTGGAGAAGTTTGGATGCGGCTTGGTGTTTGCGCGGGTCGTGGGTGAATTGGTTGGGGTTGTATTTGGCCCGCAGGGATGCGTACTGCTGCTCGATTTCTTCCAGGGACGCGCCGGGTTCGAGCTCTAGGTTTGCGTAGTGTTGTCTGACGTCGGTCGGGAGAGCGCCGGCTTTTTCTGCCTGTGCCCGCCTTGCTTTCTGCATTCGCGATGTTCGGCGCTTCGAGGCTTCCGCGGCCAGTTCATCATCGCTTAGTTCCGATATCGGCTTGGACACGGATCACGATTCTTGTTGGTTGCGGGCTGTCAGCAGCCGAGCGAGCAGGTCCTTCGAGTAGGCGCTGAGCTCCGTGAATACGACGCCCATACCCGGTGGATCATCGTGAATCCGGACTACTCTTCCAACCCCTTCGATGGTTTCCACTTCGTCGGTTACGACTGTAAACGTGAGGTCTACCAGCGTTCCGACAGGCAAAGGAGCTTTGGAGCGAACAAAGGCTCCGTGCCGCGAGATATTCGTTACGTACTCATGGACAAAAGCGTCGAAGGATTCGAATTCCTTGTTGATCGTGATCCGCTTTCCTCGTCGTTGCTCGTCGGATGCTCCGTCTTCCTGTTCCGAAGTTATCTTCGTCGGTTCACCGTCGCCGGTTTCCGGGTCAACGTCGTCCATAGTCACCCCGCCGTTAGATCGAACTGCTCCAAATGGTAGTCCTTTCTCGGTTGTATGACGATACGTCTTTGCAGGCGTCGACCCGCTTCTTCAAGCGCATGCTTTTCTTCTCGCTCAAGCACATCGCAGACCGCCGGGTGGGCGGAAATGGTGATTTGATACCCGGGAAGAGAGTCTTTTTCTCGGGAGATTTGCCGGAACACTTCATGACACACCGAGATCTTGGAAAGCAGGTGTCCGGTTCCATCGCAATAGAAACAGGGCTCAAATAGGGTCCGCCCGAGCGATTCTCGAGTGCGCTTCCTGGTCATTTCAACAAGACCAAGCTCGCTGATTCGTACCGCGGTGGTTTTCGCTTTGTCCTTTTTCAGAACCTCAAGCAACGCTTTGTAGACCTTGTCTCGGTGAGACATTCTTTCCATGTCGATGAAATCGAGCACGATGAGTCCGCCGATGTTGCGAAATCGCAGTTGGTACGCGATTTCTTTCACGGCTTCGAGGTTCGTTTGAAAGATCGTTTGTTCGACGTCTTTTCCTTTTCCGGTGAACCTTCCCGTGTTGACGTCGATCGCGGTGAGCGCTTCCGCCTGGTCGATCACCAAATAGCCACCTGACGGCAGAGGCACCTTGCGTGCGAGAGCGCGCTGAATTTCGCCTTCAATTCCGTACTCGTCGAATAACGGCTCGTAGCCGTCTACGAGTCGAACATCATGGACACGTTCGGGCAGAAAGAGCTGCAGGAATTCTTTGAGGCGGGCAAACTCGTCGAGATCGTCGATGACGATCTCTTTTACGTCCTCCGTGAACATATCTCGCGCTGCGCGCAGGATGATGTCGGGCTCTTCATGGATGAGGCGCGGCGACTTTGCGTTTTTTGCCGCCGCCAACTTTTCTTGTGCGGTTTGCCACACCGTGACCAGGTAGCCGATATCCGCTTTCAGTTTTTTCTTCGTAAGGCCCTGTGCGAGCGTTCGGACAACGACGCCGCCGGATGGCGGTTTGATCGATTCGATGACTTCTTTGAGGCGCTTCCGTTCATGATCTTTACCGATTCGTTTGGAAACCCCCACGTGGTTCAGCGTGGGCATGTACACGACGTAACGTCCGGGGAGCGCAACGTGCCCCGTAACCCGAGCCCCTTTTGTGCTGATGGGCCCCTTCGATACCTGAACGACGATACTCTGGCCTTCTTTGAGCACATCGCGAATCGGAGTTTTCCGCGATAAGCGATTTCCTTTTCCAGATGCTTCGTCGTTTGATGCGTCCGCGAGTTCGTCTGCGTCGCCGGTAGAGATCAGGTCTTCTACATGAAGGAACGCCGCTCGGTCCAAGCCGATGTCCACGAACGCTGCTTGCATTCCCGGAAGCACTCGAGTGACTTTGCCCTGGTATACGTTGCCGACCGGCGAGCGGTCACGTCGTCGTTCAACGTAGAGTTCTCCCAGCACTCCATCTTCGATCAGAGCGACTCGGACTTCTCCGATGTCGACGTTGATCAGGAGATTATTGTTGGCCATGTCTGTTCTTCCCTCTAGGGAGACGTTGATAGTTTTGTCTAGTTGGTGAAATACAACCATCCCAGTGCAACGCAGGTGGCGGGAGTCGCGCCAGCCGCTGCGATGGATAATCCTTTGCGCCAAGGTTGACGTCGATGCGCTTCGATTGACGACAAATTCGTGACGATCAAAAAAGCTGACCCCAGAAACCCGAGCGTGCTTGCGCAAACCCACAAAGATGGGGCTGCGACTAGAAACGCGAGAGAACAAGCGGCCCAGGGCAGCATCAAAGGTGCAATCATGCGCTCCGCCACGGCTGTCTCCATGAGCCGCGATGGTACCTCCGCACGCTGCGCATATCTTTGGGTCATTGCGGTCGCGGCGAGCATTCCGCCGGCGACGCATACCCAAATCGACAGGCCTCCGAGTATCAGCAAGTTGGCTGACATCGTCGAGTGCAGGTGGGCGCCGACAGCCCAGGCTAGAGTGGAAATGCATGCCACCGTCCATGCACCACCACGTCCGCTCGTTGGGTCTGTTGTCGGCTGTTTTGTTTCGCTTGAGACGCTCTGAGAGCCGCTAATTCGCGTCAAAGATCTTTTCGATCTCGGCTTGAATTTTTTCTTCGCTCTTGCGGCGCGTCACCGCGATCTCTTTCACGATCAGTGTTCGTGCGTTGTCCAGCATTCGGCGCTCGCCAAAAGATAGAGACTTTTGAGACTTGAGCCGATAGAGATCGCGCATGACCTCTGCGACATCGAAAACTGAGCCCGACTTGATCTTGTCCATGAAACCCCGATAGCGGCGGTTCCACGTTTGATTGTCAAAGGCAATGGTTTGTTCTTTCAGGATGTCGAAGATTTCGCGAATATCTGTCTCCGAGATCGGTGGCCGGAGACCGACGTTTTCCGCCTTGTTTACAGGAACCAGGATCTGCCGATCCGTATCCAGAATTTTCAACACATAAAACTGCTGACGGTTGCCGGCGATATCCTTATCTTCAATGGACACTACCTCGGCTACGCCCTGCGCGGGATACACTGCTTTGTCGCCCACTTTGAACTGACGCTGTTGACCTACCTGCATCGGCACTCCTTGTGCTGCCTGATGTTGTCGTCGCAAGCCGAATGCCCTCAATTGCGAACGGCTGCCGCGCCGAAAACGCTCCCGAGCCCTCGATAAGGCTACTCGACCCACTGCATCGCCTATCGTTGATAGGAACTCATCACAAGCCTCATTTGACGCGACCCGTAGATGAGCAGACCCTCAGAGCGCGCAGATCGTAATGCGTACTCGGCGCGGAGTCAAACCGACTTGTACGGAAATTTCACTTCCCGTGTGGCTGGCTGCACGCGTTCTTTGGTGGCTAGCTTGATTCTTTCAAGGATGAGAGATCTGGAAGCTCATCAAGGTTCGGGACGAGCACGATTTCAATCCTTCGATTCTGTGCTCGCCCTTTCTTGTCGTCGTTCTTGGCTACGGGTTGCGTATCGGCGTAGCCGGCTGCGGAAATCCGGTTGGCGGCGATGCCCTGCTCAACGAGGAAACGAGCCACAGTTACCGCACGAGCTGCCGAGAGTTCCCAGTTGCTTGCAAAGCGTCGCGTTCGAATCGGGACGTTGTCGGTGTGGCCCGCAATTTGAAACTCCCGGTTTGGGATTTCTTTCAGAACCTGACTAACTTGAGTCAGCGTCGTCTGCCCCTGATCCTTAATCTGCGCCCTTGCGGAATCGAAAAGAACGCCTTCGGGGAGTTCGACGACCATCCGATTGCGCACAATGCGCACGCGCAGACGCCCGCTCTCAATCATGGATTTGAATTTTGCGATCAGGCCGCGAAACGTTTCGAGTCGCGCTTGCGATTGCCGTTCGCGCTCACGAAGTTCTTGTAGCGCTCGTTGAAGATTGCTCCGTTCCCCCTCGAGCTCCTCCACGTTTTCTCCGAGGGCCTCGAGTCGGCTGGCCATCGATGCATTTCGCGCTGAGACTTTATCCAGTCGGTCCTCGAGCTGCGCGTTGTTTTTCTTCGCATCGTTCAACTGCGCCTGGAGTTCGCGCGCCTTCGCCCGTTCGGCGTCGAATTCCTCTTGCGAGGGCCCGCAACCGGCCGTGGCTGTGATCCACCCCAAGGCGGAGGAAACGAACCATGTCCGAAACATACCGTTCATCGTGTGTGCCTCCCTATCGGTTTGTGCTTCGCGCTCCAAACCGAGCAAGCGGCACCGTAGGGGGCGGTGAATGGTCGTGTCAACGTCTCCGAGATCGAGAAGCGCGATTTTTTACCCTGGGGCGAGATTTTTGCCGTGCTCAAAACAGGCAATAATTACAAGGTATTGCAGGTCTATGTGCTTACTTTCTCGCACAAATAGGACAAAGTTAGGTATAAATTATGTGCAGAACGCTTGACACGTGAAGTGACATGACAATACGGTACCTTCACTGCTAGACCTATTGGAGGAGGTCGATCATGGCCATCAAGAAGAAGACCGCCAAGAAGAAGACGGCGAAGAAGAAGACCGCCAAGAAGAAGACCGCTAAGAAGAAGACCGCCAAGAGGAAGACGGCGAAGAAAAAGACCGCTAAGAAGAAGACGGCGAAGAAGAAGACCGCCAAGAAGAAGACGGCAAAGAAGAAGACCGCCAAGAAGAAGACGAAGAAGAAGACTGCCAAGAAGAAGACGGCGAAGAAGAAGACGGCGAAGAAGAAGACCGCCAAGAAGAAGACGGCAAAGAAGAAAACCGCCAAGAAGAAGACGGCAAAGAAGAAAACCGCTAAGAAAAAAAAACCGGCAAAAAAGCCGGCTAAAAAGACGCCTCTGATTCTCGGTTTGTAGAACGATTCTGAAGGGGTAGTTGGTTGGACTCAGTCTGACCCAGTCGATAGGCGCGTGTAAATTATGCGCGCCTCTCGCTCCCCAGCAGGCGTCGGACTGCGCTATCGCTCACTCGTACGGTGAAGACCTTTTCCCGATCGAGTAAAACGGCTCCCGGTGGGGCGCGTCGCTTTTTGCGAACATAGCGGCGCTCCGTATATTGGACTTCCATCGTCGCGTCCTTTGAGCCTCGACTAAAGTGCGCAGCGAGCATTGCTGCGTCGGCGAGTAGTCGGGGATGGCAGCTCGTTCCACGGGTCATCGGCACGATGACATGGGCGCCTTGGCGACCTCTCGCGTGCAACCAGATGTCGTGTGGGCGGGCGTAGTTGATGATGAGCTCGTCGTTGTCACGGGCGCTCTTGCCGACCAATATACGACCTTCCGCGGTGTTGAACTCCCGGTACGGAACACGTGTTGGGTTTTTCTTTTCGCTCTTTCCCCGCGGTTGTCGCTGCGGCTGGGCGTCCAAAAAAATGTTCGCTCGCTGTGCAATTTGTTGCGCAGCCAGAGGTCGATTGTCTGCGGAGTGGTTCTCCTCGAGAGCATGGTCGAGATCGCGTAGAATCTCTAGGCCGAGGCGGATCTCTTCGTCGACCGACTCGCGACGGGGTCGTGCTATGCGCGCGCCGCGCTCTGCTCTCTTTGCGCGACGGTAAAGTGCTTCTGCTTGCCGCTGCGGGCCTAAACGTCTGTCAACGACGAGAGGGACGAGTGCAGGAGGGTCGGTGCTCCAGTCCGTCACTTCGATTGGGGAAGTTCCGTCACCGATCCGGTGCAGATTACTCAATATCAGGTCTGCGTGGTGGCGCCATTGTCCGCTCGCGTCGGCGCGCTGGATGTCGCCGGAGATCGCTTTCCGTTTTCTCGCGAGTTTTTTCAGGTGGCGCTTGAGGTCACGTCGCAGTTCTCGGAACGCGCGGTGTTCGGTCGCTTCCTCTGATTGTTCCAACAGCCGCGGACCGCGAATGCGAAGCTCGTCTGGGGATGCGGGGCACCAAGACTCGGTGTTCGACCATGCTTCGCCGATACGATCGTGGGGACGAATCGCCGACCGCCCGATCGCGCATCGCTTCAGCCGATCGTGTGAATCCAGAAGGATCAAATATCCGCCTCGAGGTCGCTGTCCCGCAACAAGCCAGCCCTCCATCGACGAATCCGTGGTCGTCTGACGATCGGTCGAACGATGGCGTGACAGCGCGATACGAACGCTCCCTTTGTCGCCGAGGTGAACGTCTCGAACTGTGAGTCCCACGAGATGGTGACGCAGTGCTGTCGTCACTCCGTCGGCGGAACGACCCTTCGGACGTTTGACGCTGAGTCCTACACGGACAGGTCCGCTGTTGATGGCCAACAGCAGGACGCACTTGTTCGATGGCGCGTAGAGCGACAAAGCGAGCAGGTTGTCGGATGGTCGATCGACCCGCTGAATTGTACCGTAGCGGCCATTCACGTTCAGTCGCGCACGGCGCCTACGATGTCCTGAAGCCGACATGCCTCGGTGAAGGCGCGCGGCGAGTGCAGTGCGATGTAGGCTCGTTTGGCCTCATGCGTGGTGAGCCAATGGGCAACGTTGTGGAGAGAATCCTCGCTGAAGCGGCTGCGGACGCCCATAGCGCGCAGTCTGAGGTAGTGTGTGTCTCGCGGTGCTGTTTGAATGCCGGATGATTGATGGTGGAGCACATCGGGATCTTGCAGCGGATCCATTGCGACAAGCGCTCCGTATTCTTCCGCAATCTGTGATGATTCTTCGGGCTCCCACAGGCCCGAGGGCGACCACACGATATCCGTCGTTGTCAATTCTGCAGTCTTTTGAAGAAACGCCGCGAGCCGTTCTTTGTTGCGTCGGCTCGGTGTGAGTTCAGGGCTTGTTTTGATGACGAGCGCTGAAGCGTGGATCGCCTGAAGCGCGGGTACAATCCAGGAGTCGAGAGCATCGGACCCTCCTTCGAAGTTCAACGAACCATCCGTTGCGATGCTCGGTACCCAGGGCGCGACCAGCGAGCACAGGAAGTCATCGGGCATGGTCTTGCGCCAGCGAGCCAACGTTTGCGGTTTGGGCAACGGCGGGCGAACGCCGAGTTCCGCGAAGCGCAGCGAGGCAGCGTATTTCGGCCCGGGGGGTTGCTCGACGTATCCCCCTGCGAATGCTTCTGTCATGAGCGTTCAGCCTAGCCGTCACTGACCTTCTCGCAAACTGACATGGCGCAATCAGCATGCTACGTAGTCAAGACCCCTAGGCCGCGCGTCCCGAATACCCCATGGGCTCTCGCACTCGATACTCCGGAATGCTGAAGAACCTTCATGCGCAAAGCTAACACGAGAGACTCCTCACTCGTTCCATCGGCTTCGGTGGCTCGGTTGATCTGGGCGGGAATCATCTTCGCGGGGCCAACTGGGTGCGGGGACGACGCCGCTCCCCAGCGTTCGGAATGCGCAACCCAGTTTGAGTTCGTGCTGGCCGACGATGGCTCGATTTCCGTGACGACACTTCCCCAGCAGTCCGGAGGGGATCGCTTGGTCTGCGGCGACGATCAAGTATGCGTGGCCAAACAATGCGTTGCGCGATGCATGGGTGACACAGATTGCGGACGCCGCGAGATTTGCGATGTCGAAACGGGAGTGTGTCTTCCCAGCCGGGCGGCACCCCGCCCCATCCCGGGTTCGGATGCCGGGCCGGTGGATCTCTGCGCCGGCATACGTTGCGACAGCGATCCTGCGCGGCCCGTCTGTCAGGGGGCAGTGGGAGAGTGCGTGGCGTGCATCGATTCCGCTGGATGCGGTGGCACAACTCCGATTTGCAATTTGGCGGCGGGCCGGTGCGAGTCGTTTCGCGCCGGAAACTGCGCTCCGTGCAATCGAGATCTCGATTGCGGTACCGACCCCGCAGTAACACGCTGCATGGAGCTGGACCCTTTGGAGCGAGTTTGCGTTCCCACCTGCAGCTCGGAAGACACCACCTGTCCTACAGGATTGACGTGCGATGAATCACTGAACGTGTGTCGACCCAACGTCGGCACGTGCACACAGTTTTTTTCCGGTGCGCAACAGCTCGGGTGCACCACCGACGCGGATTGCGTTCCGCTGGGAGCGACTCCAGCGACCGGCATCTGTACCGCGGAAGCCTCGGTAAACACATGCCATCAGTCGTGTATGGCCACCGCGGATTGTCCGGAAATGCAGACTTGCGATTCCGCGTCGCTGTGTCGACCGCCGCCGCCGCCGATGATGTGAGTGCTCACAGGGTCGACAGCACGATATACTTTAATCCATGAGTCCATTGCGCTCGCAATTCGGATCGGGGTTCACCTACGTGGCGTGGCCGCGGACCGCGATTGCGCTCGTGTTGTGCATTGGCCTGGCCGCATGGGTGTGCCCAAAACGGCTTAACGCACAGGATTGGGGGGTTACTCGAGAAGGACGAACGCCGCGCTCAGGACGCGGATCGCGTCGACGCAGAGCGCGCTCGCGAGCGACCGAAGAAGGGGCTCGGACCCGGCAAGAGGGCGGGACCTCGCGGAGCGAGGTGTTGATGAAGCGTTACCGGGCGATTCTAGAGCGCGACCCCGCACAGAGTTTCGCTCTCGAGCGCCTGTTTCAACTCTATCGTGAACGGGATGGGAACATTGATCGATTGGTCGAGGAGCTGACGGGGCAAGCCCGCCAAGCCGAAGCCTACGCGCCCCGCATCTTGCTCGGTCGCATCTACATGTCGAGGTCCGACTACGAAAAGGCGAAACGCGTGTTGGCGGAGGCACAGGCCTTGCGACCTCGGGCGCCTCAACCGCATGTGGCGCTTGGTGACGTCGCGAAGGCGCAGGGGTCGCTTGAGCAGGCGCTCGCATCGTATCAGCGCGCGCTTGAGCGAACTCGCGAAAAGGAGGCTCGACGCGAACTCATGCGAACCGTCGCTGAGGCATCTCTGGACGCTCAAAATTTCGAGTCCGCGCGAGACTACTACAACCGCATGATCGCAGATGCGCGAGATAGCGTGTTTCTGCAGACGGAATACGCCCGCGCATTGATGGAGCGGAATCATACCGAGCGCGCCATCAAAGAATATCGCCGCTTGCTTCGGAGCTTGAGGGGCGACCGACGCGTTCTGGGTCCGGTCTATCGAGATCTCGGGCGCGCGCACATGCAAGCCGAGCAATACGATGAAGCTATCGTCGCGCTCGAGCGAGGCATCAAGATGGGCCGCCGTGCCTCCGCGGCTTCGCGAGAAATTCAAGAGCTTCTGGTGCAAGCCTATCGCGGAGCGGATCGCTTGAGTGAATTCGTGGAGCGCCTCAACAAGCGCGCCAAAAAAGGAGCCGAATACCAACGTTTGCTCGGGCGCATTTACGACGAACTCGGGCGTGAGGACGAGGCCGCGCAGGCGTACCGTCGCGCGCTCGGAGCCAATCGAAGAGATACGGAAACGAGACTCAAACTCATACAGCTACTGTCGCGTTCAGGGCGTATCGATGACGTCGTAGCAGAGTATCGGACGCTCGTTCAGGTGGCTCCTCGAGAGCCTCGGTTCGTGATCGAACTCGCTCGGCTTCTCGTTCAGGTTGGCCGCAAGAACGAGGCGTTGTCGCTCGCGGAGCGCACGAGTCGGGCTCATCCACGCGACCCCGGGGTGCATCGAGCGTTGTCCGAGCTCTACGGGGAATGGGGGGATCAAGAACGAGCCACGAGAGAGCTGGCGATTTTGGTCAGAATCCAGCCGAGCGACCCGGCTCATTTGGTGAGTTTGGGTACGCAGCAGCTCGAGGAAGGTCGAAGAGATGCCGCGCTGGCTACTTGGAAAAAGATTTTGCAGGTGTCCAAGGACAAGGGAAGCGCGCACGCGATGGTCGCGGGCGTGTTTGCGGACCACGACATGATTGAGGAGGCCGAGGCGCACTACCGAAAGGCCGTTGCGCTTCGACCCAAGCGGATCGAGTTTGTTCGAGGTCTCGCGGGATTGCTCGAGCGATCCCGACGAGGAGAACCGCATCGGGTGCGTCGCAAGAGAGACAGCGAAGCAGCGGCGCTCTGGCAGAAAGTTCTCGCGCTTGCTCCGGCCGACCGGGGTGCGCGTCGTGAAGCGCGCATGCGCATCATCGGAATTTGGGCTCGCGGCGGTCAGCTTCTCAACAAGATGGAAGCCTGGGCGCGCGCGTTTCGAGGGCGGCCTCCGGATATCGAAGCGGGGCGCTTTTTGGCGGAAGCTCATTTGCGACAGCGACCGAGAAACGAAGCTGCGGCAGAAACTGTTCTCACTCGTGTCGTATCGCTAAAACCGGGTGACGTGGGTAGTTTGCTTTCTCTGGAGCGCGTGCGTGCATCCCGCGGTGATTTGGCGGGGTCGATCGAAGTATTGGAAAAACTGGTGAAGGCCGACGCGCGTCGTGCCGCTCGGTACTTGCAGCGAATGGCGGAGCGAGCCCACGCGCTCTATCGCGATGAAGATGCAGTGACGTATGCCGCGCGGGCTGTGAAACATACGCCCCACGATGCAGAAGGCCATCGGCGGCTCGCCGATCTATATCGCGCCCGGCAGGATATGGACCGAGCGGTTGCCAGCTACAAGGAAGCCATTCGCCTCAACGACCGTATGTTCGCGGCGTTCTTTGATCTCGCGGAGCTATATCTGTCGCGCGGGGAGGCGGACGAAGCGGATCGCTTGTATCGCCACGTGATCAAGGTTTCTCCAGACGACGAATTGGTTGCGCGAGCTGGCCGCGCATCGCTCCAGATCCACTTGGGCGCGGGTACGCTCGAAGCGCTCGAGCGCGATTTGCTCCCGCAAGCCCTGGCTCAACCCGGCCGCGTTATATTCCGCAAACTCGTCGTGGAACTCTACGGCGCGCTTACTGAACCATGGATTCAAGGGGCGCGGCAAGTCGGCCCGGCGGCTGAAGCTGCCCGAAAAAAACTCCGGCGCGTCGGCAGTCGCGCGATCAAGCCATTGCTCGAAGCGCTTGCCGATAAAGATCCGTCTCAGCACCGTGCCGCGCTTCGCATGTTGGGACACCTCGAAAATCGGAACGCCGCCGCGCCTTTGCTTGCCGCGGCAGAGGCCGACGGCGATCTCGATTATCGGACGCGTGCTCTTGTGGCATCTGGAGCGCTTGCTGGAGCCTCTCTGGTGCCCCGCTTTGCTGCGCTTGCAGAACGTGGAGAACGGCGTTTGCGAGGGGTCGCGACGTGGTCAATCGCGCGGATTGGCGGGAGCTCAGCGATTCAAACGCTTCGGAGGTTGATTTCACATCGCGATGCAAACGTGCGTGGTTATGCAGCCCTCGGATTTGGCGCGTCGAAAGATGGCGGGTCAGGGGAAGCGCTACAGCGTATGGTCTTGCGTGATCGGAGCCCACACGTGCGCGCGTGTGCAGCGTGGGCGCTGGGGACGGGCGGCTATCGCGAACGGGCGCCAGCGCTGCGGCGCGCGCTTGTCGCGGATCAGGGCGACGTGTCGCGACTTTCCGCGTATGCCTTGGGAGCCCTAGATGACACCGATGCGGTCGAAATCCTCGTAGAGGCGATGTTCGATAGCCAACTCCCCCAACGGAAAGCCGCCGCCGCTGCGGTTAGCCAGCTTGTCAGCCGACGTTCGTCGAGCTCTGCAGATCTCCGCCAGGCTCATGAGAAGCTTCCTGTCCCGACGGGCAACTTTGGTCTTTCTGGTTATGTCTCTCAACTGCTCGCGCGCAGCGAAGTCGTTCGCGGGAGCGATATTCAGTTTTCGTCGTTGCGAAATCCCATCACCCGGGCAGCTTCCGATGCGTTGCGTGGTCCGAGGGAACGAGTATTGACCGCGCTCGAGGTGCTTCGAGGGGAGGGCGACCTTGCGGTAGGAATTCGTCCGCTCACCGACGGAATCGAAACATGGCCTCGGCCCGCGCAAGACCGTGCGCGAACCGAACTTGGATACGTAGCCCGCGAACTGATTTCGGATTTTGAACACGCAACGAAGCATCCCGATGTCGCGATCCGGAGCGGAGCGGTGCGGGCGCTCGCGCAGATGGATGCTTCACCGGCGCGTTCTGTGCTCGCGGCGGCCATGCGGGATTCGGAGCCTGAAGTGCAGCGAGCGGCGTTGCAGGTGGTCGGGAATCAAGCGTCAAAAGAGACGGTGCAGGTGATCGTGAATATTGCGGAGAGCCATGCTCAGTGGTCGATGCGTCGAGCGGCGGTGGCCGCATTGGGGCGGATCGCCACGGGCCGTGCCCCCGAAGCCAATGCGACAGAACTCGGCGCCACAGAAGCTGTGATTCGTGTGCTCCGAAACGATTCGTTTGCATTTGTACGACAGGCCGCGGTCGTCGCGTTGCGCTCCATCGGAGGGGCCGCGGCGGTGGCTCCCCTCAGGTACGCCCGCACCGAGGATCCGGAACCGAGGGTTCGAGACGCTGCGCGTCGTGCGCTCCGGGAAATTCTCAACCGTGACTAGGGTTGCGTCCGTCGAATCCGGCGCAAGCTTCGCACGAAACTTTCGAACGCGACACTTGGAGATTCGTTCTCGTCAGTTGACGAAATCCGGACAATCCCATACTTTTTGCGTTCGAAAGCGATTCTAGGAATTGTACCCGCATGGATGATTACGTTGGCATCGTGTGCGGCGCGTGCAGTGCGTTTTGCCCCCTTGGCGCGCTGAAATGCGCTCGATGCGGTTGCGAACTCGTTGTGCAGTCGGCAAACGTTGTGCAGTCCAGCGTGGTGCAG
This sequence comes from Myxococcota bacterium, assembly GCA_028284955.1. Classification (GTDB taxonomy): domain Bacteria; phylum Myxococcota_A; class Polyangia; order Polyangiales; family Houyiibacteriaceae; genus JANQQS01. The sequence goes on along the minus strand of JANQQS010000049.1, from coordinate 2,266 downwards.
TCCAACCGTTCGGAACCCGACACCGCGGAACCCACACATCTTACTGTCAAACATTCCGCCGGCTCCGGCACGGCTGAAGCATTGTCTCAGGAGGAACGCATGGAGCAAGCGCGAAGCTACGTGTGCAAAGAGTGCTCAAGCCCTGTCCCTGCAGGGCATAAATTCTGTGGGAGTTGCGGCGCGGCCGTGCCTCCGGAAATCCAAAATGCCGCCACTGAGTATTTTGGTTCCATGCAAGCACCGGGGAAGGCCCGGTTGATTCTGATTCGCGGAGATCAAGGCGTCGACGGTCTGAGCTATTTGCTCCAGGGCACGGAGCACGTGGCAGGCCGGCGTGACGCGCAGATTCTGTTTCCCGACGATCCCTGGCTCAGCCCCCGGCACGCGAATTTTGTGTACCGCGGTGAAAAACTGGTGGTTCGTGACGAAGGAAGCGTGAACGGCGTTTACCACCGCGTTCGCGGTTCCGTCCCGATCGAGTACGGAGACTATTTTCTCTGCGGCGAACAAGTATTTCGCCTGGATGCGTCGCCGCCAGACAATGCGGGCCAGGAGTCAGACGGAACGTTCTACTATTCGTCGCCCAAACGTCCGAGCCCGTTTCGGCTCGTTCAGATTCTTGTCGGCGGACTCGACGGTATGGTGGTTTGCGCGAGAGACAACACCGCTGCGATCGGGCGCGAGGACGCAGATATGAACTATCCGGAGGATATCTACATGTCGGCGACCCATGCCGAAGTGGAACGCGCGAGCGATGGCAATCTCACGTTGAAAGATTGCGATTCGCGCAACGGGACCTACATTCGCGTCCGAGGAGAAAAGGAGCTCACGCACGGCGACTACCTGTTTTTGGGGAAACAGTTACTTAGGGTGGAAATGACGGTGTAGCCAGCTCCCGCTCCATGAGGTCGACCGGCAAAGTGTCTGATTGACCAGCAAAGTGTCTGATTGACTGGCGAAGTGTTTGACCCGTAGGGTGATTGACCCGGGAGGCTTGACCCGGATGCGCGTTCAACACTATTCTCGCAGCGAATTCTTTTGAGATTACGCGCGCGTCTCGCGCGCCCCGAGGAGGCTTCGGTGATCATCTGTCCCCGGTGCGGCAAGGAGAACCAGGACCACTACAAATTTTGCTTGGGTTGTGGTGCAGAGCTGCCGCGTGAGGCGGTTCAGCCGAAGCGGTTCACGGCGCCGACGCCTCCGTCGGGAATCCCAGCGGTTTCAGCCAGCGCTGGAAGTTCTTCCGGTGCGGGGCCCTCTGCAAGCGTCGAAGGGACCGCGTCCGCGGACCTCGGAACCGCACCCACCCAGGCTTCACCTCAATTTGGCGGCGCAGCGGCGCAGTCTGCGGACCGCACGAGTGACGGCTCGACGAGCTGTCCCCAGTGCGGCGCGTCGGTACCGGCGAACTTCAAATTTTGCGGGAGTTGCGGGTACGATATGGCGGCGGTGCGAGGGTCCGCGCCAGCTCCCGCCTCTGCGCCAGCATCCGCGCCCGCGCCAGCTCCAACGGGTTCGGGCGGGCGAGGGCAATTGGTGCTGATTCGGCCGGATGGAACGGAGGGCGACTCGTTTTCACTGGGCGACAACACGATCGTTGGTCGTGAGGCAGGGGGTCCGTTCGCGAACGATACCTATCTGTCTCCACGTCACGCAGAAATTCAGGTGAAAGGTTCGCAGGCAGCGATCAAAGACTTAGGGAGCCTCAACGGCGTCTACTACCGCATCGAACGAGAAGTCCCCATTGAGCTTCCTCAAGGGAGTATTTTCCGTGTCGGCCAGGAACTGATCCTCTTCGAATCTCTGCCCGAAGTCGCATCGCGCACGGACGGCGTCGAGATGATGGGCAGCCCGAATCCGGGATTTCTGGGGCGTGTGCGCCTGGTGATCGGTCGAGAAACCTATGGCAATAGCTACTGCATCCCGCCAACCGGAATGCACCTTGGTCGGGAGCGCGGAGACATCATTTTTCCCGACGACGGCTATGTATCCGGGATCCATTGCAGAATTCATGGTGATGGCAAGAAAGTCTTTTTGACCGATGTAGGCAGCTCAAACGGAACATTCCTGCGAATCCGCGATGAAGTGCAGTTGAAAACCGGCAGTCTGATGTTGCTCGGTCAGCAGCTATTCCGCATCGAATACTAAAGCAGTGATCAGTTTGCGAGAGGGTCTGGCACCCAGACCCTCTCGTCGGGGTACGACCCCGCCGATTCACCCAAACTCCCCCGCCAGGAGGCACGTACCCTGGTTCCGTAGTGCCGAA
>JANQQS010000045.1 GCA_028284955.1 Myxococcota bacterium | reverse complement strand
CCTCGCTCTCTCCCTGCGAAAGGCTCGGAGCCTTCCTCAGTCGTTCGCTGCCCAGTAGGGGGTGGGGCCCCATCGGATGTATTCGATGGGGCGGGGGCGACATCGCCCCCGAGGAAAGTAGCCGCTCGCGCTCCGGCCAAAATTCCACGGCTCTATGGGATGCTCCTTGAGCTGCAATCGACCAGTTCGCTCGCTGCCATGTCTATGGGGTGCGATTTGCGCTGCAATCAGACCATTCGAGCCCCAGAACTGATCCCCGTTTTGTCTTCGGTGCGAGTACTCGTGACGACGGTTGGGACGGCGCGTTAGTTCTGGGCCATGCGGTTATCGATGCCCACGTTGCTTCGAAGGCCCTGGGATGCGCTCGGTATCGGGTGCGCTGTGGTTTATGGCGTTCCGAGCCTGTGGTATCCGCACGGGGGCGACCAGTCGATTCATTGGTACATCGGCAAGGGCTTGCTCCTCGGAGAGGCGCCTTATGTGACCGGCATCAGCACCAAGCCGCCGGGGGCGTTCGTGGTGCATGCGCTTTCGATCCTTTTGTTCGGCGACTACGCCCATTCGATTCGCATTCTCGATCTCGCGTTTCTGCTCGGCTGCGGCGCGCTGGTGGCGGTGCTCGCGCGCGAAAGATTGCGAGACGGAGACATCGGCGCGGCGTGCTTGCTCACGTCGGGCGTGTACTTTAGTTATTTCGACTATTCGGACACGGCCCATCCCGAGCTCTGGGAGAGCTTTTTCGCGCTCGCCGCCGCAGCCTGGGCGCTCCGCCACAAGAATCCAGTGCGCGCTGCGCTGTGGGTGGGCCTTGCGAGCGGGATTTCTATATCGATGAAGTATCCGTCGGTGTTGATCTGCGGGGTCGCGGGGCTCTGGTGCGTAGCGCGCGCCTACCGCGAAGGAGCTCCGCAAACCTCTGCCGCATGGACGCGGGTGGGTGCCGCGACGGCTAGCGGGCTTGTCGGCGGAGGGTTGGTGGTCGCTGCCTGCATCTTGCCTTTTGTCTTGCAGGGGCATTGGGAGACGCTGCGAGAAGCGATGTACGAAGCGATTGTGTACTACAAAGCCCATCCGCCCAAGGCTCCCGAGGACGTCGACCTGCCCCCCTGGCTTCTCCTTTCGAACGCGGGTTACTTCGCGATGGGCGCATGTGCCTCCGGCGCGATCGCGCTGGGCTGGTCTTTTTGGAGTCGGTCGTCTGGCGGCCGAGACGCAATGAAGACAAGCCTCCTCGCGTGGGCGCTGTTCGCCGCGGCGGTGCTGGGCGCCTTTTGGCAGAACCGCTTCTGGCTGCGCGTTTTTGACTACCATTGGGTCGTCACGACGCCATTTTTCGCGTTGCTCGTATTCTTGGCGCTGACCCAGTTCGCTTCGCGAGGGAGATTGTTCATCAGCGCAGCCGCGCTCTGCGGCGCGATGTTTCTCAACTCTGCGCCTTGGTCTCATAGCCAGAACGCAACCTATCGAACCTACGTACGCTCGTGGAGCCGGTACGTCCTCGGCGGGGACGGTCGCAGCCAAGCCGCATCGCGAGAGAACTTCTTGAGCATTTTTTCCGGGATGTACCCGCTCGATCGTTACAACCGCATGCGGCACGTGGGACACGAAGTCGCCCGTCGCGCCGTGGCCGGCGACACGCTCTGCGTAGACGGATTCGCGACCCAGGTCTATTTCGTCGCCAAGCTTCGCTGCACGTCGCGCCACTTTGTCGAAGCCACTCTCTACCAGTATTTGCCACGCTGGCGCGCCGAACATAACCAAACGCTCCGAACCGATCCGCCGACCTTTGTCGTAACCTTTTCTGATCGCTGGTCCACGATTCGAACGCTTGCGCTCCGCGGCTACCGGCGTACCGATCTGCGGGATCGCTGGCCCGTCCACTACGTAGTCATGGAGCGCAAAGTCGTCACGGAGCGCAAATAATCAAGGTGCGCCGATGATCATGAACCGCAAACTCACGGGCAAAAAGTGGCTCCTGCGGTCGCTGCTGGTCGTCGCCGGTCTGTGGTTCGCGGCGGCATGCGTCTATCAAATCGGGAGCCCATGGCTCTGGGGCCACGACGGGTTTACGGGGGCCACCTTCACCCAAGCCGCGCGCAACTCGCTTCGGTTTGGCATCGTGGCACAAGCCCCGTTTCATCGCGGATTCGAGCCTCCTTCGCCCGACGTCTACTACACCCACCATCCCATGTTGCTGCACGCGCAGCTCGTAGCGATGTATTCACTGTTCGGGTTTCAGGAATGGGCCGGTCGCCTCCCCTCTGCGATATACGCCTTCGGCACTTGGGTTTTGCTGTTTGTGCTGGTGCGGCGATTTCGCGATGAATCAACCGCCGTTGTCGCCTGTTGCCTCTACGCGAGCATTCCACTGCAGCTGAGCTTTCCCAACATGGTGAACCACGAGCAAGGCGGGCTCTTCTGGATCATGGCGCTGCTCTACGCCTATCTACGGTGGCACGAGTCTCAACAACGAATATTTGCCGCGCTCGCCCTGCTCTTTGTCAGCTTGGCGGCGCAATATGACTGGCCTGGATACTACATCGCGTTTTTCATCGCGCTTCATGCCTCGGGAGCCGCGCTCGGGGCAACGCAACGGAGCCGCGATGCGCGCGTGTGGCGCGACCCTCATGCGCGCTTTGTCGGTGTATTTTCGTTGGTCGTGCTAGCCAACTTCTTCGGCTTCTTCGCGTGGATCGCCAGCGTGCGAGGAGGTCTCGACGACATGGTGCAAGCGTTCAAAACGCGAACATCAGCGTGGGAAAACTTCACGAAACTTCAATGGGAGCAGCTTCTCGATCTTCAAGGGCCGATCGTCGTCGCGCTCTGTGGCGCATGGCTTGCGGCGGCGTTGGTCCGATGGGTTCGACAGCTTCGATCGATACCTTCGGGCTGTCATGCGATCGATTTCGCGGTGGTCTCGCTCCTTTGCGCGCAGTTGATTCATACCTACGCGTTTAAGAACGCTGCCGCGATTCATTGCTTTTGGACTTATTTCTTGGGGGCCCCGCTCGCTATCGCAGGAGCTCAGGTTCTGGTCGACGGCGCGCGTTGGCTGAGCCTTGGTCTAGACCGAGTACCCGGGATGGCTCCGTCGTTACGCTGGGCCATCTCGGCTCTTGCGGTCGGCGGGGTGTGTGGTTCGCAATGGCAATTCGGCATGCAGAAGATGCAGGAAGTGGTGCACAGCGGTCACGGCGCAATGCGGTCCGGATACTACGACCAATACGCAGAGTTGCACTGGATCAAACAAGTACGCGCCGGGTATCCGCGACCGACCGCGATTTTTCTTCCCCACGCGTCGATCTACGAGCGGCGCTCGGAGTTTAGCGTGTACCTGGATGCGCCCATCACCGGGTCTATCGCGCGGCTGCGCAGGATTCATCAGCATGCGCGTTCAGGCGCCTTCTCACAGATTCGGCATCGCGTAGTGCTCTTTGATCTCCACCGTGTACAAAAAGATCCTCGATTCATTCGGGAAGTCCGAGCGTTGCGCAATAAGCACCCCGTCGTGGTGTGGGATCGCCGCTTTGTGTCGATGGATATCGCGATGACAGGTGCTCGGCTCGATGCTCGGCGCCTAGAGCCTTTGCCCGAGCCTTGGTGGTGGTCATGGTTGGTGATGAAACACCACAAGCCGACAGCGTGGGTCCCGGATCCCGACGTTCGAAAAGCGCGGCGAGCGCTCAACAGATACCTGCGCTAGCGACGGATGGCGGGTAGACTGAATGTCCGTGTCGCTCTCCGATTCCATTCCCAACAACGTCGACCTATCTTCCGACCGAAAGCTCCTCCGCGCGCTCGAGCGTTGGCAGCCCAATTTCCTTTCCTGGTGGCAGACCATGGGGCCGGACGGGTTTCAGGAAAACGAAATCTGGTTGCGCACCGCCATCAGCGTCGAACCCGGGGGCTGGGCCCACTACGACTATGTGCGCATGCCGGAATATCGCTGGGGCATTTTTTTGGCGCCGCCGCGCAGCGACGATCGCAAAATAGGCTTCGGCGATCGCGCAGGCGACCCGGTGTGGCGAGAGGTTCCGGGGGAACTTCGAGGCATGTTGCGGCGATTGATCGTCACGCAAGCCGACACCGAACCTGCGAGCGTCGAGCAACAGCGAGCCCTTGGCCAAACCGCGCCGTCTCTCTACGACCTTCGCAATCTCTTCCAGGTCAACGTCGAAGAAGGCCGACATTTATGGGCCATGGTGCATTTGCTCCACCAGTATTTCGGCCGCGACGGCCGAGAGGAAGCCGAAGCGCTGCTGATGCGTCGGTCGGGAGACAGCGACCGGCCGCGCATCTTGTCGACGTTTAACGAGCCCACCGATGACTGGCTGTCGTTTTTTATGTTCACCATGTTCGCCGACCGCGACGGGAAATATCAACTCTCGGCCTTGTCCGAATCCGGTTTTGATCCGCTCGCACGAGCGACACAGTTCATGTTGACCGAAGAAGCGTTTCATTTGGCGGTCGGCGAACAAGGCGTCGACCGCATCGTTCAACGTTCAGCGGAAATCATGGCGCGCGACCCCAACGGCGAAGTGCGCAAACATCAGGCGATCGATTTGCCCACCATCCAGCGCTACATCAATTTTTGGTTTTCGAGCTCCATCGAGCTCTTCGGCAACGAAATCAGCGCCAACGCGGCGGACTACTTCGCGGCCGGAGTCAAAGGTCGCCACCACGAACACAAACAAGACGACCATCGGGCGCTCGGCCCAACCTATGAAGTGCCGATCGTCGAAGGCGACGCCCTGACCTCTCGTTCCGTGCCTTTGCGAAATGCGGTCAACGAGGTGCTCCGGGATGACTACGTGAAGGATTGCGAGCGAGCGTGTGCACGCTGGAACGAATCGATTTCCGCGCTCGGCGTAGACTACACGCTTCGCATTCCCAGCCGAAGGTTCAACCGAACGCTCGGCGCGTATGCAGAACATTGCTTCAGCCCAGAGGGCGCGCTCATTTCCGCGGCCGAGTTGGCCGCATCCCGCGCCAAATGGCTGCCATCCGAGGAAGACCGGGCCTTTGTACGGTCGCTGATGGTTCCCTGCTACGAGCCGGGGACGTTTGCCAACTGGATCCGGCCGCCCAAAAAGGGGATTCGAGGAGCACCGCTCGATTATCAGTACGTCAAATGGTGACCGACTAGGCGGTACGCTGCAATTCGCGTCGATATGACGAGGCGAGTTTCATGTGCGATAGCCCTTCCTGTGCGGTAGAGAGCGTCTCGTGAAGATGAGCTTGGCTGCGTGAACTTGGGCAAACACATGGACTTATCGATTATTGTTCCTACCTACAACGAAGAAGAGAGCGTTCCTGAGCTCCTTCGGGAAATTCATGCCGCGCTCGACCCAACCGGTCTCCGTTTTGAGGTGATCATGGTGGACGACGGGTCTCGAGATCGAACGCTTCATGTGCTGACGGAGCATGCGAAAGGCGATGCAAACTTGGTGGTCTGCGCGCTGCGGCGAAACTTCGGCCAAACCGCGGCGCTCCAAGCGGGAATCGATGCCGCCACGGGAAAGACCGTGGTGATGATGGACGCGGACCTACAGAACGACCCCGCAGATATTCCTGCGATGTTGAGCAAGCTCGACGAAGGGTACGACATGGTCGCGGGATGGCGCTTTGGTCGCCAGGATGCGTTCATCAACCGAAAACTTCCTTCGTTTCTCGCGAACCGACTCATTAGCGCAACCACGGGCGTTCGCCTTCACGACTACGGGTGCACGCTCAAGGCGATGCGCGCCGACCTCGCGAAAGAGATGCGTCTCTATGGAGAAATGCATCGGTTCATTCCCGCCATCGCGTCGTTGATCGGGGCACGCATCGCCGAGATGAAAGTAAACCATCGGGCTCGCCGGTTTGGCACATCCAAGTATGGCATCGGCCGAACGGTACGCGTGGTGCTCGATTTGGTCACCGTGCTGTTCTTGCAATCTTATTTGGCGAAGCCCATGCAGGTCTTTGGGCTCGCCGGCCTTTTTCTGGGCGCGCTGGGCTTCGCGATCAGCGCGTATCTCACCGCCGAAAAGCTTATTTGGGGCGCCGAGCTGGCCAATCGCCCGGTGCTTCTTCTCGGCGTGATGTTGATTCTCGTCGGCGCGCAGCTGTTTTCTTTCGGCCTCGTCGCCGACCTCGTGGGCCGAACGTATCACGAAGCCCAGGGGAAGCCGCCGTACCACATTCGTTCGCTCGTTCGCGGCGGGTCCCCGGCGGATTGAGGACTACGCCGACCAGGAGAGGACGAGTTTGCCGTACACCTCGTTTGCCTCCAGGCGACGGTGGGCCTCGGCGATGTCCCGCATGGGCATCACTTCTTGGATCACAGGCTCGACCGTACGGCGGGCCAAAAGCGGCAACACGTCGCGCACAAACGCTTGCGTAAGCATCGCTTTTTCTTCATGAGGCCGGCTGCGCAACACGCTCCCCGAAACACGCGCGCGCTTTTGCAAAAGCTGCGCGAGAGAGATTTCCGCCTTTTGACCGCCCAGCAGCCCAATCACCAAGAGATGTCCGCCCTGACACAGCGAGCGGAGGTTTTCCTGGAAGTACGCTGCGCCTACCGTGTCCAGCACGACATCGACGCCTCGTTCGCACCGCGTTCGCACCGCGTCCGCAAACGATCCATCGCGCACCAATACCACGTCGTCGAAGCCTGCTTGTCGCGCGCGCTCAACCTTGTGGGGAGAACGAGAGCTCCCAATCGCCCGAGCGCCCGCCGCGTGAACGAGCTGCCCCGCTGCGGTTCCGATTCCGCTGCCCGCCGCGTGAATGAGCACGGTCTGACCGATGGAAACGCTCGCCTGGCGAAATAGCGCGTCGTATACCGTGAAAAATACTTCCGGAATCCCCGCCGCGGACGCCACGTCCATCCCCACAGGAATCGGCACGAGGAGTCTCTCGTGCACCACAATCTCGGTCGCCATGGCGCCGCCGCTCGCAATTCCCATCACTGGGTCGCCGACGTTCCAGCCCGTCACGCCAGAGCCTACCTCGGCAATATGGCCCGCGTATTCGAGCCCTGGAACATCTTGGACGGTGCCTTTGGGGGCTGGATATAACCCGCGACGTTGTAAGCAATCGGCTCGGTTGAGCCCAGCGGCCTGAATCGCTACGCGCACCTCAGATGCACCGGGTGCACGCACCGAATAAGGCCTTTCCTCGAGCACTTCAGGCTTGCCGGGTTCGCGGATGTAGATGGCTCGTCCCAATGTCGTCATCGCCTTCATACTCCCTCCCAAGTCATCATGTGCCAAGACGATACTGCATGGTACTTCTGGGCCATGCTGTCGCTCACGATGCCGGCCCACGCTTCCGCTATGGGGTTCGTGATCGCTACCGCCTCGATAAACGCTGCGGCGTGTGGCGTACCCAAGCTAGAGCGAACCACATCACGTCCCGGAACACTCTCTCAAACTGACTGGGTCGAAGCGTATTGGAAGACGGGTGGGTTTCGCTTCGGCGAGCCGCGCGACATTCAAGTGAGCCCAGATGGTCGAGCCATCTTCTTTTTGCGTTCCTCCAAAGAAGACCCCGAACTCGCGCTCTATCAATACGACGTCGACGACCGTGCCGAACGCAAAATCGCCGACGCTACGTCTTTGCTCGACGGAGATGCGCACGTCCGGCCTTCCAAAATCGTAGACTACCAGCTGTCGAACGATGGGACTCGGATTCTCGTTCCTCTTGGCCTCTCGATGTTCGTATTCGACCGCGATAGCGAATCTTGGAAAGAATTTAGACAGGCAAACCCGCCGCAGGGAGCCCAGTTGTCGCCAGATGGAACACACGTCGCGTTTGTTCTTGAAGGCGATCTCATGGTGACGAATATCGATACCGGATCCACGCGTCGACTGACTGCGCGGCAAGCCGATGGGCCGGGGCGTCGCGTGGAATACGGAATCGCTGAGTTCATCGCTCGGGAAGAAATGGAGCGGACGCAAGGGTTTTGGTGGTCCCCCGACGGCGCATACCTTCTCTACCAGAAGACTGACTACCGAGGGGTGGCGCGGCGGTCACGCATCGATCCCGCCCAACCCGACGCGCTCGTTCCTCCGGTCCCCTACCCTCGTGCAGGCACGAAGAATGCGGACGTTTCTCTAGAACTCGTATCCACTCGCGCAACGCGGCACAAGAACGTCTCGTGGGACCGCGAACACTTTCCCTATCTAGTGGCTGCGCGTTGGCCTGTGGGCCAGCCTCCTTATGTCGTGGTGCAAAATCGGACACAAACCAAAATTCAGATTTTGCGGGTGAACCAGCACACCGGAGCGACCAAAGTCATACACGAAGAGCGGGACCCCCGGTGGATCAACATCGACCAAAGCGTTCCCGTGTTCCTTGCCGACGGGAGCTTTTTGTGGAGCTCCGAACGCAGCGGTTGGTACAGCCTAGAACGCCGGTTTCCGAATGGAAACGTCGTCCCCATTGCCAAGCGATCAGCTGGCTACCGAAAGCTGCTTCATGTCGACGCGCAAGAACGCTACGCATGGATTGCAAGCTCAGCGGAGCCGAGCCAGAGGCAGATTCTTCGCGTCCCGATCCAACCCGGAACCGAACCGCCGCGCGCCGTCACCCACACCCCCGGCGTCCACCACGCGTTCTTTCATCCTCGAGCCAATGTCTGGGTTCATCAATGTCGAGAAAGAAACTCAACGCCTACGTGGTGGGTGCGCAGAAAAGAGAACCTCCGGAGAGCACATTCTACTACGCGGGGTCAGCTCAGCATCGCCGAGGCTCTCCCGGTGCGGCATCTCAACACCGAATACGTCGTGGTGGGAGCCCATCGGCTGCGTGCAGCGATCACGCGCCCCGGCGATTTCTCGGCGCATCGACGCTATCCGGTATTGCTGCATGTCTACGGAGGCCCCGGACACAATCACGTTCTGCAAACCAGCCACCGACAACTGCGCGCGCAGCTCTGGGCCGACCAAGGATTCATCGTGCTTCAGGTGGACGGTCGTGGAACTCCGGGGCGGGGACGCCGTTTTGAGCGCGCCATCAAAAAAAATCTCATCGATGGCCCGCTCACAGACCAACTCGCTGCGCTCCGCGAACTTGGAACACGCCATCCGGAACTCGATCTCAGCCGAGTAGGCATCGTGGGTTGGTCATTTGGGGGATACGTTGCCGCGATGGCTACGCTCCGCCATCCGGACCTCTTCCGCGTCGGAGTCGCCGGGGCCCCGGTGGTCGACTGGCGGGAGTACGATACCCACTATACCGAACGCTACCTCGGGCTCCCCGCGTCCAACCCTCGGGCGTATGATGAACACTCGGCACTTCGTTTCATCGGTTCGCCCGCAAAACCAGCGGGAGATCGTACCGAGCAAACGAAGGCACCGCTGATGATCGTTCACGGCACCGCCGACGACAACGTCTTCTTCTTGCATTCGCTCAGACTCTCAGAAGCACTCACCCGCGCAGACCACGACCACGTGCTCATCCCGCTCAGCGGGTCGACCCATCACGGCAACGACCCCCAACTCGCGAGCGCGCTATTCAAACGAATCGTGCGCTTTCTAAAACAACACACCGCGCTTGAGTGAAGTCTGCTGCTCTAGCGGCGTTTTTTGCGCCTGCGCTTCCGCTTCCGCGGCTCCAAATCCAGGCATCGCGGAAGGTCGTCTTCGGGACAGTGGATGCGCAAGTGGAAATGCGTTCGGTGGGCCGAGCCGCGGCTGGGCTGTTGGACTACCTTGCGAGCGAGTTCGAGAATCTCCTCGGTGGCGCCTTGGCGTTCGCCTTCCTTAAGAAGCCTCTTTCGAAGAGACCGCGCCACGAAGATGTATTGGACGCGCGCGTGCGGGTAGTCCAGCAGCGCTTCGATCAACGCCCAGTTTTTGGCGTCGTCGAGTTGGTAGGTCGTGCCGCGATACACGCCGCGTCCCTTCGCATTCATACGAAGAAATCGAGGGGCCTGGGCGGGCATCCCGTGCTCGTCCATGACGTAGAAACCGACGTCTGCGTCTCGTCCGGTACGATGCGATCGGTGCGGACGTAGCCGGCCTCCCTTTTTGCGAGAGAGGTCTCCGACTTGGAGCACTGCGCCGGGATACGCGTGAGCCACTTTGCGCGCGGCATGTTCGATCAACCCGACAAGCTCCGCGGTCCCGTACCGCGAGCCGCGATCGTGTGTCGACAGCCAATCCGAATCTTCGAGCGGAACGCCGTGGAGCAATCGCCCCCGACTCGCCCGCCCGATGGACACACTCTTTGAAGGCCCTGCGTCGTCTGCAACGTCCGGTTCCTCGTTGGTTTCGGCGACGTCGACTTCGGGTGCATCGTGCTCAACACTGAGGGTCGATAACTCTTCGTCTTCCATCCGAGGGCCGCGATCGTCGGCGCGAAGGGTGGCCGCGTACGTCAAGGCGGGCACCAAAATCAAAATCATGCGCATCGGGCCACGATGAACCATCGTGGGCCGCATGTAAAATGGTCTGATGCAAAGAGTAGGCGGAGGTGGTTCCAAGTGCGCAGGCCTGCGCCTTGCGCAATCGAGAGGAACGTGCTTACTAACGCCGGATTCGCGTCGCCCTAAAAATGACGATGACACGCTCCGAACTCATCGAAATGTTTCGATCTACAGCGGCCGAGGTCGCGGAACGCGAATTCCCTGAACTTACCGAAGAGAGCGAAATCTCCAGCATGGGCGTGGACTCCTTGGCGATGCTCGAAGTCATCGGCGAAATGGAGCGCACCCTAAAAATACGCCTTCCCGACGAAGAGCTTTCCGGAATCGTGACGGTGCGCCAGCTCATCGACGTCGTCCACGCGAAGCTGTAGGACAAATGCTACGCGCCTGGCAGATCAGCTGGGTCGGCGCATTCTCCGCGCGCCGCGGTGCGGATGAAAATCACGACGATCGCCACCAGGCCCCATGCGAGCCCGACCACGACTCCTCCATCGACAATGCCTCGCCAAGGTTGAGGCATCAGACGAACAAGCGCCACCAACCCCACGATCGCGAGGAGCAGAATCCAGCTCACCATCAGCTGCCTTTTCGTAGAATGAAAGAGGCTCATTACGAAGGGCAGCGCAAGAAGCAGGCGAAGTGGTGAAGGGTAGCGGCCCAGATAAAACGACCGCTCGACGACACGCGGCGAAAATCGCCGCTGAAACCCGCGGTACCCCTCGGCGTATGCGTTGACGACAACCCACACGACGTAGATCGTGCCCTCGCTCAGGGAAAGCGCTCCAGAGGTGATCGGCTGCAGCGCGATCGGTGTTAGTCGGACAAGGGCTTGCCCGAGCAGAAGGCAAACCAAACCCGCACCCCACACGGCAATCCATATCTGTTTCGTGGTCAGCCTGGCTTCTGGCATCGCGCGCGCCTGGCGAGGTACTAGCATCTTTTTTGTACCTGAGTCGGCGCTTCGTCTATGGGTGGGAGAGCCAAGTATTTGGCAACGAGGAGGCGACCATGCATCGGTACACGCGAGCAAGAATTGTTTTTCGAATCTCAACTTTGGTGTTTTCGGTCATTGCCGTCGCATGCGGTACCTCAAACGCAATGTCTGACTTATCCTCCCGATCGAGCCACGCCAAGACTGTCGGTTCTGAGAATGGACATGCCCGAGCGACCGGGAAAAAGAGTCAACCTGCCGCTCCTTGGTCTGCTTCCCCGTGGTCTGCGCGGCGGGTGAACAAAGCGGAAGTGCCCAAAGAGCTCATGCAGGAGTGGGCGAAAACCTCCTCCGAGCAAAAATGGTGCGCCCCGCTGACGATTCACGAATCGAGTAAACGTCGCGACTCGAACAAAGAAGCCACCCCGGGTAAGGCACGCGGAGTTGCGCTCGATGGGGGCTGGGCAATTGCGTTCGACCGGAAAAACGGTCCGGGGATCAATCGGGCCGGCCAGCCCTGTGCGCAATGCGGCAGAGGAGCGTATGGCGTAGCTGGAGTCGCGATGGAGCCCGCGGAAGTGTTTGAAACAGATCGTGCCACGCACCGGGTCTACGACGATGGAAGTCGAGTGTCTCTAGACGAGGAAAACGGCGTCGCGACGGCCTTCATCACCCTCCCCCATCTACCGTGCGTCTACCACGTATGGTCGTTCCTCGGCAGCGATCATCTGAGCCAACTCATCGACAGCGCCAGGCTAGTTTCTCTACAAGAGAATGCCACAGAGCGCGTCGCGTCGGTCCGGCGTTAGCCGACACGAGGCAAGCGCCAAATCTTGGTGAGAACTAGATCCAGGAGTGCTCTCGGTACCACTCGATGGTTCTTCCCACGCCCTCCTTGATATCGACCGCTGCGGTCCATGAAAAATCGCGCGCCGCCGCGGCGGGGCTGCAGGTCCACGCTTGCTGCGCACCCATTTTTGCTTTTTGTCGATTAAATAGACGTGGCCGACCGTCGAGCCGGGAAGCCAGCTCGCCTCCCCACGCCGCGACGTATACGAGTGCTTCGGGCAAATGCACCGTCCGCACGCGGGTTCCGATCATGCCGTTGATGTATTCCTGGAACTCGCCCCACGTAACAGGCTGCCCATCGCTGAGAAAATACCCTTTGCCGATGCTCCGTGGATCGCAAGCTGCCCGAATCATGGCCGCGACGCAGTCGTCGACGTAGATGGCAGAAAATATTCGATCGCGATTGCCGAAGTACACGCTGAAGCCGCGAGCCGCGGTTTTGAATAGGTTGAAGTAGTCGACGTCTCCGGGCCCGTACACGCCACCGGGACGGAGGATGGTCCACGGAACCGTGGTTCCCATCGACTCCACGACTTGTTCGGCTTCGAGCTTGCTCTGTCCATAGAACTCGATCGGAGCCCTGGGGTCGGTCTCTTCAAGCGGCCGACCGTTACGTGAGGGTCCGTAGCTGGCGAGCGACGAAACGAAAACGAATCGCGGCGTTTTCACCTTCGCGGCTTCGATGGCCTGAAGAAGATTCGCGGTCGGCAATACGTTGGCTCGCTGAAAATCAGCGTACGTTCGGCCTTTGGTCGCACCGGCTACGTGAAACACATAGTCGGGTTGCTCGTCCGCGATGACCCGCGCGAGCGCGGACACGTCCGCATAGTCGATCGTCACCGAACGCCCCGCGGCAGCGGCCGGCGAACCGGTGCGCCTCAGCGCGACTACATCGACGTTCCGAGAAAGCAGCTCATCGCGCAAACGACGCCCAATGAAACCGCTCGCACCCGTAATGAGCGCCGTTCCTGAAATGTTCACCTCGCTCATGGGAGCCTATCTGACAGCCCGCTCACGAATCCGCAACCCGCGGTGCAAGCGAGCTACGCCGATAAAGCGCGCAGAAAGGCTTCGAGCTCGGCTACGATTCGTTCTTGCATTGCGTTGTCGACCGCCAGATCTTGGCGCACCTCGATCTCTAGTGCGCGCCGGCCGTAGCGAACAGCATGGCGGTCGACTGCATACATGAGCCCCTCTTTCCCAGAATAGGGTTCGTTCAACGCGCTGATGAAACCCGCGTCGTCGAGGTGGGCAGCGCAGCGCCGGGCGAGCTCTTCATCACGATCGTAGAGCACCCCGATCTCCATGCTTCGCGACTTTCCTTCGTAGGCTGGAGTGAAGGTATGAATCGAAAGCAGTAGCGGAGCGGCATGATTCGCCACAAGTTGATCGGCTGCGCGATGATACGCCCGGTAATATCGCTCAAGGCGAAGCTCGCGGTCGCGGCTGTCGACGCTAAGGTTGATGTGTATCGGCGCGCCATCGGCCCGCGCACGAAATAGCGTAGGAGAGTCTTCGGGTCGGTTGGGGTCAGCGAGCAAGCGAGTAAACCGAGAGAGAATCGCTGGCGCGCGAAGTCGCGCAGCAAGGGCTCTTGCGAGCTCGGCCGCTCCCAAATCGTACGCCCAATGCGTGCCCACGAGCCGGGCATCCTCTTTGGGCCATTGCCACGGTTCCGGAAGACGCTGCGACGCATGCTCGCATGTAATCACAACGCCAGACGCGTCCTCGCCAGCGATCTGCGAATACGCCTCGGTCTGCGAAACAGCCCCTGCTTGCTTCACTCGCTATTTACCGGCTGGCGGCGGCGTACTCCCTCGCGCGGCCTCGATTCGTTTGCCTTTGCGCGTTTCTCCAGCATTGGACCCGCCGATTCGTTTGCCGTCAGCTCCTTTTTTCCCTTTGCCGGCTCCGGAGGCTCGTCCGGGTGCCTGCGCAGTTTCGTCTTCGTCGGCCATCGCGGTAGGCGCCGGAGACACGCTCGTGATTTCGCTCGCGACAGCGTCTGTGTCCGCGCTCGCTCCCCCATTCGAGCTGCCCGAGCGCTTGGCCTTTCTCGCTTCGTTCGCTTGCCGGACCGCGTCTTCCTTGGTCGGGGGGTTGCCAACTTCGAGCTCGCAGTCTCCGAGCACCAGGGCGCTTTCGTCATCCACGCCGGCAAGCTTGACCTCGAGCGACTTCGTGCGAATGACCGTTTCGTCAGCTACCCGCCCCGAGAGTCGCACAACGTCCGCCTTGTACTCGCCAGCGAGCTCACCGGCGGACTCCACCCGCTGCACTTCAATCTTCCCGGATACTTTTCCGGTCGGACTGACTTGGAGAAGTGGACCAGATACTTCCCCGTCGAGTCGACCGCGCACGACCACCGGACAATCGGAGGAAAGCGTTCCTTTGAGCTGAGTGCCTTCTTCGATCAGCGTTTGTTTTGTCGTTCCCATAACCCTGCCTCTCTATTTCGAGGTTTCTGTTCCCTTCAAGCCGCCGATGCCTGCGAAGCACCCTGCAAGATTTTCATTCGAAGCTGGCACTGAGGTTCAAACGCGAAACGAGTCGCTCGTTCGGTCTGCTGGACTGAGGAAACCACCGCTCCGCCGGAAGTCACCACCAGTTCTTCTGGCCCAATGATTCCCGGGCTTTCGCGTTCGTAGAACTTGCCGTGAATCGTGATGCGGCCCTCTCCCTCAATGGTGCAATCCGCGAGTACGCCAGACTTGCCGACGACCAGCTGTGTGCCCTTCGAAAGAAAAATCGAACAATGCTCGAAGAGACTCTGGATCTCCACGGACGCGCCTTCGCTGAACGCCAGGCTTGCGTGCCGCAACACGTCGCCCGGGCCAAAGTATCGGGTCGAGGGAATGGCTTCTTGGTCCGGCGCAACGTCTTCGCCAGAGAGCAACGATAGCGTTCGCGCGTCGTCAACTCGACCACTCCCATCGGCGTGCACGCTGTTGTCAAGCCATGCTGCGTCGACGCCTTGGGCCGGCGCACCCGTACCCACCACGCCGGCAACTTTCGCGCCCGTGAACACTGCGCGATCGATGGCCGCGCCGGTTAGCGTTGCCTTGCGCAAGTCTGCGCCGTTCAGATTCGCTTCTGTAAGAGCCGCAGTGGAAAGATCGACTTTGCGAAGGTTCGCGCGCGAAAAGTTTGCCTGATGAGCGCGCACTTCAACCAAACGGGCGTCTTCGAATATCGCCGACGTAAAATCCGCGGCTTCTGCGTTGGCGGCAAATAGATTGGCGTTGCTGAAGTCCGCGCGAGACGCCTTGGCACCGCCCAAAAATGCCTCTTCCAAATCGGTGTGCGCCAACACTGCTTCGGTGAGGTCCGCGCCTCCCAAATTGGCCGCTGCAATCTGCGCGTAGCCAAGGCGCGCCCCCGAGAGGTTGGCGCCGCTTAAGTCCGCTCCCTCCAGACTGGCGCGGGAAAGGTTTGCACCCGCAAGATTCGCTCCGAGCAGCTGTGCACCTTCGAGATCAGCGTTTTCTAAGTTCGCTCCGCGAAGATCGGCTTTCGCAAGGTACGCTTCGCGCAAGCTGGAGTTCTTGAGGTCGGCCTTCTTGAGCACCGCGCCCTCAAGGTTCGTGCCTTCCATATCCGAGCGTCGAAAATTGGCCCCGTCGAGCGGAGCTTTCGAGAGATCCAGGCCTCGAAGGTCCGAACGCTCAATCGCGGCGCGCTGACGAACCTTCTTGAGAATCTCTTCACGTGTAAAATCGGCCATCTAGATATCTCCAATCCCCGTTCTCTGAAGCGCATCCATGATTGTGACTTGATCTGTCGCTACCGTTTGCGAACGCCTTCGTTACTCTCCGCTCGTCGCGGCTCGTTTTCGCGACTCCACAAAGCTCTCTAGAAGCTCAATCTTTCGACCGAACGGAACTCGATCGAGTTCGATGACCCGCTGAGGCTCCCCCATGCGCACGAGCTCAGCCTGAAGCTGCAGCAAGGTCGCTTCGCGAGACCTTCTGAGGCGCATCTTGTCCGACCGAGCCTCGGACGACCAACCTGCGGCCGCGTTCTCGAACGCTCGCTGCATCGCCCGCAGCTCCGAAAGCAACGTGCTTAATCGCCTGCGTTCCGAGATGCGAGTCGGAGTTGAACGAAGATGCTCCTTTCGAAACGCACGCACTTTCGCAGAAGCTTGCTTGGCCACCTCCAGCGGAAGTGCCCCGGCTTCAGCGATTTGGGCGTATGTCGCTTCCACCAAATCGCCGGTCGTCAGGACACCAGCAGCCTTCAGTTTGTCGACCGTCATGGCCGAGATTCCGTTCACCTGCAAAAGCAAGACGCGGCTCAATAGGCCTTCTCGCTCAACGCAAACCTCCTCCATCGACCGAACGCGCGGTTCTTTCTTTCGCAGCGCTTCGTAAGCTTGCGTCAGCCGATCTCGATTGTCTCCCGTGACCTGCGCTCCTTGCTCGAACCGCACCTCTTCGACGGCTTTGGCGAATGTCGCGAACGGAGACTCTTTGTCGCCCATCACTTCGCGACGTGCCTCTTCCAATGCTTTCAACCTCTGCTGCGTCGCTTCGAGCCATTCTGTAGAAGGGGCCCCCCAGCTCAACTCGAATATCAGGTCTGCGAGATGCGCGACGGTCCGCTCTTTCAATCGAGTGAACACTTGCTCCGGTGACACCCCCTTCCCGTTGGACGATGGGCCGGGCAGCCGGCCGGGCGATGTCCCGTTTCGTCGAGCCACCGAAGACGCGTCTCTCGAGGCAGCTTTCGAAGCCGCCGGCTCGGCGCGACTGGGCTCGAGCGTCGAATCGCTAGCCCGTACGGAATCGTCAAATATCACCGTCTCGCTAGTCGCAACCGAGCCCGCATCGGGACCAAGAGACACGTCAGACGCCTCTTTGGGGAGCCGGCCGTGTTTGGGGATCGACTTAGGAGGATGACCTGTGGTCGATGTGATCGCCGCTTCGAGTGGCGAAATACCCCCATCGGAAACCGACGGTTCGGCAGCGCTGCGCGAACTGCGGAGCGGAGGCGGTGCTCGGCGCGATCTCCGGCGTTGACGAGGTGACTGCACATCTGCAACGTGCACGATCTTCGTCGGCGCTTCCGCAAGCGGGCTTCCATCATCCAAAGGTGGCGAGCTCGCTGCGTGCGAAGCGCCCAAGAGAGGCGATTCGTCTTTGGGGCGTGTCGCCTCAGGCTCCTCCGCATTGAACGCGCCTTGGGCAACACCGCTAGAGCCTCGCGCACCAGCCCGCGAGCGAGGAGACATGGGCCCCGGTTCTGTATCCGGGTCCAAATCGCTGCTGGGCACGTAGCTTCGAGAGCGCACGCTCTCACCATTGGAAGCAACCCGGCGCTCCCCCGTACCCAGACGACTCTTGCTTGCGCCGTCTTTGCTGCGAGCTCGTTTGCCCTCGCCTCGTTCCAAGCTTTGTTTTCCCGAACCCTGTTTGCCAGAGCCCTGTTTGCCAGAGCCCTGTTTGCCCGAACCCTGTTTGCCTGAGCCCTGTCTTTCCGAACGCTGTTTGCCTGAGCTCTGTTTGCCGCCTTTGGCCTCAGATCGACCACGGTTCGCAGCAGACTGCTTGCCGGTCGCTGCTTTCCGTGCGCTTTGCTTCGCGGCGTCGGGCTTGCCGGATGGCTTGCCGGAGCCGGGCTTGTCAGAACTGAGCTTGCCGGAGCTGGGCTGCTTACCGGAGCTGGGTTTGCCGGAACCCGACTCATCGGCGGCGTGTTCGCCCTCGCCCTCCGGCCCACCCTTAAAGATTTTTGAAAAGAGTCCCATGCAACCTGCTCAGGGAATGAATCATTTCAGGGTACCAAGACCGACGGCTGATTTATATGTGGTTGGCCGAACGGTAACACCCACTTGGGCGCACACCATACCACATATTCGGGTCGGCTCTACGAGGTAGCCTGCTGCCTGCCTAGAAACCAACTGCCGACTCCAGATTGGTGAGCGTCACGGTCTGGCTTGAACCGAAAGAGGGAACAAACTGGAATTCTTCGCCCAACGGGAGGCCTCCGTCAGCCCGGAACGGCAACCGATTAAACTGTGGCAGCAGCAAACGAATACCGACGCCAACTGAATGATGCAATTGCGCAGAACCGAGGCGTTCATAAACTGCCCCCGTATCGTAGAACAATACCGCGCCCACATGCACTGACTTAATGTTGAGCGGCCGGCTGCGCAATTCGAGGTTGCCGCGCACCAAGTTGGCCCCTGTCGCGACGAACGCCTGGCTGACAAAACCGCGCAGGCCGTTGTCTCCCCCAAGGCTTACCTGAGTACGGCTGGTGTCGTTTCGCCGGCCTTCCCAGCCGAGACGCCCCACGACGCGGAACCCTCGCCACATCGGTGATGCCCATCGAAGCTCGCCGCTCAAAAACTGGTCTACAACGTTGCCATCTTCCAGCCGCGAAAATGCGTTGACCGTCACTTCGCCAAGCGCGTCCCTCCCCGCCACGGCGTAGTTGAGCAGGCCCGAGAACGTGATCGAGTCAGTCGACGAACCGAACGCGCTCAGCGGAAACCGTACAACGGCAGCCATGCGGGGCCCTACGCGAACATTTTCGCTCACTCCGAATGAATCGAGGTTCTCAAAAATGACGAAATTGGGCGTGAAGAGCTCATAGCTCACGACTGGCCCAATCTGCCTCCGCTCCCGCGGCAATACGTCGCGGTCAAACGCAGGATTCTCTCCGCGCGAAATCCCGGTTTCCGCATTCGGCGCCGCCATGCGCTCCAAATACGCGAACCCTCCCGAAAACGTCGCTTTGTACGAGCTCCCTGTTCGATAGGAGCCGAGCAACGACGCAAAGGCATCACGCTGTCGCCAGACCTGCGGAATCTGCTCCTCCTCCGCCGTTTCCGGATCGTCGTATCCGAGCACCACTCCGTTGCGCAGCTGCCGCTCCACTTCGGTGTCGTACCCGCCGCTCAACGAAAACCCGTATTTCTGGCTGAGCCTGTAAAAAGGCACCCCCAGCGCCCCCTCCACACGCATTCCCTCGGCGTTGCCGGTTGCTCGGTTGAAAATCAAATCCGCAGATTCTCCAAAACGAACCATGCTCCCGTTGACTCGTCGATCTTCATACGCTTGGCCCAAACGATACGTGTCCGGCACCATAACGAATCGAACACTCGGCGCTTTTTGCCGGCCGAGAAAGTTTCGCTCAATCACCTGCACAAAGAGCTGGTCAATCTGCTCACCGGTGACCTGAAAATCGGTTTCAACGCGAAGGCTCCAGAGGTCTCGCGTGTAGACAATCACGCCTACCCGATCAGGGTGCTTCGTTTTGACGGCGGCGATGCGCACCAAGGAAAATATCCGGAGCGAACGAAGAATGCGCATGCTCTCTTCGACCAGCACTTCGCGGTAGGGTTCGCCCTCCCGAATCAGCATCTCTCGCGCGACGGTGGATTCACGCGTAAGCCAATGGAGCTTGTTGAACATCGTGAGAGAGGGTCCAATCGGCAGGATAGGCTCGGGCAGGATCTCTCCCTCGACGAATACTTCGTCGCGTACGAACCGAACGAACTCGACGGTTTTTCCTTCTGGATGCGGTTCTTCTTCCAAAGAATCGCGTTCCAAAACATCGGCCACGTGCTCTCGTTCGTACGTCGATTGCTGGGCGACCACGGGAGCTGCGGCCGCGATCCATGAAACAGCGCCGATCCACACTGCGCGCAAGGAAAGGCGGGGCAACACGGGCTTATCGCGCGCGCGCTTTCTCGATTTTGATCTCGCGTTTCCCGACCACGTGACCCGAAAGGCGCTCCATCACCTGCTCATCGACACTGGCTTCGACTTGAACGAAGCAGTGGGTGTCTCGCAGACGAATCCGCCCTACGTTGCCCTCCGCGGCGCCGCCACGCTCAAGCATTAGACGCGCGATATCGTCCTGCTGCACACCATCCCGACGTCCGAGATTCAAGTACAGCGTGGTGAATCCGTCGCGGTCGGAGTCATTCGCCCGGCCTGAGGCGTTCGCATTCCGAGAGGCGTTCGCATTCCGAGGGGCATTCGTGCTTCGAGGCACACTCGAACCGCCAGCCGCGCTCGCTTTCGTTCGACTGCTCGCGCTGTCACGGCGGCGACGTTTGCGCTCTCGACCCTCTGCCGGCTTTTCCTCGGGTTCATCCGTATTCGAGGAGGTTTTCTTGTTTGCTCCCGCGCGCCGCGCTGCCGCGGCTTCTTCGTCGATTTGGTCGTGCGCGCCAAAGAACGTTTGGAGCAACCCCGCGATCACGACTTCGGCGTGAGGCAAGGTCATCAGACGGCGAGCCACCGCAAGCTCAGCCTCTGCGGGAGGCGAGGTAAACGCTTGCTCCACGAGTTTGATGCGGTCCGTTTCGAGGCGTGTCTGATGTTCGCCCGCCGTGGGCAAAGACCGCTCGATGGGGAAAATTTTGTACTGCAGACGGAGGTAGTAGAGCGTTCCCAGCTCGGGAGGGCTTACCAGGGCGATGGCGGTACCGGTTCGGCCCGCGCGACCGGTTCGGCCCGTGCGATGGATATACTGTTCTGCGTTTTGCGGCAGCTCGTAGTTGATGACGTGCGTGAGGTGGGACACGTCGATGCCCCGTGCCGCCACATCGGTAGCCACCAAAAAACGCGACCCGCCGCTGCGCGTGCGCGCCATGATGGCCTCGCGCTCTTTCTGCGGGAGGTCGCCGTTGAGCCAGTCGGCGTTGAAGCCGGCTTGGCGCAACGCGGAGGCAACCTGTTCGGTCGACGCCTTGGTGTTGCAGAAAATGATCGCGTTCTCAGGGTTCTCCACCTCGAGAATGCTGATGAGATCGTTTGCTCGGCCGACCCCGGAGACCAAATAAAAATAATGGGAGACCCCCAGCGCACCAACCGCGTCTCCAGACAGCGAGAGAATCTGCGGATCGCGCATGTACTTCTGCGCGACTCGTTCGACCGGTTCATCCACGGTCGCTGAGAACAGCATGGTCTGCCGTTTCTGAGAGACCATTTCCATGATGGCCGACAGCTCTTTGGCAAAACCCATGGAGAGCATTTCATCCGCCTCGTCGAGGACTACGACCTGCAGCTTCTCGCCGTCAATAGTCCCTCGTTGAAGATGGTCGAGCACTCGTCCTGGCGTACCCGAAATGATTTGCGCTCCGTCTTCGAGCTCGCGAACTTGCCGCTCCATCGGCGCGCCGCCGTAGATGGCAACCGAAGTCAAACCGCGCTTTTGGCCCAGCCGGCGGATTTCACGCGCGCTCTGCAGCGCGAGCTCTCGGGTGGGCGCGAGGACCAACGCCTGAGCCCCTCCATCCGGTCGCACCAGACCATCGACCAACGGAATTCCAAACGCCGCCGTCTTTCCCGTCCCCGTGCGCGACTGAACAATGAGATCGTGGCGCGCCATCGCGGCGGCGTAGGTTTGGCTTTGCACTTCGGTCGGCGCGGTCCAACCAATCTCTTCGATGGCGCTGCGGACTGCCTCCGACAGCCCCAAATCTTCGAAGCTCTGTTCCTGCTCTCGATGTTCCATGGTGTCCGTCATCTCGATCGCCGATCTCCTACCGGCGGCGCAAGGCGATTCGCCAGTTCCCGGGAGAGCCTACCTTCGTCACGCTTAAAACGCTGAAGAGCAGTCTCCCATCGATACCTTAGTCTGCCCAAAAGGGCGTAGTTTTCGCCTCGACACGACCCCCGAAGCGCCCGGTACCGAACGTCCCAAGATCGATACCACTGCTTCATACTGGAAGAAGACTGCTTGGTACCGACTGGCGTCGCTCCGAGCGATGCGGATGTAAGCGATGAGGACGCATGGTCAACCAGTTCTTGATGGAGCGCGCGTAGTTCCGCACGACACGGGTAGGAGCGACCGGGTTCCTCGGCCGAGGCATTCCCGCTCAGCGACCCGTTGCCGCCACCGAAGAGCTGGCCGACGACCGAAACCAAGCCGGCAATCACCATATAGAGCATAACGGTCCAGTACAACGCAGCGGCAAGTGAGCGCCCCAAGCGGACGAATCGCCCCGCTCGACCCCGTTTTTCAGTTGAACGGGGTCTTTCAGTTGAACGGGGTCTTTCAGCTGAACGGGGTCTTTCAGCTGAACGGGGTCTTTCAGCTGAACGGGGTTTTTCTGCCCGATCTGAGTTGGGATCGGGACCTGGCTCCCGGTCGGAATCATGGCGCCCAGGTTGCTGGGGCTCTTGCTGGCGAGGGTCACCGGATTGTTCCACAGCTATCGGAATCCCGCTATGTTGGCGCCGCGCAATGGCCCTCACCAGGAACTCCGCAAGATGTAGCCTGCCGGACCGCACACGGTCAATCAGTCGAATCGAAAGTAGCGCTTTTTTTCCGGCGTGGGCTTCCTGGCGGGCGGACCGTTGGTCACCGTCTCGCGTGGGCTGACGGTCACCGTCTCCGAGGGGTGACGCGCTCGACGCCTCTGTCGACGAGAAGGAAGCCGGCGAAGGTCAATATGGAGACGTACGCTTGAATCCGGAACGACGTCTACCTTTCGGGAAAGATAACCGGGGGCCTCGAAGCGCAGCTCGAGCGGGTCGGTACCCCGCGGCAATCGTGCAGACAGAGGAGTCTCACCGAGTCGGTTGTCGCCAAGAAATACGGAAACGCGTTGAGGGTTCGCGCGAACGTCGAGCTCGACGGTCCCAACTTCAGACGCGCCTGGCGATGCCTCGTCCGACGACTCCGAATGGGGTGGCCCCGGCGCGAACGAGTCTGACGGAGAGGAGCTAGCGCCAGACGATCCGGTACGCGTCGATCCCGCGTGTCTCAAAGAGGCCGAACCTGGCTTCGCTGAGTCCATCGGCGCCACCGTCTTCGAGACGGAGCGAGCCGTCGTTTGGTTCGATCGAGGACGACCCTCAGCCCACCACCACGCGGCGAGAAGAAGCCCCAACGCGCCGAGCACATACACCGGAAATTGAGTCCGACGCTTCGGCTTGGGACGCATTCGGCTCTCGGATATCGAGCGCGATTGAGATTGACCTGTTTCCAGTAGGCGACGCTCGGGGGCGTTCGCCGGAGGAAACCGGGAGGTTACTCCAGGAACGCGAACGCTGCGGTCGGCTTCGGACGCGGGAAGCTGTTCGGGCACGTGTCCGGCGTCAAGGTGGCGAAGCAGTTGTCGCTTCTCGAGCTGTCGCTCCTGAAATAGATGAGCGAGCATGCCTTTCATCGTCATCTTCGGCGACGCAGCCGGCCGAAAGCTATCCATCGCGGCGAGCAAATCGTGACGCATCTCGTCCGCGGTCGCATAGCGGAGCTCACGATCTCGGGCGAGCGCACGTGCGCAAATCGCATCAAAGATCTCGGGACACGCGGGCTCGACCTCCGTCGGGGGAGGAGCGTAACCTTCCGCCACAGCCTGAAGCGATAGATGAGCTTCCTGCCGCCGAAACAAGCGTCGCCCCGTGCAGAGCTCCCAAAGCACCGTGCCCATGGCGAAGACATCCGAGCGGCGGTCGACGGGGAAGCCACGGCATTGCTCAGGCGACATATATTCGAACTTCCCCTTGAGCTGCCCCGTCTGGGTCCGAGACGCGCGGTCCGCCCCGGTTGCGATCCCGAAATCGAGAATCTTCACGTCGCCTTCGTATTCAAGGAAAATATTGTGCGGAGACACATCACGATGAACGATGCCAAGAGGAAACCCGCGTTCGTCCGTCAGCTCGTGCGCGGCATGAAGACCTGCTGCGACCTCCGCGGCCACGTACGCGACCAACACCGGATGCATTCGGCGATCTAGTTTCGTCATGCGGCGCACCAGGCCGGCGAGACTCTCCCCGCACAGGTACTCCATGACGAGAAAGAGTTCGTCTTGATATTCGACGAGCTGCTCGGTGTGGACGATGTTGGGGTGTTGAAGACGAACCGCAATTCTCGCTTCGTCGACAAACATATCGACGAATGCGGGATCGTTCGCGAGATGGGGGAGCACCCGTTTGATGACCACAGTGCGCGCAGATGCACTGCCGTCTGCAACCCGGGCGAGCAAGATTTCGGCCATCCCCCCCGTTGCAAGCCTGCCGATCACTCGATACGGGCCGATCCGACATAGGTCTTCAGCGGCCACCAACATGTGTAGGTGTTATAATAGTCAAGTCGCAGCGGGTGCGCCACGCGCCGCGACTTGGTGCCATCTCCCGCCACAAAGTGGGATGTCACCACCCCGGCCCGCGGGGATCGACTTGGAAACGTCTTGGTTAGCGGTCTTGCAATATCTAAAGCGCGCGCTCTGGCTCGATGCCTCGCAAGCGCCCAGAGCTCCCCTGTTGGCTACATTACAATTTGTGCGTTGCTCGCCGCGGCGCCCTTGCATCTCGCCAGCTGCAAGATTCCATCCCTAAATCTCGAAGGAAAAACATGCCCTTGCGAGGCTCCCTGGGTCTGCGATGACGGTCGCTGCCGGCTCAGTAGCACCGGAGACGGTGGCAACGCGGATTCATCCGGAGATGGATCCACCAGCGGCGGCTGCTCGTCCTGCCCCGTCGGCGCTCAGTGTCGCGACAATCAATGCATCCCAAGCTTTCGTTCGTTTCTCCGCGTGGGAGGCGCAGGCGCCGACGAAGTCCGCGGAATCGCAATCGGGGACGCGCGTTACCTCGTGGGCTCGTTTCAACGAGAGGTCATGTTTGAACGAGAAACCGTCGCGGCGGCCGGCGACCGAGATATCTTCATCGCGCGGTACAGCAACGACGAACTCATCTGGCTCAAAGTCATCGGAGCCGCCGAGGCGGACATTGTGTACGACATAGCCATCGACGACGCAGACAATATCTACACGGTCGGCGAGTTCCGCGGAATGGTCGATTTCGGCGGCGGAGTCGCGGCCTCAGCCAACAACAGCACGGATGTGTTCGTGGCAAGCTATTCCTCGGGAGGCGAACACCGATGGAGCGTTCGGGCCGGCGACCAAGGTTTGGACCGCGCGCTGTCGGTCGCTACCGACGCGAGCAACAACGTCTACGTGATCGGTCGATTCGAAGGAAACGCAAACTTCGGCGGGGGCGCGCGAATGTCCGCGGGGAGCTCGGATGTGTTCGTTGCCAGTTATGACTCCGAGGGCATGCACCGTTGGTCGCGCCGGTTTGGGGATGCAGGGTTCCAGGAGGGCTTTGCCATTGATGCGAACGCCAACGGAGATCTGATCATTGGAGGTCGGTTTGGAGATACGATTGCATTTGATGACCAAATGCTCACATCCACCGGCAGCACCGACGCGTTCATTGCAGGGCTTGATGGCTCAGATGGTTCCCATCGTTGGTCGTTCAGTCTGGGAGGAGAGATGGGCGACGTTCTGACGGATGTCGCGATCGCAGAGGATGGGGAGAGCTTCGCCATCGGGCGATTCGAAGGTCGCGCGACTTTGGACAGCACGGCCTACACGAGCGTGGGCCAGTTCGACCATTTGCTGCTTCAAATCGACTCGTCGGGAGCACTGAGTTCGGTCGCACAGGTAGGTGGCGCGGACGAAGAAATCCTGCGCACGATCACCCTCGACTCCGCGGGCGCGCCCTATGTCGCGGCCGAATTTCGGGGCGTGATCGATATTGGCCTCGGCGCGATAGACGCGGAGGGCCGTCGCGATTTGATGACCGTCGCGTACGATCGCGACTGGACCCCGCGGTGGGCTCATGTGATGAAGTCGTCGGGCGGCGCTGCGTATGCGCTCGCCATCGATGAAACAAACGTCGTCCATGTCGGAGGCCTATTCACGGGCGGCATCGAGGTTGGGGAAGAGTTTGTGGGTAGCTTGGGCGGCAACGATGGATTTTACTTTTCACTACTTCAGTAGGCTGCGACCGGCGCTGTCCCGGCGCGCTTCGGCCGCCCTCGTGCTTTTTCTGGGGCTCGCCGCACAGCCTATCGGGCGATGTCACGCGCAGCGCGGAGACGACCTTTTTAAGCAAAGCGCAGAGCACTACAAGCGAGGAGAATTCGAGCAAGCAGCGGCATTGCTCGAACGCGCATACGAACTCGATCCTCAGCCGGTGCTTCTCTACAATCTCGCCCGCGCCTATGAAAATAGCGGAACTTGGACCAAAGCAATCGACGCCTACGAGCGATTTCTGCAGGAAGAACCGGACGCTGCGGATCGCGTCGCGATCAAAAAGCGGATCGCGGTGCTTCGAAAAAACATGGAAGAACAAGAGGCCCTTCGTGTGCTTCGAGAAAATCAACGCAATGGAGGCCCGCGCCCACTACCAGAAGGTTCTGAGGAGCCTGGGCAAAAAAAGTATTCAATCGCGCCATGGATTATCGCATCGGTAAGCGCTGCTGCCGCCGCGACCGGCTTGGGCCTCGCGCTTCGCGCGCAGTCGCTGCACAACGACGCAGTGGATGAACCTTCGTTTCAAGAGGCCTCGTCACTGCAATCGCGCGCCGTCCGGCTATTTCGCACAGCAAACGGTACACTCGCGACCTCGGGCGCGCTCTTCATCGCAGGCGTTACGTGGCTCATCGTGGACCGGTTGAAAAAACGCGAGCGCAATACGACCGTCTCGCTTTCCCCCGCGCCAGGACTCGTGCTGGCTACTGTCGATCATCGTTTTCCATGAACTCGGACGGCGCCTTTGCGCCCTCGATCCGACGATGAAGACGCGCCGCGGCCTCTCGTCTCTTGCGGCGCGCGCCGATCCCATAGAGCAGAAAAGCGATGCCGACCGTGAGGAAGAAAAACGCGCCGCAGACGAAATACCAGAGCAGCGTAACCGTGCCGGTGCCCATGCTAGTGCCGCGTCCGACTTGTGTTGAGCGAAGCTTGCGCCACTAGACCACCAGCTTGTACCCAATCCCGTACACGGTAAGGATGTGCTGCGGTTTGTCGGGAGTAGGTTCGATACGTTTTCTCAGTTTCACGATGAAGTTGTCGACGCTGCGATTCGACGGCGTCGATTCAAGACCCCAGATTCGGTCGAGCATGTCGTCACGCGAAACAGGCTGCCCTACGTGCTCATAAAGCAGCTTGAGCAGCTCGACCTCGTAAAACGAAAGCCGCTCAGTTGCGCTGCCGCGTTTCATCGTTTGGCCAATCGGATCGATCTCTATCTCGCCAATCTGAAACGGTTGTTGCACTTCACGGCGATCTGACCGGGAGGCCCGCCTCAAGAGCGCGCGAATCCGCGCCACCAGCTCGCCCACCGAAAACGGCTTGGTCACATAATCGTCCGCGCCAACATCGAGCCCTCGGATTTTGTCTGCTTCTTGGCTTCGCGCAGTCAGCATGAGTATCGCAACGTCTCGATTTGTCTCGCGCACCCTCTGGCACACTTGGTAGCCATTCAAATCCGGCAGCATCACGTCGAGAATCATGCAGTTGGGCGTCTGTTCGGCTGCGAGGCGAATAGCTTCTTCCCCAGTCTTCGCATGAACGACGCAAAAACCCTCGAACTCAAGGGAATCTACAAGGCCGAGCGCCAACGAAGGATCGTCTTCAACCAGAAGAATCGTTTGTCGCTCGTCGTTCATGACGAGCAGACGATATCGGTTGCGTGCTCGATTTTCCAGCCGACTCTGATTTTCGAGGGGGGGCTAAGGGAATCGAAAATGCGACGATGGTTCCTCCCCCGTGAGCATCTTCCACCCAGGCGCGCCCGCGGTGCGCTTCCGCAATCTGTCGCACCAGCGCAAGGCCAATCCCGGAGCCGCGTACTTCGGGATGGTTGCCTGTACGATAAAAACGATCGAATACGCGTTTCCGCGCTTCGGTGGGTATTCCCGGGCCGCGATCGCGAACCAGAATCTCGACGTGGCGCTCCGTGCGACGAAGCAAAAGATGGATCGGGGTTCCATCGCCGTATTTCACGGCGTTGTCGAGCAGATTCATCATGGCCAGCAGCACAGCTTGCTCATCAAACCAAACCGGCTCTACGTCACCTTCCAACTCCCACGTAATCTGTACTTTTTGCTCCGTTCGATAGCGGACAGTCTCTACCGCGCGCACCGCAACCTCTTGCAAATCTCCTCGCCGCATATCGAAACGCTGCTCGCCGCGCTCCAGCGCCGAAAAATCGAGCACGTTCTCGATAAGATTGGTCAAACGATCTGTCTCTCGACAAATAATTTCGAGGTAGTCTCTGCGCTTTTTTTCGCTCGCCACGCGGTTGGTGAGCAGTAGCTCGCCAAACATTCTCACCGCGGAGAGGGGCGTTTTGAGCTCATGCGAAACGTTCGCGATGAATTCACTTTTCAACATATTTAGCCTTCGCTCTTCGTTGGCCGCGTAAATAAGAAATACGACTCCCAGCAGGATGATTCCAAAGGAAGTTCCGATCAGTACCACCTCGGCGGTTCGTCGAGAGCTCGCTTGTGCTTCGAGGAGCGGCGCTTGTTTGGGTGCGACTTGTAGGCGCCAGCCATAAAGCGTGGTGGGGAACCTTAGACCAAATAGATAGTCACCAGCCGTAGCGAGATTCGGGCCGTATACGCGATGATTGTTTTCATCGACGATGTTGTATTGACGTTTCGCTTCGTCGGTGGCGAATAGCGATGGAAATTGCTCGCGCACGATGTAACTCGTGTCGTGTTGAGCGACCAGATAGTAGCGCCGCCCCTTGTATCGACGAACGCGGTAGGAAATGAGATAGTTCTTTCCCGCGTAGGAGCGATGCAAATGCGTCAAGCGGCCTGCTCGTTGTCGCTCAAGCTGCAAATCGGGAACAACTCGCTCCATGAAGATTTTATAAAACTTCCGTTTCCCTGCGGTGCCTCCTCGGTAGACGTAGCTCGCGACCAAACCGTTTTCATCGAGCATCAAAAACGCTCGAACGCTCGGCGTCACCTCGGCAGCAGTGGGCAACCATCGAGAAATCGCATCAGGGTCATTGACGCGAGCCAGCCCGAATACGTGATTGTCGGCTTGAATGACGTACTGCTCGATGATGTCCACCTTCTCACGAACGATGAGAAGCGTTGACTCAGCGATCGTCTCCTCGCCGAGGCGAGCGAACTGGGCTGCACGGGTCCACAAATAGTACCCGACGATGCCAGCCGCGACGGTGACCAGCGGAACCAGCAGCAAATAGAGAAGCCGAGTGCGAACGGGCGACCGCATCGCGCAAAAGCTCGCGCGACTACTCGCGCTCTCGCCTCATTGGCCGCGTCATCAAATCAACCACCGCGTCGTGCGCCGATTTTCCTTCGTAGAGCACTCGATAGACCTCAGCTGTAATCGGCATCTCCACACCTCGATGTCCCGCGAGAGTATGCGCGCTTTTGGTCGTGCGCACGCCTTCTGCCACCATCCGCATGCCGTCTAAGATGTCCTCGATCGATTTACCTTGACCGAGCTGAAGGCCCACCGTGCGATTGCGCGATAGGTCCCCAGTGCACGTTAACACCAAATCCCCCATCCCGCTGAGCCCCGCCAATGTAAGCGGATTTGCCCCCAAATGAATCGCGAGACGAGAGATTTCAGCGAGCCCGCGGGTGATCAATCCGGCTCGCGTGTTGTGGCCAAAACCGAGACCATCGGCAATGCCCGCGGCGATCGCGATCACGTTTTTGAGAGCGCCACCAAGCTCAACCCCCACCACGTCCTCGGTCGCATACACGCGAAATCGATCGGTGGTCAGCGCTCGTTGCACCGTCGCGACGACGTCAGGATCAACGCCCGCGACGGAGACCGCGGTGGGAACGCCCTGCGCGACTTCTCGCGCAAAGCTTGGGCCCCCAAGAAACGCCAGCCGCGAAGCCGGAATATATTCTTCAAAAATTTCTGAAACGAGCTTAAGCGACTCGTTTTCGATTCCCTTGGTCGCGCTCACCACCGCTGCTGACTCCGCAAGCAGCGGTGCAGCTCGTTTCAGCACCTCTCTCGTGCCATGAGTCGGCACCACCGAAAGCACGAAGTTCGCGCCGTCAAGCGCTCGCTTGAGATCGCTCGTAACTTCCAATGTGTCGGGTAGCGCGAACCCGGGCAAATACGCATCGTTCGAGCGTTGCTCTTGAACTGCCTGAGCGAGCTCAGGTCGGCGGGCCCAAAGCCGCGTCGAGCGCCCTTGATCGGCAAGCAACTTGGCAAGCGCCGTGCCCCACGACCCTGCTCCCAACACTGCCGTCTTTTCTGACGCCACGGGGTTACTCTAGATCACATTTGCGGCGAGGAAAACACGGGATGCCAGCTTTGCGCGGCATTCGCCTTCCCGCTATGCCAGGCGGGTAGTGTTCCACCCGACAAAAAACATCCACCACCCAAGATTCGCGCAGTCGCGCATCATCATCGCGGCCAGCCTGCTTCTTTCCTCGTGCGGCAGCGCCCCGCCTCCCGCCTCCACCGCGCCAGAAAAAAAGGAGTCTCGGAAGGCCGAAAAAACATTCCCACCAACCTGGAAGGGCCTGCTCGACTACATTGACCAAGGCTGGACCGACCTACGTCGCGATGTGGGTGATCTGCCCATGGCCGCGCCGGATCCGAAATTCAAAGCCCGCGACGCTTCGCTTCTCTACATCGCCCAAAGCGAGCAGGAAGCCGCGGTTCAGCACTTGCTCGACGAACGATTTCCCGGCGCGGAATCCGCCTTCATCGACCTCCGGGTACTTCCTGAAGACCCCACCCGCGTGACCGAGCACGGACTGCTTTTCTTGCCGTTTCCCTACGTGGTGCCGAACGGCCACGTTCACGAAATGTATGGTTGGGACAGCTACTTCATCGCTCGCGGATTGCTAAGCACAGATTGGCTCACCCACGTCCGACTCGCCCGGGAGATCACCGGGAATCTCATCTACCAGATCAAGCACTACGGAACGGTTCTGAACGCCAACCGCACCTACTATCTCTCCCAACCGCACCCGCCTTTTCTTACGCGCATGGTGCTTGGCGTCTTTGAAAAGACCGAGGATGAACGATGGCTTCGATCGACTCTCGACGCGATTCGCACGCAACACGGGTTTTGGACTTCCGAGCGACACCAGACGCCCACGGGACTATCTCGCTATCGAGCGCAGCACGAATCCGGCTTCGATCCCTCGGGGCGATTCGGCTCTGAAGAATCGGGCATCGAAAACTACAATCCAGTGTGCTTGAACACACTTCTCTACGTCATGGAGTCCGACATGCATGAGATCCTCTCCGAACTCGGCGAGCTCAGTGAGGCCTCGGAGTGGCAGGAGAAAGCCGACGCGCGCAAAACAAAAATCAATGAGCTCCTCTGGGACGACCAAGCCGGGCTCTACGTTGACTACGATATTGTCCAAGAGAACCGTCACCCCTACCCGTTCGCGACAACGTTTTGGCCCCTCTGGGCAGGGATCGCGTCTACCGAGCAAGCGAAACGCGTCGTCGAACAACTCGCAGTGTTCGAGCGCAAGGGCGGGCTTCGTGCCAGCACCAAAGAGACCGGCGACGCATGGGATGCTCCCTACGGGTGGGCCAACCTCCATATGCTAGCCGTCGACGGGCTCCGTCGATATGGCTATGACGATGAAGCCGAACGCATCAGCTTGAAGTTCCTCCGAATGGTGTTCGACGAGTTCGTCGAGCACGGCACGCTCGTCGAGAAATACGACGTCGAACGAGCCGAGTCCGGTATCGAGGCGGGAACACGAATCCCGTACAGCTCGAAGGATATTGGCTTCGGATGGACCAACGCCGCGGCGCTGACGCTGTACGCCGAGCTCTCCAAACAAGGAAAAGAGTCGCTCCAATCAGAGACGGATCACAAGCCATAGGAGACGCAACATGCGCATGTTCTACGACCAGGAAGCTCAGATCTACCAGCGACTCCAAGAAGAGCTCAGCCGAATGCCGCTCGAAGAACGGCGCAGATTTGTGCAGACCCTCCTCAAAGGTGGCGCAGGTGGATTGTTCGCGTTATCCGGCGCACTGGGTTGCACCTGCGAGCCGCGCGAGGGTCGCCACTTGCGCAGAGAAACGCTCGTCTGCGGTACCGGAAGGGCACTACAGCCAGTGTACAGCCCGTTCCATCCGCGCATCGCGCGGGTCATCTTTCTTATGTTTAGTCCGCTCTGGCGAATGGACCGCAGACACGAGCTCGAGCCCGTGCTCGCGACTCGGCTCGATGTGAGCGATGATGGTCGGGAATACGTCGTCGAACTCAGAAAAGATGCAACGTGGCACGACGGCCGCCTGCTGACCGCGCACGATGTCGTGTTCACGATTCAGACCCTGCTTCGCCCTGCCACCAAGTTTCATCACGCGAGTATCTTGCACTTTGGTGGACACGCGGTTCGCGTACGCGCGCTGTCGAATCATCGCGTTCGTTTTGTATTGGCAGAACCCCGCGCATCCTTCGCGGCCGATTTGGCCAGCAAAGTGACCATTGCGCCAAAGCATCTGCTCCAAGGAAAGGACCCGGTACACAACCGCTTCAATCGACAACCGATCGGAAGCGGACCGTTTAAGTTCGAAGAACATATCGCGGGCAGCCATATTTCTATGGTGCGCAACAGCGACTACTTCGAAGGCAAGCCGGCGCTGAAACGCATCGTAGT
This sequence comes from Myxococcota bacterium, assembly GCA_028284955.1. Lineage (GTDB taxonomy): Bacteria > Myxococcota_A > Polyangia > Polyangiales > Houyiibacteriaceae > JANQQS01. The sequence goes on along the minus strand of JANQQS010000045.1, from coordinate 10,389 downwards.
CCGACATATTCCCGACGCCGAAGCCCGCCTCGCGGCTTACCAAGCGGGCGACCTGGACGCGGTGTTGTGGGAAGAAGAGCAACAAAAGAGCGCCCAGTACGCGAAGGTTTCAGGCTCAAAGGTATACGTCCTGTCCACTCCCTACGTGCAGCAGTTTGCGCTGAACAACGACGACCCGCTGTTTCGCGACGCTTCGGTTCGCAAAGCAATCGCACACGCTCTTGATCGCCCGGCGTTGGTGCGCGCGGTCATGGGTAGCGCATCGCCGGCCCGCTCCATCATCGGCAGCAACCACTGGGCGCATTGCGCAAACGTTCCGAGCTACCCTTACGACCCTCGAAAAGCCGCCGCTCTGCTCGAATCCGCCGGCTGGCGTCGCGCAGGCGACGGTTATCGGCGTCGAAATGGAACGCATTTTCGGTTTGTGCACGAACCCGTTCGAGAATGGGAGCGCCGCTACGCGGTCTTGATTCAGCACTACCTCAAGCAAGTCGGCATCCGCATGGAGATTCGACCGACCCCCGATCTTGCCACCGCTGAAGCGATTCGGCGTGACGGAACACCTCAAAGTATCATCCACGGCTGCATCGACTACGAGCCTGGTGAGCTCAGCCTGTACTGGCATTCGAACCAAACGCCACCAAGAGGAAGCAACGTATGGCGTTACCGAAACGCGCGAGTCGACCAATGGCTCGACGAAGGTCAGTCAACGACCGATTCGAAACAACGCAAAGACATCTATGCCCGTGTGCAAAAACAGGTGCTTGCCGATTGTGCGACGATTCCGCTTCATGAACATCTCGCCAATGAGGTTGTTCGCGTGGATCGCGTGACTGGGTTTTCGGACCCCGCTCCGAACTACAACGGCTGGCTGATTCAAGCGCCCTGGAAACCTCGCCTTCGAAGCTAGCTCTGAACCATGCAAGCGATAGTTCTTCGTCGCCTTGCACACTCGCTATGGGTGGTGCTTCTCGTCTCAATGGGAGCGTTTCTGCTGGCTCACCTAGCTCCCGGAGACCCTTTGGCGACCGCAGCGGGAGACGGCGCGGCCGTCTCGACCCCCGCACATCGCAACCGGCTCCGAGCCCAGTATGGCCTCGACAAGCCCCTTTGGATTCAATATGCGCGATGGGCTTCGCGCGCGTCGCGCGGTGATCTCGGGCGCTCGATCAGCTTGCGTCGGCCGGTGATTGACCTCATTCAAGAGCGCTTGCCCGCTTCGCTGCTCTTGATGGGGTCTGCACTGCTTTTCAGCTTAATGCTTGGCATAAGCTTGGGAGTCGGAATGGCGCTCCGTCCTGGAAGATGGATCGACAGGATCGGCGGATGGGTCACCACGCTCGCACTTTCCGCCCCTTCGGTATGGGTCGGTCTCATGCTGATTCATGTGTTCGCGGTGCAGCTTCAATGGCTGCCGAGCGGGGGCATGAGTCCTGCGCACGCGAGCGTGCTTGGCCTAGCTTCATCCGAAGCGGCAAATCTCTGGTCTCAGAGTGCGCATTTCGTACTTCCCGTGGTGACGCTATCGCTGGCGCAGCTCGCGGTTTGGGCGCGATACCAACGCGCCAGCCTGGTCGACGCGCTGCGCGGACAGTTTGTTCGAACCGCGCGCGCCAAAGGCCTTCGAGAACGTACGGTGGTGCTGAATCACGGGCTCCGCAACGCGTTGCTTCCTACGGTCACCTTGTTGGGCACGGGAATCGGCGCACTGGTCGAAGGTTCGTACATCGTGGAGACGGTATTTTCATGGCCGGGCCTGGGTCGGCTGAGCGTAGAAGCCATTCAGAGCCGAGACTATCCCCTCGTCCTCGGATTGTCGGTGACCATTGCGGTGTTTGTGGTCATCGGCAACCTGCTTGCCGACATAGCCTACGGCGCGCTCGACCCTCGACTACGCGTGTTTGGTTCTCGGCCCCAGGCCGAGCCTGGGCTGAGCGAGACCGGATTGAACAAGACCGGGTACCATGGAGGAAGGGCCGCCCGATGAACAGCGCACGCGGATCGATCTCCGCAATACCCGCGTCGCGGCCCCTCCGTCTTTCCAAACAGACGATTGGGCGAGTTATCATCGCGGCGATCGGCATAGCTGCACTATGTGCGCCGTGGCTTACCTCGTTCGACCCCAACGCCGTCGACCTCGCGGTTGACGAAATTCTCGCGCCTCCTGGCGCCGCCCATCCTTTCGGCACCGATGCCGCGGGACGCGACCTCTGGGCCCGCGCGCTTCACGGCGCTCGAGTATCGATCAGCGTGGGTCTACTTTCGATGCTGGCCGCGGTCGCGCTGGGAACCATCGTCGGCTTGGGCGCCGGCTACCTCGGAGGATGGATCGACGGGCTGCTCATGCGCGTGGTTGATATCGCGGTCGCCCTGCCGCTGCTGCTCTTGATTCTGATCGCGCAGTCGTACCTCGAGCCCAGCCTGCCTCAACTGATCATATTGATCGCGGCAACCAGCTGGATGACCGTCGCTCGGATTGTCCGCGCGGAGACAAAAGAAATCGCCGCCCAAGATTTCATCGCCGCCGCCACAACCCTTGGGGCATCGCGCTTGCGCATCATGCGGAACCACGTGCTCCCCAACCTCAAATCGACCCTGGGAGTCGCCGCATCCCTCGCGGTAGCCCGCGCTATCCTCGCAGAAGCAGCGCTGAGCTACCTCGGCCTCGGCGTGCCACCACCAGACGCCTCGTGGGGAACGATGCTGCAAGACGGCCTTTCCCATCTCCAAGACGCCCCCTGGCTAGTTTTCTTTCCTGGCTTTTTGATCTCCCTGACGGTGTTCGGTTTTCACTCTGTCGCGGAGACGCAATAGGCCAGAGCCATATCGCGAGCATACGTTTGGCTTTTTCCTAGGCCGGCGGGTGCACCTGCGAGGCTGACGAATCTTTCTTTTTCTCGTCGCCCAGCTCCAATTCCAGCTTGTCCGGTTCGGAAAGCGCGTTGGCGAGCACCTCGTCTACTTTGCAGACGGGAACAAACTCGAGGGTATCGCGTACTTCTTCGGGCACTTCCTCCAAGTCGGCGGTATTGCGCTCTGGAAGGATGACCCGTTTGATGCCTGCGCGATGCGCGGCGAGCACCTTTTCCTTGATGCCGCCGACTGGCAACACGCGACCGCGCAATGTGATTTCACCGGTCATCGCGACGTCGTGACGTACGTGGATGCCGGTGAATAGCGAGACAAGCGCGGTCATCATCGTGACGCCGGCGCTCGGCCCGTCTTTGGGCATCGCGCCTGCCGGAATATGAATGTGCACATCGCACTTCTCGAGAAAATCTTCTGCCACGCCAAACGCCGCGGCTCGGGTGCGCACGTAGCTCATCGCAGCTTGCGCCGACTCTTTCATCACATCGCCAAGCTGCCCAGTGAGCTGAAGCTTCCCCGTGCCATGCATCCGCGTAGCCTCAATGAACAGGATTTCACCACCCACCGAAGTCCACGCGAGGCCCGTCGCCACTCCCGTTTCCTCGGTGCGCTCGGCAACCTCCGACGTGAATCGCGGGGGACCCAAGTAGGGCCGCAAGGAATCTTCGTCGGGAATCGTCCAGGGCCCCTCCTCGCCTTCGGCGACTTTAACCGCAACCCCGCGAATCACGCTGGCGATTTGCCGCTCGAGATTTCGAACTCCCGCTTCGCGCGTGTAGTGATCGATCACAGACCGAACCGCGTCGTCCGCGATGTCGACTTTTTCCGGCTTGATCCCGTGCTCATCAAGCTGCTTAGGCAGCAAATGCACACGCGCGATGTCGAGTTTTTCGCGTCGCGTGTAGCCAGGAATTTCGATGATCTCCATGCGGTCTCGCAGCGGCGCAGGAATCGTGTCACCAACGTTGGCCGTCGCAATAAACATCACTTTGGAGAGGTCGTAGGGAATTTCGAGGTAGTGATCGCTGAACGTATCGTTTTGCTCTGGGTCCAAGACTTCGAGCAACGCCGCCGCGGGATCGCCGCGGAAGTCGTGGCCGATTTTGTCGATCTCGTCGAGCATGAACACCGGGTTGATGGTGCCCGATTTCTTCATTCCCTGGATGACCTGACCGGGAAGCGCACCAACGTACGTGCGGCGGTGGCCTCGTATTGCCGCTTCGTCGTGCACGCCGCCCAAACTGATGCGGTGAAACTTTCTTCCTAAAGCTCGGCTCACGCTCCGTCCGAGCGAAGTTTTACCGACACCAGGCGGACCAATCAGACAAAGAATGGGGCCCTTCTTGTCCTTTTTTAGTTTGCGCACCGCCAAGTATTCCACGATGCGCTTTTTGACTTTCTCGAGCCCTGAATGATCCTCATCGAGCACCCGGCGCACCTGGGCAATGTCCAGGTTGTCGGCGGTTTGCTTGGACCAGGGCACATCCAAAATCCAGTCGATATAGGTGCGCACCACGGTGTATTCGGCCGACCCAACCTGCATCTGCCGAAGGCGTTTTAGCTGCTTGCGCGCGACTTTGTCGGCCTCTTTGGCGAGGTCCGCTTTGGCGATGCGCTCTTCCAACGCATCGAGATCACCGGTGTCGCCCTCCTCCTCGCCAAGCTCTTCTTTGATGGCTTTCAGCTGCTGGCGAAGTACGTACTCCCGTTGATTCTTGCCCATCTCCTCTTTGATCTGAGAGTTGATGCGCTCTCTCATCTTGAGGATTTCAAGCTGCCGCGTCAGCAGCCGGAGCACCTTGCGAATCCTGTCCTTGGCATCGATCGTTTCAAGCAGCTGTGCCTTTTCGTCGACCGGAGCGTCCAAGTTGGCGGCCACCAAATCAGCGAGCTGCCCCGGCTCCTGAATCGAATCGATCAGGGTGCTCGCTTCGCGAGGAAGCTCAGGCATCAGCTGAATGACCTGCTTGGCAATGTCGCGCAGGCTCATGGCCAACGCTTCGCTCTCAACGTCTTCGGACTTCGGCTCGTCGAGCCTGGAGACACGCGCTTTGATGTAGGGATCTTGGGCGCTCACGCCCTCCATGCGCACGCGAAGCAGGCCTTGCAAGATCAGGCTGTAGTTTCCTGAGCTGTGCTTGAGCGCCTTGAGCACGCGCGCGGCAACACCGACCGGATAGAGATCGTCGACCCCGGGTTCATCGGTGGTGGGGTCACGCTGCGCGAAAATCGCGATGACCGGTTGATTCAAGTTCTCGATGTCCTCTACCAACGCCACCGATTTCTCGCGCCCCACGTCGAAGGGGGCTACCGCGCCAGGAAACAGCACCGCATTGCGGATCGGCAGAACCGGAAGCTCCTCGTCGAGCTCGATATCGGCGTCTTCTGAAGTCGGAATCCGGGGATTTTCCTCGTCAGACATGGTCACCCATTGTTTTTATGCCTCAGTTCGGGCTTTCGATGTTTCGGCCCATTTTCGAGCAAAGGCCCCAGATTGGGTTTCGTAGGTCCCAATTGGGGTCCCAAAGATTTATGTTGGCACATCGCAGACACAAATAGTTGCACAATATTGCGGTATCACGGTTCCCATTTTGCGTCGCTCGTACCCTCGCGAACGAACTGCGAAGCAACATAGTCGTGGTGTCAAAAACAGGCAAGCTTGCGAGAAACAGCCATAGTTTCAGGCGCCTACGACTGTCTACGAAAACCGAGCCCGCTTCCGGGCCCGGGTCAACCGAGTCGTCTGCTTCACCGTTTCCGCGGATTTTTGTAGACGGAAACGATCGGTACCCCATCGAAGGTGAGTACATGAACGGGCTGCACCGTGCCGTAGGCCTGCCAAATCTGGTGCTCGATGTCCGCGAAGTGAAGCTCATGATGCACGATGGCGTAATCGGCCGACGAGAGTTGAAAGGTGGCGCGAATATTCTCCGGCAGCATCCCATCGCGCTGCATCATCTCCCACGCCTTGGCAAGCGTATCGCACGGCCAGACTCGGCCTCCTTGGGGCATTCGGCGGCGGAACCATCCTGCCAAGCGCCCCTGGGTGAATCCCCAAAATTGGCGATTCATGCCGAGGTCCGCGGCGCCCGCTACGCCGCCCGCGAGCACGCCATAGTGAGAAAGCGCAAGCGGATGGCTATGTACGGTTTCCACCGCTGAGGGGGCGAGCAACAAACCACCACACGCTGGCGCAATGATACGCGTCCAGGGTCGCTTGGCCATCCGGTCGGCCGTCCACGCTCTCAGCGCAGAGACCGCCTGAAAACAACCTATGCCGGCAAAGAGCGCCAAAAAAGGATAGCCAGGCATCCAATGTTTGGTGCCCCCGAACACTGGCGTGCTCGGCAGTGAGATGGCCACCAAAGGAGCGAACAGCAAGCCGAGCCATAGCACCGCGGTGCGTCGCGGATCGCCAATCCCCATCGCTCGTGGGTCCATCGGCTCGGCTTCGTTCGACCGGACGTCAGTCGATATCCATGGCTTCCAGAAACACCGGCCAATCCCCAGCGCAGCGAGCATCAACACGGTGAGAGGAATCGTCAACGCCGTCATCACCCAAGGAACGCTGATGGGCACTGGCGCCTGGAAAATGTTCTGACCGAAGTACTCGAAGTTGTAGTGCTCGTGCCGCACGTGAAACGCAACGTAGTCGGCAAACCGATCCGCGGTATCGTGCCACATCCACGGCCAGAGACTCCAACACAGAAGCACTCCCAAAAACGCCATCGACAGCAACCACCACGGGATACGACTCAGCGTTCGTTCGCTCCGCGATTCTCGAACTTGCGCCCATATCCAGTGAATCGCGAATACCCCGGGGAGAATCCAAGCATTATGCTTGGTCGCAAGGGCGAGGCCGTAGGAGCTCCCCAGCGCAACCTGCCACCCCACGACGGCCAGCCAACGCCGTCTCAAGAGCGATTGCCAATAGCAATAGCTCACCACCGTCAGCCAAAACACAATGGGGATATCGAAGCAAGCCAGGTGTGCGTGATAGAACACCCGCGGCATCAGCCCAAGAGCGAGCGCGGCAAATAAACCGACGCCCCGTCCTGCGGCACGAGCTCCAAACACAAAAACCATCCACAACATCGCTCCCGCCATGGCCATCGCAGGGAATCGTGTGGCAAGCCCCGGGCTCCCGAACCAACCGTAGCGTTCCTCAACGAGCAGCGATATGGCGAAGAGGCTTTTCGTGAGCGGTGGGTGTTCCCGATTGTAGCTCCACGCTCGATCGATGGACGCCCGCTCGAGCGCCTGGGCCGGCGCTTCGAAGAGCTGCTCAAACCAACCTCCATAGCGTTCCGCCGCGACCACATAAAACCCCTCGTCACGAGACATCGCCAGCTCGTTCGCGGTCGCGATCAACAGCGCGCAGTACGCCAGGGCGAGAAAAAAACCAATTCCGTGATCGACCATGGTGCGATCGAAGATTCTCCGAGCCCGACCCTTCGGCGATGCGAGAACGCGGTTGGCCATCGGACCGACGTGGCATGAAACGGGAAGTGGCGCTACCCCTTAGGAGAACGCTATGGTCGGGCGCACCGAGTTGCGAAAAGCTCCGCCATCTTCAACCGCCTCCGCTTCGCAACGTTTGCTGGCCCAGCCGCGTCTGCTCACTCAGCCTCCTGCGCTTACCGAGCAAATCTGGGTTGGCGTATTCACTGCTCTGCTGGCGGGACTCGGCGACTTTGCGATCGGTGTCGCACGAAACCCAGACCCTCATCTTGCTCCTCTGGTTTGGCTAACCGCGGCGGGGCACCTGGTATCGATGTATCTACCGTGGGGGCTGCTGGGAGGCGCCTTGGTCGGGAGCGCGCTCGCCGCCATACGTCGCCTTCGGATGTTCGATCCTCTGCGCCATCGCCTCGCCAACCCGCAATGGCGTCGCTACGACCCGCGCGGCTTTGCCACAGGACTCACCGCGCTCGTCATCTCGACCGCGTTCGTGGCGTCTGCCCACCGCCTCGCGGTCCACTTTACGACGAACTATCACCGCCCAGACCTCGCGCTATGGGCGCTCGCACTGTCGCTTCTTGTGCTTGTTGTTCTTCTCAGCGCGGTCACCAGCTTCGTCTGGCAAGCCGCGCTGGTGGTGGCTCGCGCGGCAGGACGATGGGCCACCGCAGCGACGCTCGGAGCAGGCACCTTGCTCGCGTTGATTGGCGCGGCGAGCTACGCGGCGCTGCGTTTTGATCTTGCCGCGACCATCGAAAACATCTTGGTGGGAACCGACCCCGTACGACTGGTGTGGCCCCTCGGTGTCGCACTGACGTACGCAATCGTTGCCAGAACGGTTCGACGAAAAACCGTGCGACGAAAAACCGTGCGAAGTCGAACGGTCCGAACGCAGGCAGCTCAGGAGCCATCTCGGAGCGCCCCCCCGCGAGGCTTTATGGCGGCTGCCGCTTGCGTCGTCGCGTGCGGAAGTCTCGCCGCTACCGCGCACACGTACGGAATCTACAACACGGGTCGCACATGGCTTGAAGGCTCGTCCGTTTTGGGTTTGCCTTTAGTCCGCAGCTACGGTCGCCTCGCCGACGCAGATCACGATGGCCACAGCTGGACATTTGGTGGAAAAGACTGCAACGACGACGATCCTTCCATTCACCCTGGCGCATTCGACATTCGTGGCGACGGGATCGATTCGGATTGCTTCGACGGGGACGGGTGGCCCGAGGCGAACTCGCGCATCGTGAACTCCTACGGGGAAACTCCCGCAAACTTGGCGCGACCCAATTTTCTTATCATCACCGCGGATGCGCTCCGACCCGATCATCTCGGCGCGGGCGGCTACCATCGCAGTCTGTCGCCGACCATCGATCAGTTCGCGGAAACATCCTCCTTTTTTGATCATGCGATCGCGCAATCGTCCCGCAGTATCCGATCGATTCCCGCAATCTTCACCGGGCTCTATCCTTCGCAAATCGCCTATGGGCCAGAGTATCTCTACCCTTCGCTGCTTCCGGAAAACAAAACGCTAGCCGAAATACTGTCTCAGCACGGATATCGAGTCGCCGCTGCGGTCGGCACGGACTATTTCACTAAAGTCGGCGGCTTCTTCCAGGGGTTTCACGAGGTTCGCCACGCGAGCAGCTACAAGCCTCGGCGCGAACTCGTACTCAATCGAGGGCTCGCCGTATTGCAGCGCCTCGCGCCACGAAAGCAGCCCTGGTTGCTTTGGATCTATATCTTCAATACCCACTGGCCCTACTTGCACGATGGCCGACCAAGCCGATTTGGAGACTCTCGCGTCGATCGCTACGACGAAGAAATCATTCTCACCGACGAACAGATTGCTGTGATCCTCGAACAACTCAAAGCGCTGAATATGAACGATCGAACGGTGGTCGTCATCGGCTCCGATCACGGCGAAGCGTTCGGTGAACACGACAACTTCAGCCACAGCCGCACGCTCTACGAAGAAGAGCTCCGATCCACGCTCATCATTCGCGCGCCAGGTATCTCTCCATCACGCATCGAGCGCCCGGTCGCGCTGATGGATCTCTTCCCGACATTGCTCAACTTCGCCCAGATTCCACTCGACAGCCCAACACCCGCTCGAAGCCTCGTTCCCCTGATGAACAAGCCGACGAGCCGCCTCGGCACGAAAGAAAAAGCGTTCTCGAAGCGACCGATCTTCAGCGAGCTGTTGCCCGACGGCAAGTTCCCGTTTGATCAAAAAGCCATCCGCGAGAATCACCTCAAAATGATTTGGCGCGTTCGAGAAGGGACGACACAACTATTCGATTTGCGTACCGACCCACGCGAACAACGAGACCTTACCGACGCGCGACCACGCGACGCGCGGCGCCTTCATCGCGCCTTGCGCGCGTGGATGCACACCAATCGCGAAACAAATCGCAGCAGCGCCATCATCGCGCGCAATCGACTCAAAAACGTGCCTCGCATGTCGCATCGGATTCAAGCTCGCATCCCGGGCTATTTTACGCTGCTGGGCTACGACCTACCTACACGCCCGATTCGACCTGGCAGTGCAGTTCGCGTGACGTTCTACTACCGCGTCGACAACAAGATCTCCGACGACCTTCTCATCGAAGTCCCGTTCACCGCGATCACCGCGCTACCACGAGATTTTCACGGAACCCACCATCCTCTCAATGGACACTACCTCACCAATCGATGGGTTCCCGGAGAGATCATTCGGGACGAAATACAGGTTGTTGTCCCTCCCAGTTTGCGCCCGCCGCTCGACCTCACGCTCCACTTTGCCGTGAAACGCGGGCCTCGGCGGCTCTCCCTTCAAACCGACCGTGCCACAACACAAAGCCTGCTCACGCTGGGCAAGATTCGGATCGGACGCACGCGGTAGTTCCCCAAAGGCCTGGCGGACGCAACGACTGGCCTACCGGCGCTGCGCGATCCTCGGCCCACAAAAACACCACCCACCTAGTCTATGGCAGTGATCAGTTTGCCTGAGGGTCTGGCACCCAGACCCTCTCGTCGGGGTACGACCCCGCCGATTCACCCAAACTCCCCCGCCAGGAGGCACGTGAC
>JANQQS010000041.1 GCA_028284955.1 Myxococcota bacterium | reverse complement strand
GAAGAGGAATAGCCAAGCTATTTCGATGACGAACAACGCGCGGCGACGCGGACCAGACCCGCGAGTCGGGATCAGTTTAAGCCGTGGGCGGTCTAGCGTCGCCAAAGGCCGAATCGGCACGTTCGGCTTCCCCATACGAGCGCCACGTTCACCGCGGTCACCGCGTTGGCTGCGGCGGCGATGAGAAAGCGCCAGGATGGGAACGCGGCCGCGAACGCGCTAGCGAGGCCGTATCCCGCGGCCATGGGAAAAAGCCGGGTATCGATGCCCGCGGCGACCATGCAGGTGAGCACAAACCAAATTGGGAACTGCAATACGTAGCTCGTCGCCGCGGGGATGCCGAGCTGGTAGGTCACCGAATGAAGCAAAAAGTGCGATGCAAATACCATGAATACGGTAAACACGAGCCGTCGATTGACGGCTGTCTTGATGAGCGATCGCCGGCCCACGTACGCGCCGATGCTGACCAAAAGGAGCAGCGTCAGCGCATAGAGAATGAGCCCACGATGGGTTTCGCGGCCGCGCATCAGCACATGCGAGATGGCCGGGCTCACAACGAATAGCGTCATGACCCCGAGCGTAAATGTCAGGCGAGTCTTTTCTCCGACCGCGGCGTCGTGTTGCTCGCCGATTCGCTCGAGCTTCTTTCGGTAGGCTTCGGCATGCGCATGCTGCTGCATCAACGCGCGCACGCGAGCCACCAGCGCGCGTGGCGGATGCTGGAGCTCGGAAAGGAGCACCGATGCTGCTTCTGGGTCTCCGCGGGACAGCTCATATTCCACCATCAGCGCAACCGCGTGGGCGAGGTCTTCTTTGGCCCGTGGGTTTTCCGGCCATTCCTTCAGGGCCTGACGAAACCCAAACCGACACTCGCTGAACAAGCCGTATACCTGTAGCCGCTGGATGGCGGCTTCTCGCTCTCGCGTTACCTCGCCACCTTGAGGACTGCTCACGCGATGCAGCATCGCGCGCAACGTGGCGAGCCGAACGCCGGTTTCCTCGGCAAGCACGGTAGACTGCCGGTGCTCCAAAAACCCTTGCAGCGCCAAACGAAACTGTTCCGCGTTGGCATACCGGTCGCGTGGGTCGCGAGACATCGCCTTCAGGCAAATGCTCACCAGCTCAGCCGGCGCGCCCCAGCAAACATGCAGCGGGCGCAAAGAATCACGGCTCGCGAACTGCGAATCGGCGATATGACGAATGACATCTTTTGTGGTCGTGCCATGGTGGGGCGGGCTGCCCGACAAAATCTCGTAAAGCGTCGCCCCCAGCAGATAGACGTCGGTGCGTTCATCGATCGAACCCGTCGCCCCGTGCTCCCGCCCGAGCATTTCTGGCGCCATGTAGGCAAGCGTCCCCGCGAGACGGTCGGCGTCTTTGGCGAGCGGAAGCCTTCCCGCGGCGCTCTCTCGCGTACACACCGCGAGCCCCCAATCGAGCAGATAAACCTCGCCAAACGCGCCCAGCATCACGTTTTCGGGTTTGATGTCTCGATGCACAATGCCGCGGCGATGTGCGTAGTGCACCACGTTGGCGACTTGAATCAGAATCCGCAGGTTCCACCGAAGCAGATCGCCGACGCCCAGCGCAGCGTGAAACTCGGTCGACCGATGCATGACCTGAGTCCACTCCCGCCCTTCGATCCGTTTGAGCATGATGACCGGATTGCCCCGTTCATCGACGGCTACATCGTAAACCGGGACCACGCTCGGATGCTCGAGTGCCCCCGTCACCCATGCCTCCTGGAGCAACCGCATGGTCACCGCGTCAGATGGCTTCGGGTCGCGAAGCGTTTTCACCGCCACGTCCCGACCGACGCTCCATTGATTGGCCAGCCGGACGACTCCCATCCCGCCCTCACCGATGCATCGGCCCATGGTCAGGCGCGCCTCGGCTTGGCCGCTCTTCACGGAAGCCAGCCGCTCGAGAATGCCTTGGGCATAGTCGGCGGTGTCCAACTGGTACTCCGGAACGATTGTCGTATTCAGGTCTGGCGCAAGTTTCGGAACCTTACCTGAACTGGGCACGTTGCCGGAGTGCTCGGCTCGTTCCGAGCGCGCCGCTCTCCCCGAATGAGCCGCATCCGAAACGTCCACCGTGTCCAAAGAGTCCTGCGGAAGCGTTCGCGCGTAGCTGTCGTGTTCGGGCATCGAGCACGCGAATCATAGTTCATACCCTCGATTCGCGCATCTCTACGACGCAATTTCTACATTCGCTTGGGAATTCCAGTTCCCAAACGGCCGACTCACGAAACGACGAAAAACAAGCGTGTCCGAACCAGTCTCGTTGCGGGTCATGTGAGTGAAGGCCCAAGCGGGTCGTCTCGACCAATGTTGTGAAAGAAGTACCATGACTGCAGTTCCCCAGTTCATTCCCCCAATACGTTTCTCCTCTCTCCCCATTCTCGCAGCGGCGCTCACGCTCGGCGCATGCGCGGCGGAAGTTGGGCTCGATGCAGAAGACTTCGAATCCAAACAAACCAGCCGCCCCTGGCACACCGCGCGCGCGATTACGTACAACATCGCCAACATGGCCTGGCAAACCCATCGAACGAAACATACATTGCCTCAGATCAGCTCGGTGTTGAACAATCGCGCGCCGCGCCCCGACCTCGTATTGATTCAGGAAGACTTCTTTCGCACCGATTTGTTTTCGCTCAATCCAAGCACCTACCCATTTCAATCAAATCCGGATGGCGCCTACTTGGTGCCCATCGAGAACAAATCTGGCGATGGATTGAATCGATTTTCGTCATGGCGGTTTGAGGCCCACAAACGCCACGACTGGGAAAAATGCGGCGGAGAGCTCTGGCAAAAAGGCGGCGGCGCGGATTGCGGAACGCGAAAAGGATTCACCTACGCAAAGCACTATCCCAATATCACCGGCGGAATCCCTCCCTGCTTTGAAATCTACAACGTTCATTTCGACGCTGGCGAGCGCGCGTACGACACGTGGGTTCGAACCCTTCAAGCCGACCAGCTTGTTCGCGCCATCAACCACCCTTCCCGGCCGAGCCTCGGGTGCGCAGTGCTGGTGGGCGGCGACTTCAACCTAAGCCCCAGCGACTATCAGCAGAGCCCCACCATCATCGACGAAATCGCAAGACGCACCGCGCTGCGCGACGCTGCGACAACACTCGGCACTGAGCTCGTCAACGGAAAAAACACCAACAACGATCGCTTCCTCTACGGAAGCGGCGCGAACGCAGAGATCGTGCCCGTCGCGGTTCGCAAACTTTGGGATCCCAAAGGGAAGCCAGAAGCGCAGCGGTTCTCGGATCACGAAGCAGTAGAGCTCGAGTTCACATGGCGGTCACTTCGCTAACGCCTCATTCGGAGCGCGCGCATCCAGCCAGCGCGTGAAAAAATCGCTCGGCTGCGTCGTCGGCGGGATAGATGAGCTCGACGCGTAGTTCCTCGAGCGTCACATCGCGCGCAGCGGTGAACGAGGCGATGGTGCTGATGGTGGAGATCACTTGGTCTCCGAACCGCAAACGCGGAGCCACCGTGGGGGCGTGAATATCAAGGTTGGCCGGCGGCTTCCGGTCTCCCAAAAACGATTCGGCTCGCGCGAGCAGCGCATGGAGCTCCTCGTCGTGGCCCGCCGCCGCCTCGCGACGCAATCGCGAAAGGGTCACCCACGCGACCTCTTCCCAGTTTTCGACGATGTCGCGAAACACGCCCGGACCCAAGAACACCTCGATCGCGTTCACCTCGGTCGCATGTACGGAGCCCTGCTCCGCCACCCCCGATGCCCCCGATGCCCCCGACGCCTCGGGCGCCAAGGCCGACGCGAACAGCCGCTCCGCGGATGGGTTGGCGCGAACGATATTCCACATTCGGTCGAGTACAAAAGCCGGATAGGGCTCGTGCTTATTCAGCATTTGTTCGATGATCGCGCGAACCGTAGCGAGCTCGGGCTCTTCGAGCCCTCGTTCGGGAAACGCGGGCGCAAACCCGGCCAACCGCAGCAAATCGTTTCGCGTGCGAAGCGGCAGTTCGAGCGTTTCGGCGAGTCGAAGCACCATCTCCCGACTCGGGCTCGACCGTCCGGACTCGACGAACGACACATGCCGCGTCGACACGCCGGCTGCTAACGAGAGGTCGAGCTGACTCATCCCGCGCGCGTGTCGGCATTCCTTGAGATGCACGCCGAACGGACATAGGGAGCGCGTGCGCGCCGGCTTGGCCGCGGAAGAACTCGACATTCCGCCATCATAACGACTTTTATTCGTCCCTCACTTACCTCAGAGGTAATTGCGGCAATGACCCCGCTACCAAAGACTAAATTCACACATTGCTCACGGAGGTCTGTATGCATCCCGCAACCTGGCTATTTGCCGCCGCACTCTTCACCGAACTCACCGGGCTGAGCCTAGTCGCGGCCGCGCTGATCCCCGGCTCGCTCGATCCGATCATCAGCCTCGTATTCGCCGACCCCGTCGCGCTCGACGCTCCAGGTCGTCTCGGCACGGGCATCGCGGGCGCAGTGATGGCGGGATGGGCAAGCAGCCTGGCCGTGCTCGCGAAGCATGTGCATTCGCTTTCGCCTTCGGTCCTCGGCACAGCCACGATGTGGGGCGCCGGAGTTTGGTTCGTGACCGACGGAATCGTCTCGGTCACAAACGGCGCCGCGCTCAACCTAGTGGGCAACCTGCTCTACCTCGCAATCCTCATGATTCCCGCGTACGCACTGAGAAATACCGCAAACATTGAACCTGGCCGAGCCTTGACGTGACCACACAGTCTCACCAATCTAGTCACATGGCCGTAGGAGTTCGCGAGCTGGACGCCCAATCCATCACCAAAGCAGGCCGCAATCTCAAGCGTGGCCTCGACGAAGGCTGGATTTCACCTCCCCACGCGCCGGCGCCAGCGCGCACCGTCGGTCGTCAGCGTTCCTCGCGAACCATTCGAAAGGTCCTCGCCGAAGATCGAGAAGGTTCGAGCTCGACTGGAATCGAATCGTTGCACGAACACTGGGATTGCCCGGCATCTAAACCTACACCGGGGCGGATGCCGTAGCCCAGATAGCGGTTCTACCCGCCGGTCGCCCGGTTTGAAGTCTGCGCCTGGCTCGCTAGTCTCGTGTCTCCCCGAAACGGATCGCTGGAGGTGCGCGTGACACGGAGAAAAGCAACTTGGGTCGTAGGCTATGCGGGCGTTCTGGGCTACGCGGGCATCGCGGGTGGTCTCATGGGATGCGGAGATGTTTCGTGCCCGGAAGGAACCATAGAGACGGATGAGCGCTCTTGCGTCGATCCAAACAATCCCGTCGACCCCAACAACCCGAATGGTACAGATTCGCGCAGCGACGCACCCGAAGACACGCGCGCCCGGTACCCCTGGAACGGAATGCTCACCGGGAGCGCACGCGCACGCGGAACGAAAGCTGCGCGCGAGCCTCTGCGGCCTCGGTTTGGCTGGGAAGAAGCAGCCGGCGCGAGCTATTACCAGCTTCAGATCGACAACGAATGCGAACGCTCTTCGTTTCGCGAATGCACGTTTCCAAGCCCTGAAATCGACACCGAAGTCCGCGCGCTCGAGTTTGCACTGGAGGTCGATTTGCCGGTATCAACCGATCCGCCCGTGGGGCGACGCTACTTCTGGCGGGTGCGCGCGTGCCGCGAAAACGATGCTTGCTCCGCGTGGACCGAAACGCGCTATCTCGACGTCGGGCGGCTTGCGAGCGACTACGACGGCGACGGCTACTCGGACATCGCCATCGGTGCAACCGACGTTCGTTTGGTCATCGACCCTCCGCCCACCGAGGCCGCCGAAGTGCTGGTCTACTATGGCTCGTCCACGGGTCAGCTGGATAACCCGCGTCACCGAATCTCCGCCCCGGGCGACGAACTGGGCACCCAGTTTGGTTTTCACATTCAGGGCCTCGGCGACGTCAACGGCGACGGCTTCGCCGACCTTGCCATCGGCGCGCAGCATCCGGGGCGCGTTTTCGTCTACTACGGGTCGCCCTCTGGACTCAGCGAAACTTGCACCGACGGGCGCTGCGTAGAACTTGAAACGCCCTCCGGCTGCATCACCGCCGTCTCCAGCCTCGGCGACGCCAACGGCGATGGCTTTGTCGACGTCGCAGTATCCAAACCGCTTCTCGACGAAGTCTTCGTGTTCCCCGGTTCAGCCCAAGGCCTCTCTTCTACGTTTGCCTACAAACTCATCGCCCCCAGCGGATCTACACCTTCGCAGCACGGCATCGCGATCTCCGGCGGCGGCGACGTCAACGGAGACGGCTTGGCGGACGCCGTAGTCGGCTCGAACCTCACCGACACAGATGCCGCCGCAGACTCGGGCAGCGCATTCATCTTCTTCGGGTCGGCCAACCCTGCGGCGGAGAGTTCGCCCGACGTGCGCATCGATTCGCCCATTGGCGATTCGTCAGCCGGAGAAGGCGCGCGGTTCGGCGAATCCCTCGCCAGCCACGACGACCTGAACGGCGACGGAATCGCCGACATCGCCATCGGAGCGTTGCGCGAAAACTCAAACGTAGGCGCCGCCTACGTCTACTACGGCCCATTTACCGAACCCGTAGTCAGCCAGTGTGCGCCGCCCGACTGCGTGCGCATCGCGAGCCCCACCGCGGAGCGACGAGAGTTCGGCTGGGTGCGCATTGGCGAAACCAATGGCGACCCCTACGCCGACCTTGTCATTGGCGGCTTCAACATGGACCGAGTGGTCATCCACCACGGATCGCCCGAAGGCATTTCCAGCGCCGCCGACATTGTGCTGAACGGCCCCGCCGACCAATTGGACGCTGGCTTCGGCCGCGGCATCAGCCCCGGCATCGACTACGACGGCGACGGCCTCACCGAACTCGTGGTTGGCTCCCCCAAACTCGACGACTCCGCAAACGACGCGGGCGCCGTCTTCACCTACCTCGGAAGGACCGGCGCATTGCTGCAAAACTCAACCAGCCTCGGAGAAACGTGCAGCCGCGGCCAATGCATTGTCCTCTTCCCTCCCGGAGCCCCCGTGAATCGCCTCTACGGATTGGCGGTGTACTAGGTTTTCGAAAAAGCACTGACGGCGACGGCATGTCGCTGTACATCGAATATATGAAGCGCGCGAATCTTGTGCTCGATAAGCAGCTGCTGCTCGAGACCAAACGACTGAGCGGAGAAAAAACCTACTCCGGCGCAGTGACGCGGGCGCTCGAACAATATGTGCAGCGCGCAAAAGCTCGCCGCATTCTAGAGCTGCGGGGCCAAGGACAATGGGAAGGCGACCTCAGCGATATGCGTCGCGACTCGGCGTAGAAATTTTAGTCGTTGCTTCTTGTGGAGGCTTCGCGAGCCTGACGCATACCACATCGCCGACGAAGCAATGTGCAACCTGCCGATGGTCGAGCGTCAAGTAAGTCTCGAAGTCTTCATCCGCCTCCAGCTTGCGTTGCTGCCGCAGTCCCCGACTGTAGAGACGATCGGCGAGGCGCTTCATCTATTTGAGATCCTTTCATTTTTAGGATTGGGATACTTCTCTGAACGCTTTGTGAACCGACGTGATGAATTCGACGATAGTCTCGTCTGGAAAACTGTTTATGCGTTCAGTATACCACATCCCGTGGCCGAGCAGAATATCGACCAACGTCGCCCGGACGCTGTAGCCTGGGCACGATGGGGGCGCGCTTCCTGTGGTTTCGGGCTTTCAACCGCACCGAAGCCGAACAACTGTTCGACGTGCTGTCGAAAGGTGACACCCCCAACCCCAACTCCGACTGCACCACTCAGCAGAACGAAAGAACGCTGGGAATCAGTCCGCCCCACGTGTACGCCTACCTCGGCAAGACCCTACCGTCTTTCGGTAAGTTCGGGATATCGCTTGAAATGGCGGGTCTCGTGACCTCCGTACCCGAAGGGCAGCTCTCGCCGTTCGATACCGGAGGGCTCGTTGAGCATATCCATCCGATTTGTGAATGGGACGAGGAAGAGCGCCGTGAGTACCTGGGGCAGCACTCCTGGGACCACCGTGCGCTTGAAACGCTCTTGGATACATGGCCAGGAAACGATCCAGCCGAGCAAGCGGCATACCTGGATGGTGACCGACCAAAGATGCGTGGCCCACACGAGGCTCTCGCAGACATCAGTGGCGACCTCCCCGAGGTTGAGCTTTGGGTCGAAAACGGCAGCTGGAGGGCATGGGTTTGGGAGCTTCGTGTTCCCGCTCGTTTACCGGTTGATACGTTGGCATTCTGGACCTGCCCTCCCGACGTCTTCCCAGCTTTCCTGCGGCTGGGTGACCACAAGCCAGCGATCCAGCCGCAGATCCTAGAACTGGTCGCGCGGTACGTTCCCGGAGGACTCGGACAACTGATTGCGAAACTGCGCGATAAGCAGGTGTCCATATGACCGTGGTACGTGGATTCGAGGGCAACGTGGGAGGAGCGCTCCCGGTAAGCTGGGGGGCGGCTGTTCTCCAGCAGGCAGGAAAACTGATTAACTCGGCAAGCGGGCATGTCTCGTCAATTGCCGACCTTGATGAACTCACCAGCCAAGGCTTTGCGTCCCCCACGCCGGATATGGCTTTACCAGCTGGGGTTCCAACCATGGGTTTGCAGGTCGTCGCCATCGACACCACCGCCAAGTACGGCGAGTTGCTGCGCGTGGACACTGGGAAGGCAGGCGGACTCGTCGCCCATGCTCAGAACAAAGGGCACCACTACTACGTTTTCGACAGCGACCGGTCTCGACGACGTTACTGCCATCACCGGATCGACGCTCTACTCAAGCGCCTTCTTTACGCCGAGCCCGAGGTTCCCACAACGGACAGAGAGTTTCTGCTCGACGTTGGGTTGGCACTCGATCCTAGTCATCCCGCGGTACACGCGGTCCGTTGTCACTACGCGGACGGTGACTACGCGGTCCAAATCGCACGTGCAGCCGTCGAACCCGATTCCGAGCGCGAGTTCGAGTCGCTTCTGGATGCGCTGACTACGGTCGGTGATGAATACGCCATCTCGTACGAAGGGGGTGTCGCGGCAGGAGGAGGGTTGGACGTTGATGTGGCAAGTCGAACGCTACACAATCTTCGGACTCTGCACGAACAGTCGGCGTCAAAGCTGGTGACTCATTTTTCGTTCCTGGAAACGAAGGTCCCCGCCCCGCGTTTCCGGGAAATGAAAGCAGCCAGCGCGATTTTGGTATTCAGAGCCGACATTGAAGAGCGAACTCTTGGAGAGAAACTATCGCGCGTCTTGGAACTTCGCCTCCTAGAGTCCCTACTGCGGGGCCAACAACCGGAGTGGCTTCCGCGGACGGAACAACTCTTCGCGGCTGTATTGGCGGTAACGCACCCGAGTCCTGAGACAAAGGTGCGCCATCGCCGAGGAAACGCAGAATACGAGCAGGTTCAACTACCAAGCGGAGATGCTGACGACATCGATGTGGAAGTCGAAGAAATTGCCGTATTCGGAGTTCAGACTGGGATCATGAACCACGCATCCCAGATCGAGGCTACGATCTTCCCTGCGCGGGTGCTCACCGTCTCAGCAACTGATGACGGCGAGGGGGAGGTTCCGAGTGGTGCCAGACTGCTCCCAAGAACGGACGACGTGCTGTTTCGTCCCACAACGTTCACCGTCGAACGGCGGGTCAATGCAAAGCGACGTGAACGCTTCTTTCTAAAGGGGCTGGAGTGGCTCAGTACGGGAGAATCTGAGGTCGTTCGAGCCATTCCTTCTTCGATCGTCAAAGGGGCCTTTCTCGTCGACGTTGAGATCGTCGTCGAGCGCCCGGACCAGGAACGACTAAAGGTGGGAGAAGACTACTACGACGGCCTCCAGCATCGTCAGCTCGAAGCCAGCAAGAAATTGGTCCTATGGTGGTCTGAGCAATGCAAACGGTTGGAGTTGACCTTTGCCCAAAAAAATCAGGGCAGGTGGTTGCCACCGGCCAAGCTGCCGAGGATTACAGCCTTGAACAGGGTTCTGGTGGCGCTACACCGTCTGGGTGGCGAAGCCCATCAGTCACTCGTGGTCGCGAAGGTCAATGAGATCTTCGACGTGAATGTCCGCATCAACAACACTCGGCGTGAAGTGCTCCGGAATCCGGAAAAGATCGAGTTCGATGAAGGTGACGAACCCGTTCTGAGGCTGACAAGCATCGGACGGGCGTATGCTCATGTTTGGTCCGCTCTTGGAATACTTCCAGAGTAATCGTATTCGACCGTAGGATTCGCCGGCATGGCAGCACGGGCAAAGGATACCCGGGGCGGCCGGGGGGGGCTTCACCAGGCGCGTGCGCGCGGTTCCTGACGTGTGTCTACACCTGTGTGCTCTGAGGTGATCGGTGATCGGTGCCCAAGCGTCACCGTCACCGTCGGTGAAAACCGTTGTCGAACAAGCATGCTATTCGCCATTTTGTTAGCTCGGCTTCACCGGATGCACCCGCGAACAATCAGGAGTCACCGGTTCCTTCCGGAGTCAGCGACAGGTCAAGTCAACGAATTGAAATCACTTCGACGTTCACGTCGAGCGTTGTCCAAATGCGATCTGCGGTGAGCACGGGGAGCTCGCGGTGCATGCCAAGCGCGAGACAGCAGCGGTCGGCCAGCGACAAGCCATGGCTCTTCGCATACGGAATAAGTTCGCTCGCCTGATTCGCATGGTACTCATCAAAAGGGACTATTTCGAGCGACGTGCGTCGCAGCTCGTGCAGCAACGCGGTGGGTCCATATCACGCTGCCTCACTTTGCCAAGCACCTCCGCCAAGTTGATCGCGGACAGTAGCGCGCCATTCTCCAACGCTTCGGCTACGTCGCCCGCTCCGGCTTCATCGAAAACAAGCGCCAACAACGCGGAGGCATCCGCGTTCACCATCGTCTATTTGCCTGCCAATTCTCGTTCGGCTTCTGCACGCCGTTCGACAACCAGTTCGTCCACCGCACTACCAGCGCGATTGGATTGATTGGCCCATCCTCGCAGCCTGCTCACCGGGCGAGCCCGGTCAGGTTCCCGACACGCTTCTTCGAGAATCGCGCGTACCTCCGCTTCCATGCTCCGCCCGCGCTTCGCCACCCGAAGCCGCAATGCAGCGTGGACCTGCTCGTCCAACCCGCGAATGTGGAGTGCCGCCGTACGACAATCGTAACGGTCACTAGCATAGCCAGCTAGCCGAGCGATTCATCGCCAAGTCAATACGAGAAATTCCACAAGATAGTTGTGGATTCTCATGAAAATCCACGACTCGCTCGCGAAATGGAGCAGACAGAAGTTCTCCGACGAGCACTCGATCTGCTCGATATTTGGCAAAAAATCCCTATTTCCACGAAGCGCCTGGCGGAACCCCGAACCATTGGCGTCTCGAACCACGGCCGCGAAAGGTCAACGCGATCGAAATCGCGCCGTGGAAAGAATTTCTATCTTCTCTATGGGCGGGTGAACTGGTTTAGCGCGGTCGGACGATTGGCTCGACGCCTTTCGACAGTCCGTTTTGCAATCCCGACAAGGTGCAACTCTTTGTCGTCATCCGAATTTGAGCCGTTTCTCGGTGGTCGTCCTACCTACTCGCCTCACGCACTACATCGCGACTGATGTCGGGCCCGACCGAGGAGGAATCATGAAAAACCGTCGTAGACTATGCATGCCGCTGGCCGTTCTGCTCGGATGCGGCGTCGCCGGATGCGCGACGTCGACCGAGGATCCATCGACCGAAGTCTTCCTCGCCACGGCTGCCGATGAGTGCGACACGACATCGCAGTGCAAAGCGATGCATGGCCCTTCCGCGACCGACTGCCTCAACAGCAGAAGCGACCAAAGCGTCTGCATGTGCGGGAGCGACCCCTGCGACAACGCCTCGCCGACTCCCGCGCCGTCTCCATCCGCCGACGAATGCAACACAACATCGCAGTGCAAAGCGATGCACGGGCCTTCTGCGACCGACTGCCTCAACAGCAGAAGCAATCAAAGCGTCTGCATGTGCGGCAGCGACCCCTGCGACAACGCCTCGCCGCCTCCTTCGCCTATGCCCCCGACGCCCGCACCCCCAACGCCCATGCCCCCGGCGCCTCCCTCGAACCCCAACGGTTGCGACTATCTCATCGCATACGATGCTGACGGGAACATCTATGACGCCGACGACATTCATGCCACGGCGATGACGCTCGCGTTGATCGCGGAGGCCGGCCTCCAAAAATGCGTGGTTCACTTCGCGTACAACACCAATCTTTTTGGAAACACGAACCAAGCCGACCTGCAGCACGCAAACGTGGTCTCGGCCATCGATCGCTTTGGATACAACGCGAACGTGTTCTTCGACGTGCGCGGCACGCGAGGCGCGCAGCACTCCGCCGGGAAAGCCAACTTCGTGTCCGTGATGAATCAGCTCGGCTCGAATAAGCGGCTCGTATACATCTTGGCTGGCCCCATGCAGGTGCCGTACGATTTCATCACCGCGGGGCCCAACAACAAAGAACCGTTTATCACGGTCGTCTCGCATAGCTATTGGAACGACAAGTTCGCCGTGGGATCCAACATGAACACTTGCTGGAGCCGCGCCCGCTGCGACTGCTCCGCGCTCAACAACCGCTGCACCGCGTCTGAAGCGAGAAACACAAACTACCTCGAAGACCTATCGGTCGTTCTTCACCACATCAACGACCAAAACCCTCCCGCGTTCAACAGCCCTGTCAGCAGTTGGCAATGGCTGAAGCAGGTCGACTCGGATGACTGGTTGTTTTCCGCAGTGGCGACAGGCACAAAAAAGGCCGGCGACGCTTCCGATTCCGGCATGACCTACTACGTGCTGAGCAATGGATTCCCCAACGGGACCTCCGGAACATCGAAGCCGAGCATGAGCGACGTTCGACGCTTCTTCGGCCAGTAGAACACCGCGCTTCGCGCTCGAAGAGCTGCCGACGCAGACGACCCCCGGGGACGAGAACCGCACCGGGGGGCGTTTCGCGATTGAGTCTCTATCGCACGTGTACTTTGAAGATGGTCGTGGTCCCGCTTACTTCGTTGGCGACCGCGAGCAGCGGAGCGTGGATCGGGCTTTTCTTCGCGGGAATGAACTTCAAGCCTTCAGGCCCTAGGTCGCCCGCCGTGCCCATCTCCGCGTCGCCAGTGAAGTCGCGCGTGTTCGTGTAGTCCACAAGACGCGGCGCAAACGGGTTGCTGACGTCGTACGTGGCGATGCCGCCGATTCGTTCGAGACCCACAAAGACGTAGGTTCGGCCGCGAATACGCCCCACCGTGAGCCCTTCGGGCTCTGGCCCTTTGTCGTCGCTTCGTTTATCGAACGATCCATTTTCGTCGTTCGTCGAGTTGAAGTCATCGGGCGAGGCTTCCGCGGTCACGCGCTCGAGCTGGTCTCCGCTATCAAATACGAGCGAGCCGTCGCTGCGACGAATCGAAATCGAGCGCGCGCCGAAAGAGTAGAGCGATTCGAAGAGGCCGTCGCCATCGTCGTCGCCAATCGCCGAGCTCACCCGCAAGCGACCCAATGCCTCGTCAGCCTGGAGCGCGGCCGCGTCGGGAAACGCGATCGGGTCGAGAGGAAGGTCGCCCGCGCGTGTCTCTTCCGAAAACCCGTCCCAGTCTCGAGCGTCACCTTCGTTGGCAAGCACCAAGAACGTTTCGCCCCATGCCTGAAAGCTCTGAATCGAATCTGGCTGATACATGCCCCAGACCGGCCAGTTCTTGATGCGAACCGCGCCGTCTCGATCGCTCGCGTCGAGCCCAAATCCAGGTTTGCGATGGTCTTTGAATCCCAGGCCGACGATGTTCACAACCTTCGCCGACGCCACGTCGACCATGGCTATCGCATTGTTTTCTTGCATCGCGACCCACGCCGTGCGGGAGTCTTTCGATACCGTGACATATTCGGGCTCGAGATCTTGGGCCACCGTTGCCCCTGGGCCGAATACGCGCACCGACGGGTCCAGATCGGCGTCGTTGAACGCCCCAAACCCAGCCGTACGAACATCGCTTTGATGCACGCGCCAGCGGCGCGTGTTGATCACGCTGACAGATCCTTCGGGGTCTACGTCGTACGCCTCGTTCGGCACGCCTTCGTTGGCGACGAGCAGATGTCGGCCGTTCGGAGAATAGACCAGCTGATCAGGATTGGAGCCCACTTCGACCACCGACCGAACCCGCCCGTTGAGCGAGAAGAACACCACTTTGCCGGGAAGCGTTCGGTCTGCATTGGGGATCGAAGCAGCCGCAACGCGGCGCCAGGGATGAACCGCCACGCTGCTCGCCCGCGGCCCGTAGGCGCGTACATCGACGCGGAACGAAAGAGTGGGAAACGAAGGATCGCGAATATCGAGAACATCGATCGTGCCGGCAACGGTGTTGGCGACCCACAAGCGCTTGCCGCGCGAATCGTAATCGAGAATTTCCGCGCCTCCGCCATCAAACGTGCCCGTGGCGTACGTCCCAAGCGGAAGGAGCTCTACCGCGCGACGCCGGTAGCGTCGCTTTCCGAAACGAAGGTCGGAATGCGCGCCATCGATCGCGTGCGCCCCGCCTCCGTGGTCGACCGATTCTACATCGGCCGTGCAACCAAACGTCATCCCCAAGCCACCCGCAAAGGCGACCGCCCAAAACCTGTGCTTCTGCATTTCCCCCACAAACGGCCTGTAGGGGTTTTTCCTTACCTCCCCGAACGCGGAAAACGTGGATTTTTTTCGTATTTCATACCCTTCAGCAACCCATTCCGAAGCCGTCACGACACGTCGAAATCGAAATCTACATAAAAAAAACCCAGCTCTTCCGAGCCGGGTTTTCTTCACGCCAGCGGTCGTTCGAAGTCGAACGTTCCGCCGTTTGCGACGCGCGCTAGCGGTCGTCGATGGTGATCATCGCGTCGTGGTTTCCGACCAGCATGTACTTGCTGCTGTGGGTGGTGGAGAGGCTCAGCACCACCGGTTCAACGCCCTCGTTTTGCGAGTCGGCGATGGTGTTGACGGTGACGCCTTCAGACGCCTGCCCCGGTCCCATCCAGACGTAGCCCGGCATGTTGTTGTAGTCTACGCCGTTCTCCGCGGTTCCACGCAGCTCGTAGTACACCACAAGACCTTTGCTGATGTCGCCGCTTCGGGTGATCTGGAAGCTCGCGGAGCCACCTTCGGAAACCATCGTGTCGTTCGCATCCACGGTGACGACCTGATGATTGCTGTTCGCAAAGGTGAACCCGGAGAAGCCCGTGCCGTTCATGGTCATCTGCGAGGTGCTGGTCAACAACTGGCCGTCGTAGTACACGCCGTCGAAGTGCCAGTCCATCATGCGCGCGGTGTCGAAGGTCTCGTACTTCGGCAGGTTGCCGTCGTTGTTGCCCTCGAAGACATTGTTTTCAAACGTAACATCCTTGTAGAGCGCGTCCCGACGCGCGTTGCCACCGAAGGGGAACGAGCCTCGGGTCATTCCGAATCGGTTGCCGCGGTACTTCACGTTCTGAAAGAACGGTTCATCACCCGGATTCGACGTATGCGATCGCATCCCCATATCGACGGCAAAGCGCGATTTCACCACGTCGTTGTTCTCGAACAGGATGGTGTTGAAGTGCGTGTTGTCGAACTGGCTGCCGGTACCTAAACCAGAGCCCAGCGCCGACTGGAAGATCACGTTGTTGCGGAACGTGATGTTGTCGATCGTCGACCAGGTGGGCGTGATGCCCTTGATGGCCGTCGCATCGTCACCTGCGTATACGAAGCAGTTGTCCACCAGCACGTCACGCGACGCATCGGGGTCGATGCCGTCGTTGCCGCCGTTGCTGCTCAGGTCGCGGTTGTCGTAGTCGATCTGCTTCGTGTTGTACATCGTCCACTGCTCGGAGTCGCGAACCCATACCGCGAACGAGGAGGGATCCAAGAGGGTCACGTCCTGAACGAGCACGTTGGACGCGCGGTCGGCACGAATCACTGAAGACGATTTGCCGTGGGTATACTTGAGGTGCACGCCGTTGGCGCTCACGGAACCCGGGCCCATCAACTTCGCATTGTCGACATCAGCAAACTTGATGATGCCGTCTTCCGGCCCCGGGGTGTCCGAGCCTTGAATCCGCGCGCCGCCTTCGAGGTAGAGCGTGGTGTCGTCTTTGAGGAACACCGACTGCACCTTGTAGAGGCCTGGCTCAAGCACCAGCGCGCCGCCGCCCGAAGCGGAAAGGCTGTCGAGCTGACCCTGAATCGCCGCGGAAACGTCGGTGGCGCCCGTGTTGTCGATGCCCGCGGCCGAAGACGTCACGAGCTGCGGCTCGCCGAGCTCGTCGGCGGCCTGAGGAATCGCGTCGGCGAAAATGAAGAGCCGCTTTTCCATCACAAAGTCGTCGGCCCAGTTGTTGATCTCGTGAAGTACAAGCTTACGCGGACGATCGATCGTGAAGCTCATGTCGTCGTTATGCGCTGTACTCTGAATGTTGTAGACCTCGGGGCTGATGGTGTACGAGCCGAAATAGCCGGCCACGGATACCTCGACGGTTACCTCGCCCGCGAACGCGAAATGCGCGTGACTGATTCGTCGATTTTCTTCGACGAAGACCGGCTGACCATTCACCTTCACGGCAAACGTGGTGCTTTGCACTGCATTCGGCGCCGCCGGGTAGGTCACAACCACCGGGTCGCCGTTTGAGCCGCCCACCACGAGCGATTCAACCGCCGCTTCCGTTTCCGTAGATGGCTTGGCGACCGCGCAGCCCCATGCGGTGGCCAAGGCCGCCGCGATACTGACTATCTTCCACTGCCTAAAAAACAAAACAGCCCTACTCCTTCCCCATACCCCTGGGGCGTTCCCTCTTTTTTTGTCTTTCTGATGGCCGCATCGCCATCCACGCGGCTCTCTGTCGCGAAAGCTTTGTCTAACCTTTATAGTCAAAAATTACAGCCAGTGACAATGTACTTTTCTATCATTGAACGATTATCTCCATAAAGCGGGGCAAATTACATCTCAAAGGCCTAATCCATTAGGCCGACAGTTCACCCTCAGAGCCCGCCTCGGCACGCCGCCGCACGTGTGACGCGAGAGCTTCACTGCTGAACAACCTCGCATGTCAGAAAATCTGGCGACGCATCGAAGTTCCTTGCACCGCCGTGACCGCTGTCACAACCCGTCGCGGCCGCAAAGGAGAACGAACCATGCGATGCCTGAAACGAGTCACGAAAATCATGTGTGCGATTGCCCTAGTCGCGCCCGCGACGAGCAGCTTGAGCGGGTGCAGCACGGAAACCGGTCGAGAACCTGACACAAGCGTCCAGGAAGCGTTTGAACGAGGAAACGATGTCACCGAGCCGGCCGCCAGCGCGATGGATACGCAGCCCGCGGAAGTGTTGCACACCGCTGACCTCGAAGGCGTCGGCACGCTCACCGTCATTGACGAAGAGCCGGCAAGCGAAGAGCCTTCTCTCTCGGTGATGCTTGCCGCCACAGAGGCCGATCACTACGCGCTGCCTCTTCAGCATGACGATGGGACCCCCATCACACCGTATGAATACCTACTGAGCGTGGACGCAACGATGGCGGTCAGCCCACGCGTCATTAAGCATCACGAACTCACCAGCGGCAGCGCCGTGCGAAGCATTGTGTACAACGCGGCCCCCGAGACTTCGAGCGGCGATTGCGATAGGTGGCAGGCCTACTTTAACGGCGAAGCCAGCTCGTTCGGCGGCGTCGGAACGCCCGCTCATGTCATGGACACGACCACCTCCCCCGCTACGTTCCAAAGCCACGGCTATCTAGGCTACTACTCGCGCATCGTCACCGGCGCCTGCTTCGTCAGCCAGGGCGATGGGAACGGCGACCTCAGCGTGAGAATGCAGCGTCGCACCGGCCAATCCAATTGGAGCACGATCTCAGGAACCCAGCGCACCTTGCATACCGCCGGCATGAATCGATACCTCTACTTGAGCAGCTCCTCGTGCAGCAGCTATGCGCGGAGGATCACAGTCGGCGGCTTGCCGGCTGGCGGCATCCACCCGCCCGACGTATTTCATATGTCCGGCGCCTGGGGTGGCACGCCGAACGGCTGCTGGATCACTTCGCTAGCAAACTAGAAACGCCGAACGACAACGGTACAAACCAGGGCGCGCACGCTGCAAGCCCTGGTTTGTACACGGCGACCGCGCGCGAGGCGACTAAGGACCGACCGGCAACATGCTTCAGTTCAGTATGAGGTCAGGCGAGTTGGGGGGGACCACAATGTGCGCCGTCCGCGCATCAAGGTCGGCGTTGTTCTCTCCCACCACGACAATGCGGGCCTTGAACACTTGTGGTTCGTCCAAATGAGGCCGCTCGTCGTTTTGAAACACGACGTCAAACTCCACCTCGGTGCCTGCCGCAACTCCGTAGAACGTGGTTTCGTCGAATCGGTCGTACACCTCTCCCGCCTTGCCATCACGATAACCCTCGCGCGGGCGAATGGCTTTGATGAAACGTGTCGCATCGAAGTCGTCCGGATTGCCAGCCACGTTTTCGGTACGCGTGGTCACATCTTGTCGCGTGGACGTTACGAGAGTCTTCACCGCATCGATCACTGCGCTATCCAGCCCCGACCCGTCACCCTGGATGTCGAATACGAGCGGATTCCAACTCACGGTCGTTCGGGAGCAAATCGCCGTCGCGATCCGGATCGGAGGCGTTCGGAATTCCGTCGCCATCGATGTCGCCAGGCGTCCCATCGCCCGCGTTGATTCCGTCACCTGCGGAATCTGCAGCACCATTCGAACGTCTGCTGCTCAAACCGTCCGCTCCGCATCCCGGTATACCTTGCCCGAGCAAGCCGGACATCGCGATGAGCATCACCGCCCGCAACCCGCAATACGACGCATTCACACTTCGCCAAGAGCCACGCATCATGAACTACCTCCGACGTGAGCGTTCCATCGAACGCACGCAAAAAGCGTTCCTTTTCGAAATGCTCTCTAGATCACGAAAACGAGCGTGATTGCGTTCGGCGCTGGAGACTCCTGCCCGCAGTCAAGGTGTCTCGTCACCACACCCCACGTACGGTTGCTTCAATTTTTTCTGGCTGCGACAGTATCGAATACTTGTGCGTCTATTTGGGCGGTCCAACCGGCGTCGGTTCGTTTGTGAACGCACCGACCGCTTTCGATAACCTCATCGTTCTGGCGAGGCAGCCGAATCGTTTCCGCTACGCAACGCGAACACCCCGACCGCGGGGCCTATCGCTAGCGCCGTCAGCGCCACGCGTACATCCCCGAGGGCGTCGGCCACTTCGATGCTCAAGACGGTGAGCGCGAACCCGAGGCTGGTGGTCAGCGAAAGCCCTGTCCCGACCATATCCGGCGGCGCGGCTTGTGCCGTCAGCGCCGAGAGCTGCGGGCTGTCTCCCGCCACAACCACTCCCCAAAAGAATAGATAGACCGCAAACGCCCAGCCCGGCAACGCGAGCGCAATGGGCAAGAGCAAACAGCAAGCCCCCGACGCGCCGAGTTGAACTCTGGCCACGCGACGGCTGCCCAGACGAGACGCGACAACCCCTCCGGCCGCGCACCCCACCGCACCCGCGGCAATCGTCGCAAACGTTGTCAGCGAGATCGATAGCTCGCCGTGAAGCGCGAGGAGTAGAGGGAGAAACGCCCAAAACGTATAGAGCTCCCACATATGCCCGAAGTATCCGAGCGCAGCTCTCCGAAACCTCCCATTGCGAAGGAGCTCTGGAATCACCCGCGCGCGAAACGGAGCGCGTCGGGTATGGGGGCCTTCCGGAACCGCGACGAAGACCGCAACCCCTCCCAAGAACGCGAAGCCCGAAACGATGGTGAGCGTTGTGCGCCAAGGTAACGCGGCACTTGCGAGATGCGGAAGGGCGGTGCCCAAGACGAGCGCTCCGACCAGCAAGCCCAGCGCGTTGCCGAGCCCGTGTCGATACCAGCTCGCCGCTGCTTTCATCCCGACCGGATAAACGCCCGCGAGAGCGAACCCTACC
Organism: Myxococcota bacterium; assembly: GCA_028284955.1. Classification (GTDB taxonomy): domain Bacteria; phylum Myxococcota_A; class Polyangia; order Polyangiales; family Houyiibacteriaceae; genus JANQQS01. The sequence goes on along the minus strand of JANQQS010000041.1, from coordinate 27,564 downwards.
CCGAACCGCAACACCGACATCTCGCCCAGGCTCTCGGCCCACAGCGCGCCCAGATTGAAGAGCGCGCCGATGGTCGTACTGACGAAGAACACCGCGCGCGATGGCCATCGATCTCCAAGGCCGGATAGCGTCAGCAGCGCGGTGCCGACGATAAAGCCAAGCTGCACCGACGACGTCATATCGCTGATCGCTCCGTCTACGCCGAGCTTGGCGCTGAGCTGAGGAAGCACTGCATTGCCGGCAAACCAAAGCGACGTACCCGCAAACTGCGCCCCGACGATGACCGGCAGAATATGCCGAGGAGTCGCCAGACCTAGTTGCGGCCCGCCATCACCCCGCCGTCGACATCCCATACCGCTCCCGTGACCCACGATGCTTCATCGGATAGCAAGAAATCCACCACCGAAGCTACATCGCCCGGACGCCCAACGCGACCGATAGGATGAAACGCATCGAACCCCGACGTGAGCGTGCGTTCGATGTTCTTCGGATCGATGAATGCGCTATAGATCGGCGTCACCACCACCGCCGGCGCCACTGCATTGACGCGAATCCCATCGTCGCCGAGCTCCATCGCGAGATGCTGGGTCAGCGCATGAAGACCTGCTTTGGCCATCGAATAGGCCGAGGAAGGGGTAGCCTTGATGGCTTGTTTCGCCCACATCGAGCCAATGTTGACGATCGCGCCGCCGTCATGCTGTTTCATGTTCTTCACCACTGCCTGGGTGATGAAAAACGTCGCCTCGTTCAACGCGTGGTACTTTTCGTAGTCGTCGCGCGCGTGTTCGGTAAACGGTTTCGGCGCGAAGACCCCGGCCGCGTTCACCAGAGAGGCCACGTGTCGCGGATGATTGGTGATGGCCGCCACCAACGCATCCACCTCCGCGCGTTTGCTCAAGTCTGCTTGATGCACGCTTACTGAGCTTGCGCCAGCTGCCGAAAGCGTCTGCTGAGCGCGCTCTAATTTTTCGGCATCGCGTGCGACAAGAAGCAAATCGCTCCCCCTCTGAGCGAGTCGCTTCGCCGCCTCGAAGCCCATTCCGCTGGAACCACCGACAACCATTGACGTTTTTTGAACCATGAGAACACCCCCAATAAAACTACCTATCAATAAGTAGATTGATGCCACATGAGAACTTGTTTTTCAATAGAATCGTGGATATTAATCTACCTATGGAAATATTGGGTAATTAGAACCCGCCCATGACGAAGTTCACCAAAACGCAGACCTCGATTCTAGATGTCGCCCAAGAACTGTCTCAAACGCGAGGCTTCAACGCGTTTAGCTACCGCGACATCGCCGAACGAATCGGCATCCGCACGGCGAGCATTCACCATCACTTTCGCACCAAAAGCGACCTCGGAACCGCGATGACGAATCGCTACCGGGAGAAGTTTATGGAATCGGTTCGTGAGATCAAAACCACCGAGACCGATCTGCACTATACGCTGTCGAGTTTCGCCGAGCTTTTTCTCAACACGCTCAAAGCGGGTCGCATGTGCTTGTGCGGAACGCTCGCGGTGGAATACGAGACACTGTCGCCACCGATGCAAGCTGAAGTTCGAGCGTTTTTTGTCGAAAGCGAACGTTGGCTAGAGGGCATCTTCGAGATGGCACAGGTCCGCGGCGCGCTACCCCAAGAAGAGAACGCCTCCCATCTTGCATCGGCGTTCCTGTCCTCACTCGAAGGCGCCATGATGAGCGTTCGTGCCTTGGGGGATGCGAGAAGGTTTCGTCTGGTGGTTGACCAGTTCGCAAACAGGTTCCGCGCAGACACGGATGGTTAGCTCCGAACGCGAGGCTCTTTCATACTCTCAGAGTGGCCGGCCGATCCACGAACGAAGCGGCAACAAATGTTCCGAGGCATGGGCTAGCTCGGATATTGGTTCTGGCTTCGCTTTTCTTGAGATGGGATGCACATCCCGTCGCCATCGAGCCGCCTCCCGATTCCGCGCGTGGATCTAGTTCGAACGCGCGCCCAGCTCGAGTTGCCGGAGACTACGCGTTCCTCATCGACACCCGCACCGGAACGGGCACTTCCGACACACCAAGCGCCAAGCGCCACGGAGACGGAACGGAGCTCCGTCCTCATACGTTGCCGATGGTCGGCGTGCCGCATGGCATGACGTATTGGACGCCTCAGACCCGCGCGAGCGAGAAAAAGTGCGTGGCTCCGTACTACTATGAAGACATCCAGATTCACGGGTTTCGCGCCACCCACTGGCTGAGCGGCGGCTGCGTTCAAGACTACGGAAGCTTCACCTTGATGCCCGTCGCAGGTCCTCTCCGGGTTGCCGCGCGAGACCGCGCGTCAGATTTCCGGCATACGCGCGAGGTTGCCCGACCATCGCTCTACCAGGTCACGCTCGATAGCGGCGTTGTTGTTCGGATGAGCGGACGATCTCGATCGGGCATCTTCGAGTTTCGTTTTCCGAAGGGTGAGCCCGCGTACATCGTATTCGAGCCGAATAGCGACGAGGGTTTAGGACAGGTGGTCGTCGATCCCCAATCCCGAACTATTCACGCCGAAAACCCGGTGCATCGAATCTATCAAGGACACGGAAAACGGGCTGGGTTTTCGGGTCATGCCGTAGTGGTCTTCGACCAGCCGTTCGCCGAGTTCGGCACATTTGCAGGAACCAAGGTCCACCCTGGCACGATGTCAGCGCACGGGCCCGACGTAAAAAAAACCGAAGCGAAAAAAACCGAAGCGAAAAAAACCGCCGGCGCGAACCGCACCGCTCACCCTGGCGAAACCGTGGGCGCCTACGTTCGCTTCGATCTTCCGTCAGACAACATAGTACGCGCGAAGATGGGCACTTCGTTTACCGACATCGCGCGGGCCAAGAGAAACCTCGAGGCTGAGATTCCAGAGTGGAGTTTGGCCGCGGTGCACAAGCAATCGCAAGCGGCGTGGAGTGATCTGCTTGGCCGTGTACACGTCGAAGGTTCGCGAGACGACTGCATCAAGTTCTACACCAGCCTCTACCACGCGCTGCTTCATCCGCGAACGATGAGCGATACGGACGGATCGTTTCCAGCGTTCAGCCGCGGGAATCTCGTCGAAGAGAAAGGTCGCCCATACTACGGCGATTTTTCAGCGTGGGACACCTTTCGCGCCGTGCATCCTTTGCTGACGCTACTCGCTCCGAAAACGACGCGCGACCTGGTGCGTTCGCTGGTGCGCAAAGGGCAAGACGGCGGCTGGATGCCTACGTTTCCCATGTGGAATAGCTATACATCCGCGATGATCGGAGACCATCTGTCGTCGATCATCGCCGACGCATACGTCAAGGGCGTCACCGATTTCGACGCCGAAGACGCTTTTCGGCTGCTCAAACAAAACGCGCACGACACCCCGCCGCGCAATGAATATGTCGACGGGAAAGGACGACGCGCCCTACCCGCGTACGTCGCGCACGGATATCTTCCGCTGGAAGAGCCGATAGCCGAAGCGTTTCACGAAGCGGAGCAAGTCTCTCGGACGCTGGAGTACGCGTACAACGACTTCGCCCTCGCTCAACTCGGCCGCGCGCTTGGCAAAGACGTTCGTGACCTCGAGAAGCGCGCCACCAACTACCGAAACGTATTCGATACGTCGACGGGATTCATGCGCGGCCGCCATCGCGACGGACGCTGGGCGACACCTTTTGATCCAGCGGCTCGGCAGCCCTATTTCACCGAAGGCACCGCGTGGCACTATACCTTCTTCGTGCCTCATGACGTGGCTGGCTTAGTTGAGCTCATGGGTCGCGAAACGTTCGTCGAGCGGCTTCGCGCCATGTTCGACGCCGGCTACTACTGGCACGGCAATGAGCCCGGCCATCATGTTCCCTTTCTGTTCGTATACGCGGGCGAAGCATGGCGCACTCAAGATATTGTGCGCCGACTCCAAGATACCGAATATGGGCTCGGCCCTGGCGGCATCACCGGAAACGACGACGCGGGACAGCTCTCCGCCTGGTTTGTGCTCACCGCGCTCGGTCTATACCCCGTAGCCCCCGGTTTTCCGTACTACGTGCTCACTAGCCCGTTGTTCGAAAAGAGCACGCTGCACCTTGGAGAAAAGAAATTCGTCATTCGCGCGAAAGGCACGTCGTCCGAGAATCGCTACATTCAAAGCGCCACCCTCAACGGGCAGCCGTTCACCCGGGCGTGGATCGAGCACGAGACGCTCCTGGCCGGTGGCGAGCTCAAGTTCTCGATGGGTTCTCGCCCGAACGAAGAATTCGGCAAACATAATTTGCCTCCGTCGATGTCTGCGCCGTAGGACAAGTGGCAACGGAAGGATTTCTCCATGACGTGGAATGGCGTAGCCGCGAAAACCTGGAAGGCGCTTAACGCGACGCTCTTTGAACTCGCCGGCACGCCCATCAGCATGGCCACGGTCGTCACGGTGGTGCTGATTATTGCGCTCACCTTGCTCACGTCGCGCATCGTTCAGCGCGCGTCTCGCCAAGCATTTCGATTTCGCGGAGTAGATCACGAAGGCACAGTTCGAGCCGTAAGCCGTTTGCTGCACTACGTCACGCTGCTCGTCGGCTTCGGTATCGCGATGCAGACGATAGGCATCGATCTCGGCGCCTTGTTCGCAGCAGGCGCCATCTTCGCGGTTGGTCTTGGCTTCGCAATGCAGAGCATTGCCCAGAACTTTGTCGCAGGGGTGATTCTCTTGGTCGAGCAGAGCATCAAACCCGGCGACATTGTCGAAGTCGAAGGCGGTATTGTCCGAATACAAGAAATGGGCATCCGCGCCACGATCGTCGAAACCCGCGATGGAGAGCAAATGATCGTGCCCAACTCCGCGCTGATTCAATCCACCGTCAAAAACTATACGCTGGGCAACACCGAATACCGCCTTCGCGTGCCTGTGGGCGTCGTCTACAGCGCAGATATGAACCAAGTCTTCGACACGCTCAAAACCGTAGCGACCGAGGTAAGCCGAAAGTGGGGCGCCCGCCGAGAGCCCATGGTGGTGATGACGGGGTTCGGCAACAACTCGGTCAACTTCGAAATGGGGGTCTGGATGCGGCGCCCCTGGGATTGGAAACCAGCTCTTTCAGAACTGCACGAAGCCGTGTGGTGGGCATTCAAAGCCCACAACATTGTGATCGCGTTCCCGCAGCTCGACGTGCACTTGGACCCGTCTGTCGTCGGCGCGATCAAGAAGACAGGCTGAAGCGGTGCATCTTTCCAAAGCGGGCCACGAGGCTGCTTGCGACTTCGATGTGAAGCGGCGCGTCGCCAAAGTGCTGTGCAACCCTCGCTCGAATCGCGGCTGCGGCTGCGGTTCGGTCATGGTCGCGCTCACCCTCCGGAACCCAACGAAAGAGCAGGCTCTCATCTGGGCGCTGTTCCACTTGGTAGTGCCGGATAGGAAGCTGCTCCACGATCTTCCGAAATAAGGGCGCGGGGTCGACGAGGCGTCCGGCGCGAAGAAACGTGCGGGCGGTCTTGCCAAAAAAGTTCGAGAGCTTCTGAATCCGGTACCCGTCTTCGGAAGTTCCCCAGCGGAGCGTTCCCCAGTCTCCCGTCCGATAACGGACGATCGGCATGGTCCAGTTCCACAGGTTGGTCAACACGATCTCCCCTGTGCCCTCCTCTTTTGTTTCACCGTCTTCTTGACGTACTTCAAGGTGCACGCGCGGCACGACGTCATAATCTTTCTGGCCTGGGTCCTGAACGGCCACGCACCCGCCCTCCGAGATGCCGTACGCGTTGTACACCGGGCACTCGAACCAGCGCTCGAGCCTCTGGCGATGGTCGTCATATAGATTGCCGCCCGAGAGAAATAGAACTTTAGGTCGGATTCGTTCGGTCGACGCGTCGCAATATTCGTCGAGATCCGCCATGCACATCGCTCCCCAAGGTCGCATATGAATCATCGGCGGCGGATTCACCCGCAGCCGTCGCACAAGCTCGATGTCCTCCTGCAAAGAAGGCAGTTCATCTGAAAACGGTTCGCCGCTATTCGCTCGCGAGCGCCCGAAGCGTGCCGATTCGCGAATGGAAAGCTGCAAGTTCGGCATGAACATCCGAAATACCGGTGCGCCGCCGTAGCCATCGAGGGCCAGAACGGCAAGTTGTTCAGGACGCAGCGCGTCCACAAAAGCGGGCTCTCGCAGGGCGATGTCATCATACTGCGCGAGCAACATCCCGTACCAACCGACATGGTCAGTAAACGTTGTGACGGGCGGGATCGTCGATCCCGTGTGCGTCCAAAAGCGCCATGCGGGCGCCGGGTCATGGGTGGACAGAAAATCCGACGCAAATTCGATCAACTCCGCTCGTCCCAAGACCGGAAATGATTGAAGCCCGCCTGACCGCACATGCTCGAGCGGGTTTTCTCCGTCTCGTCCCAACATTGCCCGATAAAATGGGACATGCGTCACGCAGTGCTCCAGAAACACGGCAATCCCGTCTTTCTTGTCGAGCGCTTGCATTCGTTCCTCGAACTCAACCCACCCGCTCGTCATCGCGCGAAGCATCGCCGCAGACGCAACTTCGGGATCGCTCCACGGCATCTCTTGACGAACATATCGAGCCGATTCCATGTCGAGCATCCTTCAATCCAAACCGATCAATCCACAAACAACCAATTCAAAATCAGCGCATCGTACCGCAAGTCTTTCGAAAGCTGGCCAGGCCTGTACGCGAGCCTTCCGCACGCAAAACCCTCGCGCGCAGAACCATCTGCCACGCACAGAACCGCCAGCACTTCCAAAGCGATCTACTTGAGGTCGTCCATCATATTGATCGCGGTCGCGCCGCCGAATGTTTGTGCGAGATCTGCTGGGCTCATTTTCTCACTCATCTTGCTCAACATGTTCTGAGCGTCCGCGACGCCCTTCGTGAGTTCCTTCGGATCTCTGTTTGATTGTGCATTCTTTTTCATGATGATCTTCCTCTATTGTTTTCTCTGTATGATATGTCTATGTTCGCTTCGACCGCGTTGGGCTGCAATCGACGGAAGCATCCATCACATGGCGGCTGCTTCCCGTCTACTGAAAACCATTTGAGAAACTGATGAGCTCTGCTCAACGACTGTGTGGCTCAACGACTGCGCGGCTCAATGATTGTGCTGCCCCTGCCGGAACGAACTACGGACCGAACCCATGCTGATTGACTACAACCTCCTTCGTAGCTTCGTAGAGGTCGTTCATGCCTCGAGCTTCTCCGAAGCGGCGAAGCGGCGAGGAATCACCGCCTCGGCGATTAGCCATCAAATCAAAACCCTCGAAGGGCAGCTCGGGTTTCCGCTTTTTGAGCGGGTGGGCCGCCGATCAAAACCCACGCAAGCCGCCATGGGGCTGCTCGACAAAGTGGCCCCCGAGTTTCGAAATATCGACGACGCCTTGCACGGGACGCGAACTAACCGAGACGATATTCGCGGCCGCGTACGGGTTGGCGGACCGGGGCCGTTTTATCAGTTCTGGCTTCGCCCGCGAATTCGAAAGCTGCTCGAACATCACCCCCAGCTCGAACTCGAGGTCGCGTTTGGTGATGCCGGATTGATCGAAGACCAGCTCCTGCAGGGCGAGCTCGACATCAGCCTCTATTTCGGACACCGCGAATCAGGAGCGCTCGAAAAGGCGCAAGTGTACGAAGAAGAAATCGTCGCGGTGGCTTCGCCAGACTACTTCGCGCAACACGGAACCCCGAAAACTCCCGAAGAACTGCGGGAGCACGCGTACCTCGGCAACTCGTTGCGCATGATTGGCCCATGGTGGGGAACGCTCTACGGCCACCTCGGCCCCCCTCCCCAACGGAACCGCTGCGACGTAGAGGAAGTTCGAGAAACGCTGGCTCTGACCAAGCGGGGGCTTGGCATCGCCATCGTCCCCACGTTCGCGCTCGGCGATGCCCTCGAGACCGGAGAGCTCGAGCGCGTATCTTTAGAGAACGCGGAAACCTCGTACCGCAAACCCATATGGATCGCGTGGCGAAAAGGGACCGACGAAACCGCCCGCCTCCAAGCCGTCCGCAAAGCGTTCTTGGACGCGTCGGTTTCTGCCAAACGCTAAAACCGCAAGCACAGCAAAACTTGGCACATTTTTTGCTTGATGCGTTCTCGCAATGAAATACCTATCCGTCGTCGTCGCGCTCTCGGTCACCGCGTGTGCCGCGGATGTTCCCCAAAGCGCAAACGAGAGAGAGAAATTTTCGATTTTTCTGGGCCGCGAATCGGACAAGCTCGAAGAGCTCGATGATTCGTCATTCAAGGTCTACATCTGCGGCTCAACGCCTGACTTCGAGCCTTCGTGGTTCGAAAACGTAATCCGGGTCGGCATCGTGGCGATCTCAGGCGCACTGGTGCTGAAGGTCGTATGGATGACCGCACCGGTCAGCGTGCCTGCTCTCAAGAAGGCCGGCCTAGTGTCTTTGGGGGGGCTGGGAATTGTTGCCGGAACTCCCACGTACTCGACCGCAAACGACGCGGCGCAATGCACCACAAACATCGGCACCCTCATTGCTTTAGCGAGCACAAACCAATCGATGAATCTCCGAGACGCCTTCGCAATCGTCAAGACAGCAAACAAGTCGCGTGGACACTGCCGTCAAGAAGGGCAGGTGGTGATATTTCAGCATCAACTTCCAAAGAGCTGTAATCCAGGCGAAAAATGCATGGCAGTCATTCAAGATCCCAACGAATTCATGAAGCACCTCGTAAAAGAATTTGAGTGCAAGAACAGAGTGTGGGAAGAAAAAACGGAAGAAGCAGGGCCCTAAAGCCCATCCGCCGCGACGACATCTTCGGGCAACAAAAACTCGTCGACGTCGCGAGCTAGATACGGCGGCACGGTTTCAAGCACCACGCGGTCACTCGCGACTTGCGCGAAGCCCCAGATTTGGCCTGTCCCTGGCATGTCGTCAGGGACCGGGATGGTGAAGTGTTCTCGTACCTCCGCGTCGTTCGTGAGGTCGCATTGAGCGGCCGAATAGAGGTGTGAATCGAAGTTGGCTCGCCTCCAGGCCCCAGAGACCGGGTCGCGATAGATCGCAAACAAGCGCAGGTTTTTGTCTGACCAACCGCCGACCACGGTGGCGTCTTGGGGAACGTAGAAAAAGCCGTTCCATACATTGTGAAAGTGCGCGTTGGTGGCATCGCTTCGGCCGAGCCCGGCGACGATGCGCGTGCGCTGATCGGGGTCTGCGCGGGGTGCCCAGTCGAGCCGCACGCCTTGCCCGAAATCTTCGGTATGGATCAGATGAAAACCGGTCGACCGGCTCGGCAACACGACGCTGTGGTTCGTATTGCACCCGTCAAAGCGTCTTTTGTCCTGCGTCACGCCATCCGACGATTGAAAGAGCATCTCCACGCCAGTATTGCCGCGACAGAGGGCGGGCACCGCGCCGCTCGTGAGCGTGAACGCGAGCGACCCTGTCGTGGACGACCCTGCCATGGACGACGCTGTCCTTGGCGACACCCACGAAAAAAAAGTTTGGTCTCCTCGATAGGGCCATTCACGACGACGAGAGAGCACGTCGGAGCCGGCCGGGTGAGGAACGTTCGCAGGCTGCAGCGTGCTGGAAAAACTCACGGGAACGTGGTCGCGCCTTGGGTTCCGCGCTGCGCCTGCCAAAAGAAACCTTTCATCCACGATAGGCCGAGCGCCTGCTTTCCACGGGTTCGGCCCGGGGCAACCGAGATTCGCATTGGGGCAGTTCGCGCGAGCGCCGGGCGGAACAGTCACCCTTCCGTCGGCGCGCGGTCCGCGGGTTGGCGCGAACGATTGCCAGATGCCGTGGGTGTGCACGACTTGGTCGTGGCGAATCGCGTAGAGATACTGCATCCATTCTTCAAACGCGCTTTGTCGCGCCGCCGAACGAAAACACTGGCTCCAATAGTGTTTGTAAAGCTCCACGTGGCGCACGTAGAGGCCAAGCTTCTCCAGTCGCTGCCGCTCTTCCTCGGAAGCCAAAGGCCAGGCTTTGGCGAGCAGATCGTAGAGCCGACCGACGTAGTCGCGGCTCAGTGTAGGCTCTGTAAACAAACGATCGTAGAAACGAGCGATGACTTCTCCGACCTGAGGAAACGCGCGTTGCGCGAAATCTTGGAGCAACCGCTGGCTATTCAGAGTCTCGCCGCGCTCGAGCCATCCTGCGCGCGCAATCGCAAGATTGGTCAACCCCACAAACGCCCAGCCAGCTCCCGACTCCGCTTTGACAAACCGCGCCCCGCTCTCGAGATACTCGTTGAGCTCGCGAATCTGCTGAAAGAAGCCGTTGGGCTGAAACGTTCGCAATACATCTCGCGTGTCTCGAATGGAAACCGGATACGTGAAGAAGCCGTTGAGCTCTGCTCCTGCGGCCGACCAGCTCTGCGCGATCTCGAGCGGGTTCTGGCCCGGGGCCGAAAAGTTCGTCGCGACTCCGATGCCCACGTTGGGCTCCGGGTCGATGCGTTGCGGAGCCGGCGCGTGGGCGCTGTAGGCGTTGAGCGCAATGAAGCGATCGGGAAACTCGCGCGCGACTTCATTGGCAAGCCAGACCACCCGATCGCTGATGCTGTCGAATACGCGCTCGTCGTCGCAATCCCCCGCCAACCATGCGTTCGCGCCATAGCCATCGGCGGGCTCAACCCCAATCACAAATCGATCGGGATGCTGGGCGACCTGCTCGCGCGCCCATTCGATGACGATATCGCGCACCGTAAAGGTGCGGACGACGGTCTCGTGCTTCGCTCCGTTGAGATCGCGCACCCGCCGCGTCGCGCTACCGGTCATACAGAACTGGGACGAATCCTCGAGGCCGCCCGATGCCGCAGGCTTGCTCGCGAGCAGCTCGCTCGGAAACGCGACCGGGATGCTCTGCCCCGTCGTGTCTTCGTAGGCATAGCGCTCCTCCCACCACTCTTGAATGCTCGGATAGATATGTGCTTGGGAGAAATCGAGCGGTCCTGCCATTTGGTTGTGCCGTCGCCAGGTTTCAAAGTCGCATCGATGCGTGGGCCAAAACGGGGAGCATCGCCGGTCGCGTGGTTGCGTAGGGTCGTTCCCTTCAGGCGGTCGCCAAAACCCGAAGCCCGCATACAAGTCGCGCGTCAGCAGCCTTGGGGTATGAAGCCTGGACAGGAATACAGTCGCGGTTGGTTGATCGGGAACGATTTCCCATTCCTCACCAGGAAAGAAATGGCGATACCCCAGGTGATGAAGAAAGCTCCAGACGCTTTGCGCCGCGCCCCATGATGTGGTTCCGATTAGCCACAGCCGCGAGGACTCGGAGAAAATGATGTGCGTCTCGTCGTAGGGGGGCGTAGCGATGGGCAGCCCCGGCCCCGGTACATCGTCGCCCCACTGAGACTGCGTTCCGAGCACGATGCCGCGAGGCGCGGTGGTCTCCACCACCGCAAACGATGCGCCCGTGATGCGACCCAAATAGTCGGAAAGATCCGCCGCCGCATCCCGCGTTCGCCCGTCTGCCGATGGCCAAATCGAAATCTGCAGCGATGTCTTGCCTGCCCGAGCCAACCGGGTTCGCTGCGGTATGGCGCCGTAGCAATCTCCCGGGGTCACGCTCTCGGTTTCGTCGCCGCAAGAAACCAAGCTCAAACGCACGGGGCGCACAGGATCTTCGCGCGACTCCCCAGGATCCGACGCTTCGACGCACGCAACCGCCACCGTCAACACCAGACCCGTCGCCACCGCACGCCCTACGGAAACCGCGCCCATCCTTACCTCCACGCGTCGTGCCCATGTGCCATGGGCGTCCCCGAGACCACTCACCCTCAGGGGTACACTCGCACATTGCCCTCCAAATCTCTACCGCCGAGCTCACTACCACCGAGCTCACTACCACCAAGCTCGCTGCAGCCGGGATGACGACCCTTGTGGGCGCGCCCATCCGGGCGCCACGCAATCGTGGTACAATATTTTACTGGCATGGCGACTCTCGGCTCCGCCCAATTCGATCTGGCCCAATTCGAACTGGCCCAGTTCGATCGGGCACAGTTCGTTCGGGCGCAGCTGGTCCGGGGACCGCGCATCTCGCGTATCTTCCGTGCTTGGCTCGTGTGCGTGGGTCTGTTGCTCGCGAGCTGCGAATCCACCGAGAACTACACGCTGCAGGTTCAACTGCGCACCGACCTGCTCGTGGGCCGAGAGTTTGAAGCCATAGAGCTCACGCTGCTGCCAGTGGACGAGCTGGGCACTTCGAAGCGGTCGTTTACTCCGGCGGGTACTGAAGGCTATCTACCTCAACGAACCGTGGCAGAGCTCTCGGTCATGCCCGATGGCTACCGTTTGGGCGTGTCGCTGCTCGACGCGAGCGGAGCAAGCCTCATCGAACGGCCCGTTTTGCTCGATGTACGCGAGAACTTGTCGGTGACGGTTCCGATTACGCGCTCGTGCCTGAACGTCCAATGCCCAGACGGGGACGCTTGCTTCGCGGGACAATGCGTCGACCCGCGATGTTCCGTGGAAGCGCCCGAGTTTTGTGGCGATGGCGTCCTCTGCGACGAAGACGCCGAGTGCACCTCGGTCGCGAGTTGTGCGCAAGGCTTATGCCTCGATCGGGTATGTTGGGCGACGCCTCGCGAATCTTCCGAGGAAGACGCCTGCGACACGGCTGCTGGCGAATTTTGCGACCCCGATCGTGGATGCGTCGGCGCAGGGCCGCGCGGGCCCGAGGAGGTTGTCGTGGACGGCAAAAGCTACACCGTCTCGGCGGGGTACCGATTGAGCGCGGTTCCGCTTGCCGAAGAAGTTCGGCAGGGCCTTCGCGACTTTGTGTTCGACCTCGCCGTTCCGCCAGTCGAAAGCGCCTTCGAACCATTGCCGCATATCGTGTTCACCAATCACTCAGGCTTGAGCATCGACCGCGAAGGGTTTACCTCGCTGATTCGCGTGCGTTCGGACGGGTCGCTCGAGTCATTGATCGAAACCTCGCTCGGTCTCCCCCTCGGGCTCAATCCCATTCTCTACGCCACCATGGTGTTTACTGGACCGGGCGACGAGTTTGACGACGAAGCGGTCATCTGCACCGGAGAAATCGCATTTCAATCCTCATGGGGGACGATGGTGCGCGTGACCCCAGCCGGCGACCAGATCCTAGATGCCGACCAAATCTGCTTCAGCGCGCTCACGGTGGATCGTGGCGGAGTGATGAACGATGGCTCTGAACGCCGAGCGATCTACATTCCAGAGTTCTCGGTCTGGCCGGATGGAGACGGCGTACATCGCATTCTCGAAGGGGGCGAAAACCCGGAGGTCTACGATCTCCCCGCCGGCCCGGTGTATGCACCGGCCAGCGGCGACGCGACCGAAGGCTCGCTCGCGGGGTATCTCTACGCCCTCGCGCTCACCCTCGACGGTCGCGGCGCGGTCTACCGACTCAACGCAAGCGGTGCTGAGCCGTTTTTCCTCGAAGTCAACGGCGGCCCCATCGCCATGGCCGTAGCCGACCGCGGCGCGCTCAAAGATCGCATCTACATCAGCTTTCAAAACGAACGCGGAAGCTTGCGCGCCTATCATCCCGATGGGACGTTCGAAACCGTGATGGAAGGGCTCGGCGACCCGCGCCACCTCGCCCTCGACCCCAGCGGCGACACGCTCTGGATTTTCGAAAACAGCACCGGGCAACTGCTCGCGATCAAAAGCGATGCCCTGCGCTAACGCTCGGCGTTCCCGCGAATCTTGATTCGATCGTGACTAGCGGCCGTGCTATTACAATTCCGTGAGAACGTTCACAGCAGTGGTCGAGCGAGATCCCGAAACGGGTCTGCTGGTAGGCTATATACCGGGGTGGCCGGGTGCACACAGCCAAGCGACAACCCTGGACGAGCTGCAGATCAACCTCCGAGAAGTTGTGGGCATGTTGCTCGAAGACGGCGAGCCCGACCTCGAATCTGAGTTCGTGGGTACAGCGACAGTCGAAGTCGCCTAGCGTATAAATCAGCGCCAAAAGTACCTCCACTCAAAGCCCCGAGACTTGGTCCGCAAGATTGCGAAGGATGTCAAAGTGGAGATACAAGAGTTCTTGTTCCGACGCTGTTGATGCACGCCGACGGACAGCTTTCGCCAAGCACGTCTTTCTCCTTCAGCGCGCTTTTGTGGAAGGCTTTACGCATGGACGACGCCGCGGAAATTCAATGCCCCTATTGCTTTGAACTCGTAAGCGTCTACATCGACCCTGAATGCGAAGGGACCATCGTCGAAGACTGCGAAGTATGCTGTCGCCCGTGGACGCTCGAGGTTCGTCGCGACAGCAGCGGCGCCTTGTACGTGCAGGTCGCGCGGGCGCAGTAGCGCGCGCTACCGAACGCGGTGGGGTATCAAATCACCAACGGCACTCAAGTCGCGATGCTCGACGTGTCTTCAGCGCACGCCCACCGGGACTACGTCAGGCTGCGTCAGCGCGTCGACTGGAGAATCACCCGGAAAAGCCCGACCCACAAGACCACCAGACTTGCGGGGCAGCCGAATGAAGAACATCGATCCCGCTAGGAATCGTCGTCCGCACCGTAGACGCAGCGCGGATGCGACGAACACGGGCAACTGTTAGTCTTCGGAGCTCGCTGCTTTCGTTCGCGAAGGATATTGTTTGCCTCGTTTGAGGAGCACGGTGGGAGTTTGGCTGTTTTCGGCACACGTTGTTTTTCCTGCTTTGGCCAAACCGAATTCCTGCCCGTCTTGCTCTATTCGTTGGCCCTCGTTCACGTTGGCTGCCCGGCAAATCACAAGGACTCCGGCGAGACGAGCCGCTCGAAATCGGCTCTGTTCGGTGGCGCCTGGAACGAGGAAGATCCTCATGTCCATCTATCTGGGGTGCTTGAACCCGAGCAACTCCTCTACGTTGCGCAGGAGCATGGATCGGTCTCGGCAGGAATTCGGGCTCTTGGGATCGATCCCGCGCATGTCGACGCGTTTGAGGACGCGAAGAGTCGGCTCGATCTTCGGCAAGGAAATTTTGAGCAAACCTACGAGCATGTGCGGCGTTTCCGCCAAGCCGCGTTTGAGAGACACGACGATTGGATCTACGCCAGCATCGCGCGCATCATGAAATCGGGCGTGTCTCGCGTAATCGTGCAGATAGCTCCGGCGCAAATCGACGCGTACCGCTGGGCGCTCGGCGCGATTCCCGGGTCCGCGAGCAGACTGCGCGCGATAGTTGGAATCTTTCGCAATCAACAGTCATCTCGAACCGAACGTGCTCTGGCGCTCCTTCATGATCCCGATGTGCACGGGGTGGACATCATCGGAGCGGAGGAACGTAACGACAGCGAGCCTTTCTTTACGAGCCTTCTGGATCGTCTGCTCGACATCGCGGCGAACAAAGAGCTGATTCTACGTATTCATGCCGGCGAGGGGTTTCTGGGCCGCAGGGGCATAGGGAACGTGAATATGTATTTGCGAAGCATTGCCCAGCGGGCGGCTGACGAACGAATTCGTCGATTGCGGGTCATCATTGCTCACGCCGTCTACATCGACGACATAGCGGAAACGACACAACTTCTAAACAGTCTTCGCTGCAAAACGAACGTGGTGGTGAACGTCAATCCGCTTTCCAATGTCGTGTTTCGCGCAGTGTCCATCGACAACATGAAATCGATTGCTGCGTTGCAGCTTCCAAGAGATCTATTGCATGTGGGTACCGACAACATCGGAACACTGGCTGAGAACATGACGGTTGCCAGACTTCTTGCAGCTGGCCAAGCCGCCCGTGCCGCTGCGCAAGCGCGGCGATTTGTTGGGCAAGTGCAGTAAGGGACCATCGTCGAAGACTGCGAAGTATGCTGCCGCCCCTGGACGCTCGAGGTTCGTCGCGACAGCAGCGGCGCCTTGTACGTGCAGGTCGCGCGGGCGCAGTAGCGCGCGGTCACCCCTCTTCGTTGCACCCGTGCAGGGTCAACATGGCAAATGGCGCGTCACCTGGCTTTCCTTGACTGAAGAACATCTGCGCTGAGCGATTCGGTGTCGAGCTTGGCGACACCACGATGTACTTTAAGTGGACTTGTGTGCTTTGAGGGAGATGCGCCGCGTCCGCTCCCAAATAGAGCATCGCCAAGGACGGCGGGATGCTCCGGTGCGAATTACCGAACTTCACGTCTCGAGCAGGCCTCGTGCACGAAGCTTCGTCGTTCGGGCCACATAAATCTTGAGCTGCGAAGAGCTGTCGAGTCGAACCGTTGCCACTCACGTTGGCTGTGCTCATCCGTAAGTCCGCCTTCACCGACAAGCTGCACCCGACGTCACATTGCTTCCCATCCCAGTCTTTCAATCGATGTGGCTCCGCGTCTTCGATCACTAGATTGAGCAGAGCCTCGTCCTGCCGGAGCTTGGACCGTCCTGTGTATTGGTACGCAATCGTCTCCCCGATCGAAAATCGAATCGCCTTGGCTTGGCTCCGATTCACAGTAACTTCGTGGCAACTCGCCTCGCGGCCGGTTTGTGTACATTTCGTCCACGAATATCGAGCGCACGAGGCTTTCTGGGACAAGTTCAGGATATTGCCATCCTGGATCGGGGTTTGAGTCGTGTTTTTCTCTTTTTGAGGCTCGAACCGCTCGACTCTTGCTGAACAACCAACGATTGCGACCAGCGATGCAATCAGCGCGAATCCTGCGACGTTTTTGCGTTCTTCGCAGAGCTCGCGAAGGAATGGACCAGCTTTGCTCATGGTACTTCTCCTGCGGCGCGAAAACGTGGTCGATTCCGCGGCGCTTGTCACCCCGACCCGATCAGTGCTCACGAGGGCGCGCTTTGAACGCCAAATCACACTGTTCGGAGCCGAAAACTCATCCACGACGTGTCTTTAGCGCCTCCCCGCCGGCTGCGGAGCATCTCGATGCGGCGGGTCAGGAACGCCGGGCACGGCGGGGTCCTGCTGCCAACCGCCCCAGCCTCCGTGGTCCTTTTTGCACCGCCAAAAGGCGCCGGGCCAGCAGGGTCGAGGTTCCCGTGTACACTTCACTTTCCCAAAGAGCGCAACTAATCCGGGATGTTCGGTGCCGAGAATTTTGGCGAACGCTCGTCGACTGGTGCAGTGCAATTCTGACGCTAGATTTTCCGGGTACACTCGCTCGCATGTCATCGGAAGTTGACGCACAATCTGAACTTTCTTCAACCTCGATGTTCTGGTCTCGACCGTCACTCGGACGTAGCCACGCAGCTTGCCCGCCTGCTTCTCGACGTCTTCCTGCTCCGCGGACGACGCAGAGGCACACGCGCCTCCCAAAAACATGGCGATAAGCAATGGCGCTACCCTGCAACGAAAATCCATTGGCGTCGCGAGTCGGATCTCTCGAACCTAGGAGACTGGTGTCCCTGTTCGGTTCAGGGCGCGGACTGTAGAACATCGATCCCTCAACGCAACTCTATTGAGTCACGGTTCTGTCGAATCACGGTTCTGTCGAATCATCGCAAACGCCAATCTCGACGACGCGACCAACTAGATTGGATACGGACGACCATCTTTGCGGGAGAAGACCCAGCTCCCTTCCTTATCAAGGGACGCCTTTAGATCGTCCCGAGGGTATGTGCATTCGTCGCCAGGCGTCCGGTCACCGACCTCGAGATAGGTCGCGGGTTCGCTCGAACGATTGACCATCTGGTGGGCCGCTCCGCCCGCGCGAAAGCCTGCGCACATCCCGGGCTCGAGCGCGATCTCTTCATCGTCCATCACCAACGTCGGGCAGCCTTCTAGCACATAGATGAATTCATCTTGCTGGCTGTGCCGATGAAGCAACGCCGACTCTCCACCCGGCTCCAGCGTGGTAAGGTTGACGCCGAAATTAACGAGTCCGAAGTGATCGCCAAGCTTGCGCTTTTCGCGCTTCGCCATGCGACTGAAGAAAGGCTCGGGGTAGTTCGAGCGCTTGGCTTGAGGCGCCACGTCGGTGGCGCGAACGGCGGCGGCGTAGGGCTGAGATTTCGACATCGCAAAACGGTACCAGAATGCCGAATCGATGACATCGGAGCGAGCCAATGCTCCCGAGCCTGCTCACCGTAGAAACGCTCCTTCACGCTCGTCGCAGGTGCGCGCTTTGAGGTATTCGATGAGCTGGTCCTTCTCTTCTGGCGCGAGATAGGTACCGTAGTCGTGGCCGGTGGCGAGGTTTCCGTTGACGGTGGTGTCGAGGAAATGTTCTCCGGGGAGGCCTTGCTGCTCGGTGACATAGCCCACCGAGTCGGGGTCATATTGTCGCGCTCCGCCGACGTAGAATGACGTCAGGCGCGCGCTTGGGTGGGTAAGCATTTGCTCGAGAGAAGCGATGGTGTTGGCATGGCCGTAGGGCGGAGTGGACCATACGCCGCAGAGCTCGGGCGCTTGGTAACCAGGAACTCGGCGCCAATCGTTGGGCTGGCCTCGCGTGGCCGCGGTCTTCTTTTCCTGGTCCCACTCGAGCTCTACGTATCTTCGTTCCAAGATCTTGTTCGTCAGCAAGGCGAACGCGTCGGTCAGTTTCATATTCTCTTGGCCGCCGATCGCGCGCATATCAAACCCCGTTAGGGCAAGCTTCTCGATCGCCGCAGTGTCGGTGCCGAGCCCGTCGATGTCGTAGTACGTCGCTGCAAAGGGGTCCTCACCAAGGTATTTTTGCCCATCGTGGCAGGACCCGCAGTGGGTGGCGAATAGCGCTTTGCCGTCGGTGACTTTGTCCTTATCAAGCGAGCCAAGGATCTCCTCCGGCCACGCTGGTGCCTTGAGGGTTTCAAGCTTCTCACGAATCGCTGCGATGGCGTCGATATCGACGAATGAGTCGACGCTCTTCGGGTCACCCTGCCAGTCTTCCACGCGACGCAGCGAAAACGCCGACGTGGTCCATACGTCGCGCGCCAGAGGCTGCTTGATGCTCGATGTCCAATGAAACCATTCGTTGTTGTTCGTTCGCCAAATCGAAGGCTGGGCCACTGGCGCGTTTCGGTCGTAGCGGTTGCCGGGCACCTCAACGAGCATCCCATTGACCACGAACGACGTCATTGCCGCATTGATCACGGCGGTCACCCCGTCGCCTCGTCCGGGCCCGTCAACCGGGTTGGCTTTGATCTCTCCTGCTTTTCGAAACACCTCGGCGAAGATCTCGACTTCCGCGCCCAGCGCGTCGCGCTGAGGCCCCGGCACGCCTAGAGCGGCGGCAAATTCGTCGAAGCGTCCATTGTTCGCAGATGGCTTTGCAACGCCGAGCGCTTCGCCGAGCAACGCGAAAAATTTGAACCCGTCGTTTGATGCCGCGCCTGCGCCATCGATGCGAATCGTGCGCTCACCGAAGTGAATATCGGTGGTGTGGCACCACGCGCACGTGACGCCCCAATAGGTTCGATGTTCATCTTCGAACCCCGGACTTATGGCTCCGCCGATAATGCCCACGGTGTCTAGGCCGCTGGCGTCGCTCGGATTCAGCTGGCCGCTTTTCGCATTTGTGGTCGCTGAAAAGAGCGACGAACCGTCGGCCAGCTTCAGGTGCGGAACCCACGCCGAAGGCACAATTCCCGAGCCTACGGGTTCGTGATGAAACTTTTTTCTCTCGTCGAGCGACCAGCCCTGGTCCACATAGGTAATTGCGCCATCGGTCTGCGATTTCTCAACCGAGGCAGCTCCATCGTCCACGTCCGGCACGCATCCGCCCGCGGACACCGCGATGGCGATGAAACCCGCGACGGCGATGAAACCCCGTGCGGCCAACAACTGTGCGGCCAACAACACCCAGCGCTGGAACACGTCAAAACTTCTTTCCGCTCTGTTCATGGGCTCGTACTCCGTGGTGACCCGAAGGCGCGTTTCGCGCGTATGTAGAAACGCGGGGGCTATACCACGTTTTTTCCAGCGACCGAAGCGCGTTGTGCGCAGACCCTACTCGGAGGGCCCGACCGCGGCGGCGCGAAAGGCTTGCGGGCTCACTCCACACCATCGACGAAACGCGCGACTGAATGCGCTGGCGTCCGAAAAGCCCAGCAAAAACGCAATCTGGGTGATGGTGGTGCGCGGCCGCTTGAGCAAGAGCTCGGCGCGCGATTGCCGGACTTCGGCGACGAGTTTTCGAAACGATGTTCCTTCACCGCTGAGCGAACGGCGGAGGTTTCGTTCGCTGGTGGCGAGCCGCCGGGCAATCGATTCGCAGGAGGGCTCGCCGCTCGAGAGCGCGCGGCTGATGGCGTCTCGCGTGCGCACGACGATGCCCGCGCCTTCGTCGACGTCTTGCAGCCGCGTTTCGGCTTGCCGCACGAAGTAGTCGTTGAGCTCAGGGTTCGCCTTGATGCCGACCTTGTCCGAAATATCCGCCAGCCGAAATCGAAACTCGACTTCAGATTCCGAGAACCGCGGATCAATACCGAAAAATTCCCGATGGCGAGTGAGGTCGGCGGGCGCGGCGTGCCGAAAACACACCCGGCTCGGAATCACGTGTACACCGCTGCATTCGCGCGTGTGGTGGAGAAACGATGCGACTTTGCATTCGTCAGACACACGCTCGCCGAGACGTTTGGGGAATCGCCCGACCCATCGAAGCACCGCGTCTTCTCCGTCTTCTTCGAGCTCCCACGAGCCGTCCGCGAGCAGCCGCCAGTAGCGAACCGCACGCTCCAGAGATTCGCGCGCCGTCGAACTGGTCATCACCGCAAACCCCATCACGTGGAGGTTCTCGATCACGGTGGATTCCGCCAAGTTGACCGGAAGACTCGGTTCCTCGAGCTCGCGGACCACATACTCGAGCAACGCGTACATGCGCTCGTACGGAACGCAATCGTCTAAGTCGACCAAATCCTCTTCGCGAAGGCTCGAATGCTCGAGTAGCGCCGCGCGGGAAACCCCGCGCCCAATGGCATAGCGAAGCACATTGTGAACTAGAGGAACGGAAACGAAGCTCATCGCCGCGCACACCTAGAATCGATCGCCATCATCGAATTCGTTCCACCATCTTTGCGCCTGGATTCGACCGCGTCAACAAGCCACCGGGCTCAGAAACAACTCCTTCAGCGAATCATGAAGCGACATGGAAACACAATGTCCGTGGTCACTGCGCGGCCGCTTCGATCGACGCCTGGCGACCAGCGCGGAGAATCTTGCAGAAAACGTTTGCAGGCCATCGCGTACCCCGAACCGGTTTGCGAAAGCACCGAAAGCACGCGCACTGCGCCGTCTCGAAAAATCCGCACGCGGACGCGCGCGAGTCCGTCCTTCCCTTGTCGCTGGGCGTCGCGAGGAAAGTATCGGCGCGGAATGGTGCTCAGCGCGTTCGGCTGCTTTGGCTTTCGAGAGAGGTCGGCCACGGCAACCACCGCGGTTCCCGAGGACTGGCCCCTTGCCCCCCGCGCGACAGAGCTCGAGACGCCTCTCTGATTCGTGCGCGGGCCACCTGCTGCGCGAACGCTCCATGACGCGGGAGCGTCACGATTCGTGAGCACTACGTCGTCAAAGCTTCGTGGCGCAGATTCGCGCTCGGGAGCGGACGAGCCAGTCGCGAGGGTTTGGGTCGATGGCGCGCTGGGTCGACGCGTCTCGCTACGCGCTGGCTCAGGAATCGCCTTAGGCTTGGGGGTTTGGGGCTCGAGACGTGTCGGCTCGGGAATCGCGAGCTTCGGCTCGGGGTCGACAGGAACCGGCAGCACCTCGACTTCGCTAAAACGCTCTGCCCGCGCTGCAGACTCGTGGGTCGCTCCGCTCAGCAATCCCCAAGCCGCGCCATGCACCGCCACGCTCAGCACGAATACGAAGAAACGCGTAGCATTCATCGCTTTTCTCTCTGTGCATCCCTCTGTTGCGCAGCCACTTGCTGCGCTTCCTTTGGCGCTTCAACTTGAATCGCGATCTTGGTGATGTCCGCGGATCTCAGAACGTCCATCACGTGAATCACGCGCCCGTGGGCGAGCTTTCGATCCGCGGAGAGCACCACGCGAACGTCGCGATTGTCGGCATAGGCGGCAGCTGCGCGAGCTTTGATCTCGCGTTCCGAAATAGCGGTTCCTTCCCAGTACGTGGCCCCACGCTGATCCAGCGCGATACGCACCACCGATGGAATAGTGTCTCCGGTCGCAGCCTTGGGGAGATCCATGGGAATCGACTGAGAAAGCAACGCGGACGACGTGACCATCAAAATGATGAGCAGCACCAACACAACATCGACGAGCGGAGTCACATTGATCGAGGTGATTTCTTCTTCTGCATCTACCGCGGCCATGGTCATACTCCTCGACAATCGCGCGCCGAGAGTTCAGCGAGAAGCTCATCACCGAGCGCACGAGCTCGCGCACTGCGTCGCTTAATGAGTCGTTGAAACGAATTGAACGCCGCGACAGCCGGCAACGCGACGAGGAGACCGACCGCTGTGGCAATCAATGCTTCGCCAACTTCGGCCATCAGCCCGCTGGTTACGCGTCCACCGCTCTGATCGAGTTCCTGAAACGCGCCCACGATGCCGATCACCGTGCCGAGCAACCCCACAAAGGGCGCGTTGGCGCCTACCGTGCCCAGAAACCCCAGCGTATGGGAGGTGTCTTGTTCGCTCGAACGAAGCGCGCTGGCGATGCGTTTTTCAGCCGCCACGCTGCCCTGCTCGGGCTTCGAAAGAGCCGCCCGAACGACCCGCGACTGCATCGAGCCGTGGTCTTTTGTCAGTACGAAAAGATCTCGAAACTTTCCTTGCTGAATCAGCTCACGAATCTTTCGCTGTCGCGCGAGCGGCTCACGATGGCGCGCAAGATACACCGCACGCTCGAAGATCACGTAAAGGCAGGTTACTGACAGGCCCACCAGCAGCCAAAGCACCCATGTCGCGCCGAGCCCCGCCAGCGCGGCTAGTTGTTGATTCATGTCCATCGTTGCGATCCTCCCGTTGCTCAGCCCTATTGATCGGCGTTGAGGCCCAGCTGGGTCGCCCGGCTTCGTCGCCCTGCAGAGTCGCCGGTTTCCGTGGCGCCTCCACAGGCTTCACTGGGCCTTCACTGGGTTCACTGGGCCTTCACTGGGTTCACTGGTAGGATGCGGCGCCAGCCAATTCGCAGCATGACCCTGCCGGCCAGAAATTTGACCGTCGCGGCCAGACATACGCCGACGCGGCGACACAGCGACTTCTGACACAGCAACATCTGACACAGCGATGACACACTGCGTAGAGCTCAGGGCGGTCAGTAGGGTCAACTCTTTGGCCGGGAAAGCCATGCCGTTCACGTTCCAGGCTGGCACCTTGCTCCCTGCGACGATGATTCGACTCGCCTCACGAACGGCCTGTTCCGCGAAGCTTGGGCGCTGCGCCAGAGCGACTACGCTGATTGGGCTGCTCCTGTTGTCGCTCAGCCCGCGCGCCAAGGCGCAAGAGCCTGCGGGAGATGAGCCCCCTACCGAAGAGGAGGCAACGGGCGAATCAGCTCCCTTGTCGCCCCCCGAGCTGACCCAGTTTGTCGAGGCCAACGTCGCAGAGGATGCGCTGCCCAAAGAAGGCGAAGTCGCGGTAACGCTGCGGCTCACGATCAGCGCCGAAGGCTCGGTCGAGGAAGCCGAAATTGTTCAGCCCGCAGGCGAACCGTTCGACTCAGCAGCCGCCACCGCCGCCCGCAAGTTCCAATTTCGCCCCGCACGGCAGGGCGACACGCCGATTCCCGCGCGCATCCAGTACCGCTACGTGTTTTCGCCTCCTGCGCCAGAGCCCGAAGCGGAGCCGCCACCCAGCAGCCGTATCATCATCCTTGTGCGCTCCAAAGAAGACGTGGCGATCGACCAAGCTGACGTGTCGCTGGTTCCTCGAACCACGGACGACGGAGATTCTCCAGACGATGCATCCTCAGCGGCGGACCCAACCAGCACCGAGCCCACAAGCTCCGTTCCCGCGGGCGCAATTGAACGAAAAGGAGTCACCGACGAGCAAGGCGAAATCGTGTTCGAGGATCTTGTGCCCGGGACCTACGAGGTTCGGGTTTCGAAAGACGCTTATGCGCCATTCGCCTTGCGAGAAACGGTTCCGGCCGGAGAAGAGCTTACGCTGACCTACCGGCTGACGGCGGAAGACGCCGCGGTTTCGGATGACGACATCTATGGCGCGACTGCGTTTGTGGATCCACCGCCGCGCGAAGTCACCCGGCGAACGATTCGGCGCGAGGAGCTCACCCGCGTCGCGGGCACGCGTGGCGACGCGCTGCGTACCATCGAGCTGTTGCCCGGCGTGGCTCGGCCACCTGCGGGCATCGGTCAGCTGATCATACGCGGCAGCTCGCCGCAAGACAGCCTGACGTACCTGGACGGCTCGCCTATTCCCTTGCTGTATCACTTTGGCGGGGTGACGAGTTTCATGAACTCCCGCTTGCTCGACCGAATCGACTTCTATCCGGGCAACTTCAGTGTTCGGTACGGCCGTCTCACCGGCGGCATCGTGGAAGTGGGCGCGCGCGATCCCGCGACCGATGGGCTGCACGGGGTCGCCGATATCAACGTCATCGATGCGTCTATCCTCGCGGAGTTCCCGATGGGAGACAACGCCTCCATGGCTGTCGCAGCGCGGCGCAGCTATATCGACACGTTTTTCTCTGCGCTGGTGCCCGAAGACATCGGCGTCATCGCCGCGCCGGTCTACTGGGACTATCAGGGTTTTGTGACCTACCGGCCGACGCCGCGCGATCGATTTCGCTTCAAAGCATATGGCTCGAGTGACGAACTAAGGCTGCTTTTTTCGGACCCTGCGGATAGCGATCCCGCGCTCCGCGGCAACCTCGAGACCCGCTTTTGGTTCTTGCGCTTCGACGCGGCGTGGGAGCACCAATACTCCGATCGCGTGACCCAAGACATTCGCCTTTCGGTGGGCCCTGAAAACATTCGTTTCCTCCTCGGAGAAAACGCCGACTTCAAGAATCGACAAAACATTATCAATGCGCGACCGGAGTGGCGCATTCGATTCAGCGAACAGTTGCAGCTGACGGCAGGGTTCGACCTCTTCTTTACCGACTTCGATATCGAGTTCGTGGGCATCAATCCCGGACAACAAGAAGGCAACCCGGCCGGCATCGGGGGCGACCAGGCGCTCTCGAACCAAAACCGCACCTTTATCGACGCACGGGAGTTCGTGAGCCGACCCGCCGCCTACGTCGAACTCGATTGGCAGCCCGTTCCATCGCTCACCGTGATTCCTGGCGTTCGCGTCGACTACTACAGCTTTCTCCAAGATTTCGCCGTCGATCCTCGGCTCGCGACCATTTGGTCGGTCGGCCCGCAAACGCGTCTCAAAGCAGGCATCGGCCTCTTCAATCAAGCCCCCGAGGGCAACGAGCTCTCAGAAGAGCTCGGCAACCCGGACCTCAAACCCATGCGTGCGCTGCATACCTCGGTCGGGGTCGAGCAAGATTTCACCGACAATATTTCGTTTGGCGTCGAAGGCTTCTACAAGTACCTGTGGGATCGCATCGTGCAGGTCGAAAACCTAGAGCTCCCGCGCTTCACCAACGATGGGCGCGGGCGCATCTACGGCCTCGAAGTATCCGGTCGCATCCAGCCTAAAGGAGGGCTCTTCGGTTTCCTTTCATACACTCTTTCGCGAAGCTTTCGTAACGATCGAGGCGAGCCTACGCGGCTTTTCGATTTCGACCAAACCCATGTCTTGAACGCCGCGGCGGGGTATCGCTTCAAGCGCGGCTGGGAGCTGAGCGGCACCTTTCGCCTCGCCACTGGCAACCCCAATACGCCGATTATCGGATCCGTCTACAACACCGATTCGGATCTCTACGTCGCGGTATTCGGGCCCACCAACTCCGGCCGCGACGCGCTCTTTCACCGCCTCGACGTTCGCGTCGAAAAACAGTGGGCGTTTCAGTACTGGAAGCTGGCGCTCTACCTAGACATTCAAAACGTGTACAACCGACAAAACCAAGAAGGCATCGCGTACAGCTTCGACTTCAGCGAATCGGATACGGTATCCGGCTTGCCGATTATTCCTTCGCTAGGCATTCGAGGTGAGCTGTGACTTTGCGCCGCTTCGTAAACCTCGACCGATGGATCGCGCTTGCGCTGGCGGCGACCGCGAGCGGATGCACCATGGATTTCGCTCCCGGATCCGTCGTCGCCGATACGCGCGTGCTGGGAGCCGAAGTCATCGTGCAAAACGACGACGACAACGCAAACCAAACGCGACCCGCGCCAGGAGAGACGTTTGATTGGCGGCTCTTGGTCGTCGCGCCAGAGTTCGACGCGACCTGGACGTGGGTCGCGAGCGCGTGCCTCGCTCCCGATACCGATGGAGGCGGAGTCGAGGGATGCCTGGGCGACCCCATCGCGGTCTCGGGCGCTGCGGAAGCAACTTCCGACTTGCCCACGCTCAGCGTCACGATCCCCTCCGCAGATGAATTGCCTGCCGACGCGCAGCAGGTACTCATTGCAGGGGTTGTGTGCCCTGAGGGCGTCCCGAATCTCGATGAAGCTGCCCTGGGCGCAGGGGCGGTCGGCACAGGAACCGTTGAGGGCAATCAAGAGCTCGTGCTCTGCACCGACCCCGAAACCGAGCAACCCGTCAACGCGGGCGAACCATTTTTCACCGCCACGCGCATCAATTTGGGCAACGACGCCAACCAGCGCCCTCGATTTTCGGAGTCGCCACTTCGCTTCGAGTCTGCCGAATGGCCGGTCAGCGATCCGCTCCCCGCCGAGCAAACCGGTTGCGCCCAAAGCGAGGCAACCCCGGTCGAACTTGTCGCCCGCCCCGAAGAGGACGCGCCGCTGTTGATCACGATGACGGGATGGACACCGGAAGATCGCGAACGCTTCGAGCTCGTATTCGAAAACCCAACCCGCACGCTACCGCAGCAAGAGTCCTTGCAAATCTCGCACTTCAGCACCGCGGGCGAGTTCGACCGACAGTTCTCGTTCGTGGACGACGACGAGACCACCACCCTCGAAGTCGAATGGGACACTCCGCTCCCTGGAGACGTGCCCGAAGAAGGCCTCGTGGTGCGCTTCTTCTTCGTCTTACGCGACGGCCGCGGCGGTGTGGAGTGGATAGAGCGTGCCGCCTGCGTAACTCGCTAGAGCGCTGATCTTTTGGCCTGATTGCGGCTTACCTCCTCGCTCTCTCCCTGCGAAAGGCTCGAAGCCTTCCTCAGTCGTTCGCTGTGGGGGCGCTCGCAATCAGACCAAAATCTCAGCACTCTATGGCGCGCGACTCGAGTTTACTATCAACGTAAGCAGGCACTGCTCGAGCGCTCGAGCTGCGATCAGATGGGTTGATGGTCGAATCGAGCACCGAAGCCGAGCCGGACCCGCTGAATCTGACGTGGACTCGGATACCGACATAGACGCCGACGCTGATTCAGAATCAGACGCCGATTCCGATGCAGATACGGACGCCGAGGGAGATCCCGATTCCGATGCAGATACGGACGCAGAATCTGGTTCGGCATCTGATTCTGCGTCGGTGTCTGCACCCGTGTCCGTATCGTGTCCGTATCAGATTCAGCATCTGCATCCGCTCCTGATATTCGGGTTGAGGGTCAAGACGGGGCGTGACCCTCAACCCAAACATCAGGAGCTCTGCGAAGACGAAGCAAAGTCCGTATTGGAGCATCTCGACGCTCTGGTGGCCATGACGTGGCGCCTCGCCGGTCGGTAGCACCACCCGCCTGCGGAGAGGCTCTGAACGCCCTTCCGCAGGCGGC